>JAYUKI010000259.1:0-1539 GCA_043764595.1 Myxococcales bacterium | reverse complement strand
GGTCGTCGCACATGTCCTGGATGGAACCGCCTTCGGGGGCGGAGACGGTGAGGACGGGCTTGCCTTTTTTCTCGAAGACGACGGTCGGCATGGCGATGGGGCCTTCTATAGTCCCGGACTGCCACCCTTGGAAGCCCTGCTTGTCGTCTTTGGACGACCGAGCAAAAGCGCGTGCTCTCGACGCGGCTCGTTTCGGAACGCCGCGGCCGTGGGCCCATGAAAGTGCGGTCGCGCTTGCGAAGCGCGGGCTTCGCACTGCAGAGCCGGCACGTGCTCGGAGGCCTCGGCCACGAGATCGTCCGCCCGAAGAGCTTCGCCAGCGACAGCCGAGTCCGCCATGAGGAGGACGATTTTTCCGCCGGGCCGCACGACCCGCGCGAAGGCACGGAGCATCTTCACGAGCTCACCGAGCCAAGCGTCGCGGGCTTGGTCCGGATCGAGACTGGCGTATGCGCGTCGTGAGCCGAACTCACCGTAGTGGAAGCGCTCGGTGCGGAGGCCGAGCCAGCGCGAGCGGGTTTCGTGGTGCTCGGCGTAATCGTACGTGGCCACATAGGGAGGCGACGTGACGATCGTGTCGACGCTGAACGAGTCGATCTTGGCAAGCTCCGTGGCATCGTCGATGACGACACGCGCACGAGGACGCGGCGAAGGACAGCGCTCGGCGAAGGCCGCGAGCCGGGTGACGAGCTCTTCGGTCTTTCGGAAAAAGAGCTTGGCGGTGTAGCCCGCGGCGAGCCTTCGCGCTTCGGTCTGCGTGGACGTGTCGCCGCGCTTGCGACTCACTTTCACGAGGAGGCTCGACAAGACGAGCTCGAGGGGATCGCGTGCGCTCGGATCGGCGCTCGCGATGGCGGCGCGAAGCGAGTCGAGCTCGAGCAGCACGTGCGGCTCGAACAGCTCCACGTCGGCTTCGGGATAGCGCATGGTGGCGCCCGCTTTGGCCTTGCGTCGCGTGTCGGCGAAGGCCCGTACCTTTTCGGCTTCACGGACCAGAAGCTCTCGATCTTGTTCGGAAAAGTCGCGCACCTTGAGCTTGGCGAGACGCACGGCGAGCGGGTTCAAGTCGGTGCCCGTCGCGCGCCTCGCGGCGGCGACGGCTTCCACGAGAACGGTTCCCGAGCCGCAAAACGGATCGAGGACGAGCGCGCCTTTGGCGGCGAACGCCTGCACGAGACGCGAGGCGGTCGTCGGGTGCATGCGTGCAGGATACACGTGAAATCCGTGAACGTCGGCGCGCTCGGGCTCTTCTTCGAGGTCCCCAGCCGGAGCCACTTCCAAGGCGTGCGCGAGCGCGAGCGAGCCTTCTTGGTCCCCTCCGCGCGTGATGTCGCCACCAACGTGGGTGAGCGAGCGACGGGTTCGCTGCGCGGTGGAGGGGGTCGTGTCGAAGTCGCCGTCGTCGTCGCTTTCGCCAGTCACTGGAGGGCCTTCTTCTTTTTCTCGGCCTCGGCAAGGCGCTCGTCGAACTCTTCGAGCTCGCTCTTGGGCTCTTCGCCGACGCGGTAGCGAACGTCCCCTTGGGCATCGACTTCGATG
>JAYUKI010000258.1:0-5098 GCA_043764595.1 Myxococcales bacterium | reverse complement strand
AGGACGGCGAGCTCCAGCTCCTCGGAATGGGCGCCGGACAGCCGAACCGCGTCGCCTCCGCCCGCATCGCCGTCGAACGTGCCCACGCTACGCTTCGCGCCGAGCTCGGCGACGACACCGCGACCATCGCCACAGCGTGCGCCGACGCCTACGTCGTCTCGGACGCGTTTTTGCCCTTCGCCGACACTCTCGAGGTCGTAGCCGACGGTGGCTTCCGCGTACTTCTCCAGCCCGGCGGCTCCATCCGGGACGCCGAGGTGGTGGCCGCGGGCGACGCGCGTGGGGTGGCGGTGGTGATGACCGAGACTCGGCACTTTCGCCACTGAGCACTGGAAAGGAAATCCCGTGACCGTCCTCGAACACGTCCGCAGTCCCCAGCTCGAGAAGCTCCACGCGGGCAAGGTCCGCGACAGCTTCCGCATCGACGCCGAGCGTCGCCTCATCGTCGTCACGGACCGCATCAGCGCGTTCGATCTGAAGCTAAAAACGCCCATTCGCCAGAAAGGCGAAGTGCTCAATCGGCTCGCGGCGTTTTGGTTCGCCAAAACCGCGGACATCATCCCGAACCACCTGGTATCGGTGCTCACCGAACAGGCCTCCATCGTGCGGGAGGCCACGCCCATTCGCGTCGAGATGGTGGTGCGCGGCTACATGGCGGGCTCCATGGCGCGAGGCTATGCCGAGGGAAAGCGCGTTTTTTCGGGCGTCGTGGTTCCGGAGGGCCTCCGTGAAAACGAGAAGCTTCCAACCCCCATCGTGACGCCCACGACCAAAGAGGAATCGGATCGCGAAATCACCCCGGAGGATCTCGTTCGCGAGGGTTTCGTGGAGAAGGCCCTCTACGAGAAGATGCACGCGGTGGCCCTTTCGCTCTTCCAGCGCGGCACCGAGGTGCTCGCCGAGCGGGGCCTCGTGCTCGCCGACACGAAGTACGAGCTCGGGCTCATCGACGGACAGCTCGTCTTGATAGACGAGATCCACACGCCGGACTCGTCGCGCATTTGGGACGCCAAACGGCACGCCGAGTCGCCCAAAGACGTGCCGCCGCTCGACAAGGAATTCGTCCGCATCTACATGCTGAAGGAGCGGGAAAAGACAGGCCAGTTTCCCCTCGTTCTTCCTGCCGACGTCCTCGAAGAGACGCGCGCGCGCTACGTGGAGCTCTTTCGTCGTGTCACGTCGCTCGAGCCGTCGAACGCGCCGGATCCGGCGGCACGCCTCTACGAAGCCCTGGTGGCCGAGGAGCACATTCGACCGGGCTTCGTGACGGTCGTGGCCGCACGCGAAGCCGATCTCGGACACGTTCGTCACCTCCGGGGGATTCTCGAGCGCCATGGCGTGCGCACCTTCGCCCGCATGTTCTCGCCCCACGAGAATGGCGAGCGTATCGGTGACCTCGCCGATGCCTATTCGGGCTCGCTCGAGCCCGGAGCCGTCATTGCCATTGGCGGCGCAGAAAACGGCCTCGCGGCGACGCTCGCCGCGAACCTCGATCTGCCGGTCATTGCCTCACCGCACGTCGAAGGAACACGCGGAGTGGTGGTGCACGGCGCTTCGCCTTTCGTTCGGGCCGAGACCCCCGAAGGTGCCGCACTCGCCGCGCTGCGCTCCCTGAACCTTCGGTCCCTTCGGGCGCGCTTCACCGTCGATCAAAACGCCACAAAAGAAGCGCTCCTTCGCGCCGATCGTGCCCTCTCGGAGGAATCATGAGCACCGCCGTTTCCGACGTATCTCTCGCCGACGCGCATGCGATCTCGCCCATCGACGGGCGCTACGGAAAGCGCCTGTCCAGACTGTCGGTCTACTTTTCGGAGCACGCGCTTATGCGGGCTCGCCTCCGGGTCGAGGTCGAACACGCGCTCGCGCTCGACGAAACGGGCTTGTTCGGCACGCTCGACGAGGGCGAACGCGAACGCCTCCGCCGCGTACCGGTCACGTTCGACGACGCCGAGTACACCGAGCTCAAGGCCATCGAGTCCGAAGTTCGCCACGACGTGAAGGCCTGCGAGGTCTTTTTGAAGCGGCGCGCCGAGCTTCGCAAGCCGAACCGCATCCACTTCGGGCTCACCTCGGAGGACGTGAACAACCTCGCCTACGGAACCCTGTTCGACGCGTTCCTCGCCGAAGTCGAGCTCCCCCTCGTGCGCGATCTTGGCATTGCACTCTCTAGCTTCGTGCGGGCGCACGCCGGCACGCCCTTCCCGTCCAGCACCCACGGACAGCCGGCCTCGCCCACCACGGCCGGAAAAGAGATTGCCGTTTTTCTCGGTCGCTTGGTGCGCGCCCACGAGGCCCTGTCCCGAGTCCGGCTCTACGGAAAGCTGAACGGCGCCACGGGGAATCGCTCGGCCTTTCTCGCCGCAGCGCCCACGTACGATTGGGGAGGATACGAGCGTCGCCTCGTGGAGCGGCTCGGCCTCGTGCCCAATCCGGCCACCACCCAAATCGAAGACCACGACGCCTGGGCGCGCTGGTTCAACGAAGTCCGCGCCACGAACAACGTCGTCCTCGACCTCTGCCAGGACGTTTGGCTCTACATTTCGCGCGGCCTCTTCGTGCAAAAGGCCAAAGCCGGCGAAGTGGGATCGTCCACGATGCCGCACAAGGTCAATCCCATCAACTTCGAGAATGCCGAGGGAAACCTCTCGCTCTCGAATGCCCTCCTCGCGTTCATGTCGGACAAGCTTTGCCGCTCGCGCATGCAGCGGGATCTCTCGGACAGCACCGTGAGCCGAAACGTCGGAGTGGCCCTTTCGCACCACGTGCTCGCTCTCGAAGAGGTTTTGGTGGGGCTTGGCCGTGTTGCCCTGGCCGAAGAGACGTGCCGCACCACTCTGCTCGGACAGCCCGAGCTCTTGGCCGAGCCCATTCAAACCATTCTGCGCATGCACGTGGACGACGATCCGTACACACGGCTCCTCACGCTCACGCGCGGAAGAGCCATGACCCACGAGGACATCGCGGCGTTCGTCGAAGCGCTCGACGTGCCCGAAGACGTGAAAACGAAGCTTCGTGCGCTCGAGGTCACGACCTATGTCGGAGACGCCGCGCGCATCGCCCAAGACATCTTGTCCCGCGCCGAGGAGGCGTTCGGCTCGTGAGCATGCGACCTTTCGAAGGGAGGAGCTCATGAACATGCAAAGGAGCCGCAGGCGACTGGCTTGCCTATGCCGACCGACCGAAGGGAGGGAGTCATGAAGGCCGCCGTCCTCGGAAAGGGAGGCCGTGAGCACGCCCTCGCGCGGCGCCTCGCCGACGATCTGGGCGAAGGCTCCGTCGTCGTCGTACCTGGGAATCCAGGCATTTTTGGCTCGATTGGCGACCTTCCAGCGGGCACGTCGCTTGGTGACGCGCTCGCCGCCCACGGAGTCGAGCTCGTGGTCGTGGGCCCCGAAGCGCTGTTGGCCGAAGGAGTCGCAGACACCCTACGCACAGCCGGTTTCGCCGTCGTCGGACCCTCCAAAGAGGCCGCTCGGCTCGAGACCGAAAAGACGTTCGCCAAAGCATTTCTGGCGCGCCATGCCATTCCGACGGCGCGCTCGGTCGTGCTCGAGAGCTCCACGGACGACCCCCTGCTCGACACGTTCCCGGACACCTCGGTGGTGAAGTTCGATGGTCTCGCCGAGGGCAAAGGCGTGGTCGTGTGCGATGACACCGAAGCCACGCGCGCCGCTGTCCTCGAGCTTCGTGAGCGCTATGGCCAAAACGCGCGATTGCTCGTCGAAGAGCGACTCGTGGGCCCCGAGCTCTCGGTGATGCTCCTCGTGGCCGACGGGCACGCCGTCGTGCTTCCGGAGTCGCGCGATCACAAGCGCTTGCTCGACGCGGACCTTGGCCCGAACACGGGTGGAATGGGTGCATTTTCGCCGGTGCTCGACGCGGACGATCCGCTGCACGCGCGCATCGCCGACGAGATCGTGGGCCCCACGGTTCGAGGTCTCGTCGCCGATGGCCTCGCGTACCGCGGCTTTCTCTACGTGGGCCTCATGCTCACTCCCGAAGGTCCAAAGGTCCTCGAGTTCAACGTGCGGTTCGGAGATCCCGAAGCGCAAGCCGTGCTTCCGCGCATCGACGGCAGCTTCGCCGAGCTGTGCCTCGCCTGTGCAAAGGGCACGCTCGCCGAGAAAAAAGCGACTCCCCGAGCCATCCATGCCCTCGCGGTGGTGCTCGCCCGCGAAGGGTATCCGCGGGCGCCCGTGGGCGAGCCCGTGCGTGTGACCGCCGACCTCGCACCGCGCGACACGTCGCATGTCTGCGTCGCCAGTGCTCGAAAAGAAGGAGACACGTTGCTGCTTCCCCAAGGTCGTGTGCTCGGTGTGGTCGGCCTCGGGCCAACACGCGAGGATGCAAAAGTAAGTGCCTATGCGCGCGTGGCGGAGCTCGCGGGCCCGGGTCTCGTCTACCGACGCGACATCGGGGGGCTCTCGTGAGGCGCGTCGGAGTCCTCGCTTCGGGGCGCGGCTCGAACCTTCGTGCCCTTCACGCAGCGACAAAAGACGGAGTGCTGAAGGGCTCAGCCGAGATCGTCGTGATAGCGAGCGACAAACCCGGTGCAGGAGCCCTCGTGTTCGCCGACGAAGTCGGCATTCCGGCCATCGCGCAGCCCAAAGAGGGCCTCGCAAGGGAAGCGTGGGACGCGGCCATGGTCGAGAAGCTTGCACCTTACAAGCTCGACTTCGTGGTGCTGGCCGGGTTCATGCGCGTGCTCTCCCCGGTCTTCGTGAAGGCCTATCCGGGTCGCATCGTGAACGTGCACCCTGCCGACACACGAGAGCACAAGGGCCTTGGCGGATATGCCTTCGCGTTCGAGCGCAAGATGCCCGAGACCAAAGTCACCGTTCACGTGGTGGACGATGGCCTCGATACGGGACCCATTCTCGCTCAGCGCGCCGTGGACCTCCGCGGAGCCGAGACCCTCGAGGAAGTCGAACGCCGCGGCCTTGCCGTGGAACATGCCCTTTACGCCGAAACGCTCCGTGACCTCTTTCGTGGTCTCAGATCGCACGAAGGAAAACGAGAATAACCATGTGCGGAATCGTTGGAATCTTCGGTAGGTCTCCGGTCGCCGAGAATCTCGTCTATGCGCTCACGGCGGTGC
>JAYUKI010000257.1:0-19015 GCA_043764595.1 Myxococcales bacterium | reverse complement strand
GGGAGAGAAGTCATGAAGCGCTCGAAGTTTGGTGCTTTGGTCTTCGGATTCGTCGTCGTTTCGGTGTGCGCGGGACAAACCTCGCAAACCGAAGGCGTCGCACATGCGGGCGCGAGCCCGGGCCCAACGGAGCCGGGGGCGGAAAGCCAGGCTGCGTTGGCGCCGATCGACGTTCCCATGACGGAGGCCCGTGGCGAGTTCGCAACGAACGGCCTCAAGCTGACGACGACACCCGCGCCGGTCGACGCCTCGGAGTCCCACTGTCCGACCGGCATGGTCGAAGTGGAAGGCGAATACTGTCCGGCGCTCGAGCAGCGCTGCCTCCGGTGGCTCGATCCCGAGACGAAGCTTCGCTGCGCCGAGTTCGCTCCGACCGGGCCCTGCCAGACCAAGACGATTCGGAAGCACTTCTGCGTCGACCGCTTCGAGTACCCGAACAAGGCGGGCGAAAAGCCGCTCATTGGCTCGACCTGGTACGAGTCACGCGACTCCTGCAAAGCGGAAGGCAAGCGCCTCTGCAACGACAGCGAGTGGACGCTCGCTTGCGAGGGCCAAGAGCGGCTTCCGTACCCGTACGGCTACGCGCGGAACGCCGAGGCCTGCAACATCGACAAACCGCACCCGAAGCCGGATGAGAACGCCATGTTCGATCCGAAGAGGCGCGCGGCGGAATTTGCGCGCCTAAACCAGAGTGACCCTTCTGGAGCACGCGAGGCGTGTGTCAGCCCATTCGGGGTGGCCGACATGGCCGGCAACGTCGACGAATGGGTCGTCAACGAGAGCGGCTACCCCTACAAGAGCGGCTCGAAAGGCGGCTATTGGGGCCCGGTTCGCACGCGCTGCCGTCCCATGACGACGGCGCACTACGAGCACTTCTCGTTCTATCAGCTCGGCTTTCGCTGCTGCAAAGACGCAGCTGCATCTGCGCCAGGCGGGGAGACAGCCGCGAAGGCGTCGCCCAAGGGAGCTCCGGAGGCGAAGATCGCACCGAAGCCTTCATTGGTCCTTCCCGGCTCCTGAGCCTTAGGCGCAGCCGCAACCGGTCGTCGACAGAATCCTGCGACCGTTTGCGCTTTCGTCGACGCCCCGGGACGCGCTAGCGCCATTGCGGCGGCGAAGCAGAACGAGCCAGCCTGGAGCACCGAACAGGTTGAATCCCGTCGGCTTTCGCCGGTTTAGCGTCGCCTCGTTGTCGCTCCTCCTCGGATACAAGAGTATCCGTCGTCGTCGCTCCTAGCGATGCTTGCTGACCCAGCGAAATCCTCGGTCCAAAAACCTGATCGGCGCTTTAGGGCTCGGCGTCGCCTGCGCCGGCGTCTTCGGGCTTCTTTTCGCTTCGGGGGGCTCGGGCAGGGGGATCGCCATACTCCTGGCGGAGCTTCCGTGCGAGGCCGTCGACGAGCACCTGCTCGTGGTAGCGGGGCATTTGCGGGAGCTGCACGACTACCCGAACGGGGGAATCGTCTCGACCGCGAATCAGCTCGATCGAGCCGTTGGTGACCTTCTTGCCCGATTCCGAGGACTTGTACTCGAAGAGCAAGTAGCCGGAGCCCTCGTCCTTCTCGATGACCTTGAGGCCCATATCGACACGAACGAGGCGAAGAGCCGCGTTCCAGGTGCGATCGTAGCCGTAGGCCGACTCGTAGCTCGCTTTCGCGGTGGCTTCGGGGCCCGAAAAGACGATGACGGCCGCGACGGTCAGCCCAAGTCCTGTGGCCACCACCGGACCGGCGGCTGCAAGGACCAAACGAAGCCCGAAGGCAGAGGCTTTTTCCCGAAGATCGGGGGTTCGAAACGACGAGGCCCGCATGCATGGACCGCTAGACGATCCGAAACGTGCGGGCCAAATTCCCTGCGCGCAGATTACCGTTTGGGTGCAGATTTGGCTGGAATCGTGGTTTGGGCCTTCTTCAGGACGGCCTCGCGCGTGGGCTGCGCGAGCTCGGTCATCGTGGGCCTTCCCCCTAGCTCTTTCCAGAGCTTGCACTCGTCGCCGTAGTGCAAACGCTGGCAGGCGACTTGGGCGGCGTCCGCGTAGCGCTTGATCGTTTCGTCCTTGGGCGTGCCGCCCGTGATCTTGAGCTTTAGGCACGCACGCGGATCGTTCTTTTGCTCGCAGCGCTGTTCGTAGAAGCTCGCGAGCTCGTCCTTGCTCTTCACCTTCAAGATCGCTTCTTGCCCCGCGCACGCCTTGGCTTCGCCCCAAGAGTTGCAGCCTTGGGTGTAGGCATTGAGGGCCTTGTCGAGGGAAGCGGTGAGCCCTGGGCCGCCCGCTTTGTAGAGGTCACCCGCGCGTGCACAGGCGCCCTTGCCGCAGCCGAGCTCGTAGGCGTCGGCCGCTTTGCCGAGGTCTTTCTGTAGGCCGAGCGTGCCCTTTTCGTAGGCCTCGCCAAGTGCGAGGCAGGTATCCCACCCACGAACTTCCTTGGTGCAGCCTTTTTCGAGCAGAGCCCGCGCCTTCGCGGAGTCCTTCGCCGTGCTCGCCAGCTCTACACCGGCCATGCACCCTGGAATGTTGTGCAGACCGCAGGCGCGCTCGAAGTAAGAAATCGCCTTCGCGTCGTCCGCCGAAACGCCCTTTCCGTTCGCGTAGATGGCTCCAATTTTGTAGCAGCCGTCGCCGTCGGTGTAGCCGCCCGAGCTGCACTGGCGCTCGTAGGCTCCGATGGCGAGCTTGCTGTCTTCTTTGGCTCCCTTGCCGTCGCGGTGCATATCGCCGAGCTTGCCGCACGCGTAGCCCGCGCCGAGGTCGCACGCGCGGCGGGTGTAGGCGACGTGCTTGTCGACGCTCTTCGCGAACGTGGGTTGCTCTGCGGTGTTCGGGTTGTAAAAGTCGGCCATCGTGGTGCATGCCCAACGGTCACCGAGGTCGCACGCCGAGGCATAGAGCTTGGCGGACTTCTCCACCGCCGACTTCTTTTCCGCCTCGGAGGACCCTCGAAACCCCTTGTGTCCGAGAATGCTGGCGGCGCGCGCGCACGCCGACGCGTGACCTAGAGAGCAGGCTTTCTCGAGCAGCGCGACGTCGGGATTCGGCTCGGGGAGGCGCGTGGACTTCGTGGTGCCGTCGGCTTGCGGGACTTTCAGCTCTTCGGACGAATAGACCGCCAGGTTGAAGCAGCTGTCCGCGCTTCCCGCGTCGCAGGCGGCGGTGCATTCTTCTTTCGTGCCGGTCTCGCGGTCGCAAGGCTTCGCGGCCTTTGCGTTGCCGGACTTCACGCATTTTACGCCGTCCCAGACGAAGGTCTCCGGGCAAGAGACCTGCATCGGATCATCGTGTTTCGGGCCGGAAAAGTCGCGTTCCGCCTTCTGCGCGACGATGGGCACGAGCTCGAGGCGCGTGATGGCAGAGCAGTCTTTGGGGGCTTCTTGCGCGTCGGCGGACGACTTGCGGCAAGCCTCGAGGTCGCCGTCGCGGGCCTCCGTACGCTTGCCGCCGCCACTTCCTCCGGCGATCCCGGCGCCAAAGATCTGTGCGACCGCTCGGACCTCGCCTTCGGTGCCGGTGGCGAGCGCGAACGCTCCGACGTAGACGCCCCGCACGACGTGGGTCGCGCCTTCGCACGTACCCGAGAGGTCTGTGCGAACGAGCTCGGTCGCCGTGCTCCGCTTCTTTCCCACGGTCACGAGGGCGAGATCGAGCGTCGAGCCGCGTTTCATGCTCGTTCCGAGCAAAGCTCCCGTCAGCGGCAAGTTGGCCGCTAGCTCGTCTTGGCTCTGCATGCGCACGACGTCTTCTTTGCGTGTGACCCCGGCGAATCGATAGGTGCCCGGCGCCGTGCAACCTTTCACGATTTTGAGCGACTTGCAGTCGAACCCGACGGCGACGACTCCGTCTTTCATGGCGACCTCGAGGTCGCTCCGCTCGCTCGACTTGAGGTCGACGACCAGGGGCTCGCCGGCAACGGCCTTCGCGCAAGCCTCGATGTGCGCCTCGCCCATGGCTTCGTGGGCCGTCGCGGCGTTCGGGCTTACGGGCTTGGCAAGCCGCCCACCGCAGGCGGCAGCCGCGAGCGCACATGAAACCACCCCCAACGCCACGATCGCACTACGCCGCATTCCAAGCCTCCCGGCCACGAAGAAGGGAGCTTCTGCATCCCGTTTCGGTTCACTATACCTGTCTCGCCCGGCGCTTCACAACGCTTCGCGTTGTCACCTTTGCGTTCGCGTTCGCGTTCGCGTCGCGTTGGTGTTCACGATGCGCGACGTCAAGCGGGCGCTTCGGGCGGGGCCATGCTCTCTTGGTTGCTGGCGTCGATGGCGTCTTTGACCTCCGCCTTGTGGGTCGCAAAAAAGAAGGCCCCGAGCAGGGTGCTCAAGGTGACCTGCGACGCGTAGAGCAAGAAGACGTAGGCCGCGCCCGCTCCAACCACCACGTGCTCCGGGAAGTACATCGACATGCCGGCGTAGATGCCCGCGTGGAAGACCCCCAGCAGCCCCGGAGGTCCCGGAATGAGGATCGTGACTCCGAGCATTCCCATGAGGGCGAAGCTCTCGCCCAACGTGATGGGCGAGCCGTCCGCATGGACGACCCCGCAGCCCCACGCGAGTAGCCACATGCCGAAGGCGTTGATGAGCCAATAAACCGCGGTCTCGAAAAGGAAGCCGCCGGCGTCCTTCACGTTGCCGAACGCGTGGAGGCCGTTCGCAAGTTTCTCGGCGATTTCGGCCAATTTTTCGCCCAAACGGCGCGAAACGATGCCGAAGACAGCGAGCGTGGCACGACGCGCGAAATCGCGTGCGAAGTAGAAGACGAAGATCGTGACGAACGCGGCAGCGAAGACCCCGAGCATTACGAAGCCGCTCGTGCGGACGTGCTGCACGCGAATCGGGAGGCCCACCACGGTCTCGGGCAGCGGCACGAGGTGGGGCACCGTCACGAGCGCGACGGCCAAGAGCCCGCTCAAAAAGAGGCCATCGACCACCCGCTCGCCAACGACCGTTCCCGTGGCGGACGATAGGCTCACTTTGCCCTTTTCGCGCACCAGGTAAGGTCTGACGAGCTCGCCGAGGCGAAACGGCAAGAGCAGGATGGCGGCGAAACCGATGCACGAAATGGCGAACGTGCGGCGCCTCGAGATGTCCACGAAGGACCGCAGCAAGAAGCGCCACCGTACGGCCCGGAACCACGTCATGGCGAGGAAGGTCAGCGCGTACGCTGGAAGCGTCCACCACTTCACGTCACGGAAAACGGACGTGTCCGCAGGGATGATTTTGAGACCGCCCTTTTTCAGGGCGTAGATGATGCTCGCAGTGATGACGACCGAGGCCACGAGCTTCCCGGCGTTGTGGCGCAAGAAACCACGAGGCGCGTGCATCTCCGCGCCGCGTGGCGAATCTTCCTTCGGCACTACACGCTCCAGTAGCTCAGCTTGCGACCGACCTTCTTCGGATCGAGCACGCTCTTGACGTCGATCACGACACCACCCTCGCGCACCAGGCCTTCGAGCTTCGCCTGGCCGAGCTCGAGGTATTGCTTATGGCTGACCGCGAGGATGAGCACGTCGAGGTCTTTGAACGCCTCGATTGGGGCGAGCGTCAGGCCATACTCGTGCACGGCCTCCGGGCCATTCGCGAGGGGATCGTGGATGATGGCCTTGATGCCGAAGGTCTCGAGCTCCTTCAGGATGTCGGGCACCTTGCTGTTGCGAAGGTCGTTGCAGTCTTCCTTGAACGTGAGCCCAAGCACGCCGACTTTGGCGCCTTTGACGGGCAAATCGGCGTTGATGAGGAGCTTGACCGACTTCTGGGCGATGTGAGCGCTCATGTGGTTGTTGATGCGTCGTCCAGCCAGGATGACCTCCGGCTGGTAACCGAGCTCTTGGGCCTTCGTCGTCAGGTAATACGGGTCGACGCCAATGCAGTGGCCACCCACGAGCCCTGGACGGAACTTCAGGAAGTTCCACTTCGTGCCCGCGGCCGCGAGGACATCGGCGGTTCGGATACCGATGCGATCGAAGATGAGCGAAAGCTCGTTCATCAGCGCGATGTTGAGGTCGCGCTGCGTGTTCTCGATGACCTTGGCGGCTTCGGCCACCTTGATGGACTGAGCCCTATGGATGCCCGCCGTGATGATCTTTCCGTAGGCCGCGGCGACACGGTCGAGGGTGGCGTCGTCCTCGCCGGAGACGACCTTGATGATGCGCTCGAGCGTGTGCTCTTTGTCTCCGGGGTTGATGCGCTCGGGGGAGTAACCGAGCTTGAAATCGCTGCGGTCCAGGCCGGAAATTCGGGCGAGAATCGGGCCGCAAATGTCCTCGGTCACGCCTGGATAGACCGTGGACTCGTACACGACCACGGCGCCTTTGGAGAGGACGCGACCGACGGTCTCGGAGGACTTCACGACCGGCGTGAGATCGGGGACGTTGTTTTTGTCGACGGGGGTCGGGACGGCGACGACGAAGAAGGTCGCACCCTTGAGATCTTCGGGATCGCACGAGATCTTGATGGGATTGGATTTGAGCTCCGCTTCGGAGATCTCGAGGTTTCGATCGTACCCACGCTGGAGCTCGGCGACCTTCTCCTCGTGGATGTCGAAGCCAATGGTGCCGGGAAATGCCTTCGCGAAGGCCAGGGCGACCGGAAGTCCCACGTACCCCAACCCGATGATCGCGATCTTCTCAGCCATGTTGTCCTCCCGAAGCGTCACGCCCGCGGCGCGGTGAGCGCGGCTTTTCGCGCGACGACACCTTACAGGAGACTTTGCCCGCGTCGCTAGTGCGAAGCCAGGCCGCGAAGCCTCTCCGTTCGTTCGCTAAAGAAGCGGAGCGCCGCGACCTTCGAGGATCTTCGTGGGACCGATGCGAAAGAGTCGGTCGACCTCGTCCGGCCCGGAGAGCTCCGTGAGCCGCTGCATGGCACGCGCCGTGACCTCGGCGTCTTCGGGCCTATGGGCGTCGGAGCACGCTGCCGAGTAGGCGCCTTCGTCCAAGAGCTTCTCCGCACTGCGTTGCGAGCGTTGCCCGTACTTCCCCACGAGCGCACACACGTCGAGGAGCAGGGCTGCTCCGGCATCGATCAACGGATCGAGGCAGCGGTCGTCTTCCCAGACGGGCTGGTAGCGCTCTGGATGGGCCAGCACTGCAGAGCACCCTGCGCGGCGCAGATCGAAGAACCGTGCTTGGATCTGGGGAGGAAAGGCGCGTGGGGGGAGCTCGACCAAAATCGGCCGCACCTTCTTTGCGGCCTGTCCGGGAAGCGGCGGGTAGGGCAGCGCCACGCCCGAGCGAATCCGGGAAAAAACGATGTCGTCGAAGAAGTGCTCGCTCGCGAGCAGGACCGACGGAAGCGGACCACGTGCGGCGAGGCGGACGTGCTCCAAAGTCGAGGCGTACGCCGCTTGGAGACCCGTTGCGTCGTTCTCGAACATGCCTGGACGCGTATGGGGCGTGGCGACGACGGTCGAGAAGCCGATCGCGTGAAGGGCCACGAGGATGTCGGCGCCTTCGTCTGCCGTGCGCGCGCCGTCGTCGATGCCATGCACCCAGTGGCAGTGGAGGTCGATGAATCCCCGCATGTTGCAGTCCTCGACCTTAGCCCGAAACGGAGCGGAGCGCTTCGCACACATGTGGCGACCGTTTTTGATCTAATCTTCGCTGGCTCGACCATGCCGACCCTCAACCCGCACAATCGCGAGCTCTCGTTCAAGCTCGTCTTCTACGGGCCCGGTCTTGGCGGCAAGACGACGACCCTGAAGACGCTCTTTGCGTCCACCAAGGCCGAAAATCGCGGCAAATTGGTGAGTGTCGCGACCCAGCAAGATCGAACGTTGCACTTCGACTTCCTGCCCCTGCGGGTCCCCCGTGTGCGCGGCATGACGGTGCGGCTGCAGCTCTACACGGTGCCAGGGCAGCTCTATTACGGTGCGACCCGCAAGCTCTTGCTCTCCGGCGTGGATGGCGTGGTCTTCGTGGCCGATTCCCAAGAGGGACGGCTGGAGCCAAACCAGGAGGCGTTCGACGATTTGCGTCACAACCTGGCCGAGCTGAAACGCCCGCTCGAGCAGCTGCCGCACACGTTTCACTGGAACAAACGCGACCTCTCCGATCTCGTTCCGATCGAAGAGCTCGAGCGCCGATTCAACCCTCACGGCGCCCCGTCGCTCGGCACCATTGCCACCAGTGGGGAAGGCGTTTTCGAGGGGCTCGAGCGCATCACCCGGCTCGTCCTCCGTGCGCACGAAGGCGAAGAGCTCGATACACGTCCGCTGCTCGGCATCATGGAGGACCCCGGCGGAATCACGCAGGTGCTCCAGTCGATGGTCGATTCCGCGCCGGTCGTGACGAAGGTGGCTGGTGAGGCGCCCGAGAGCGTGCCGCAATCGGATTCGCCCGAGAGCGCGCCGCGGTCGGATTCGGGAATCCGCATTTCCGCGTCGCAACCGCCCGACGCTCTTCTCGATTTCGACGAGTTGGTCTCGCCGATTCCGCCACCGGTTGCGCCGATTGTGTCGCCAAAGCCAAAAGCCGTTTTCGCGACGACGGAAGGTGGGACGGCGCTTTCGGTGCAAGCCCCCGAGGGCATCGAGGTCGAAGTCGAACGGCGCGACGCCGTATCCGACGTGCCTCCCGTGCCGAGCCCGCCGGTTGCGTTTGCGGAGGACGCTCCCGTCCTTACCTTCCGCCACCTGTTCCAAGGGGCCGTGGCCGAGCGGCGCGCCGTCGAGCTCGCCGAGGGGCACTTGGCGCGGGGTGAAGCGAAGGCTGCGATTCTCTCGACGGACGTGGCCCTCTCGCGGCTGCTCGCGACCGTGGGCGCTACCCTCGGGAGCCAAAACGCTCCGAAGGAGCCGGCGCTCGTCGCTTATATGCTGGGCCTCGACGGAGCGCGCTACCTTGCGTTTCGAGCGCTCGTTCGCAACGCCCGGAGGCACGACCCCGTCACACTCGCGTCTGCATTCGAGGCCTTCCTGCTGTTGCTCGAAGCGAATCGCCTCAGGGAAAAAGCTCGCGTCGCGCGGTAGGCTGCTTCGAGGACCGCTGCTTCGCACCTCATGTGGGGTGCGTGTTCTGCCGACGTTTGCCCACCCGATGTTCGCGGAAAAGCGACCGCTTTGTTTCCCGTGGGGTGTATTCTCGAGAAGCGGATGGCAGACAACCTAGCCATGGACGACCTTTCGGAAGAGTCCGGAGCGCTCACGCCGGGGATGCGGCTCGGGCGCTATGAGCTCCTCGTGGCGATCGCTCGAGGCGGCATGGCCCGTGTTTGGGCCGCGCGGCAGCATGGCCAGCGTGGCTTCACGAAGCTCGTCGCCATCAAGACGATCCTGCCGCATCTCGCGCGAGAGCAAGAGTTCGAGCGCATGTTCCTCGACGAGGCTCGCATCGCCTCGAACGTGCACCACCCGAACGTCTGCGACACGTACGAGCTCGGGGAAGAAAACGGCGTGCTCTACCTGGCGATGGAGTGGGTGAACGGCGACTCGTTGAGCCGCGTTCTGCGCCCGAACAGCTCCGAGACCCAGGTCCTCGACTACCGCGTCGTGGCCCGTATCCTCGCCGATGCATGTGCTGGCCTCCACGCCGCGCACGAGCTTTGCGCCGATGATGGAACGCCGCTCCACGTCGTGCATCGCGACTTCTCCCCACACAACATCTTGGTCTCGGCCGAAGGCAACGTGAAGGTCGCCGATTTCGGCGTGGCCAAAGCTCTGGGACAGCTTCACGAGCACACGTCCGCCGGCCAAATCAAGGGCAAGCTCGCGTACATGGCGCCCGAGCAAGTCGCCGGAACGGCCGATCGACGGAGCGATATTTTTTCGGCCGGATGCGTGCTTTACGAAGCCACTGTGGGTGTGGCTCCGTTCCGCGCCGACAACGACATGCAAATCATGCACAACCTGATGGCGGGCCACTACGTGCGTCCGTCGCAGGCCGTGGCCGGGTACCCGTCGGGGCTCGACCGCATCGTCGCCACTGCGCTCGCTCCGGATCCGCGTCAGCGCTTCCAGACCGCCGAGCAACTTCGTGTGGCCCTCGAAGAATGGCTCGCGCGAAGTGGTCCGGTGGTGACCCAGGCCTCCGTCGCCCAAGCCCTTCGCGCCCGCATTGGCGAACGAATCGACCGCCGAAAGGAGCGTATCCGCAGCGCGCAATCGGCTTCGGTTCCCGACCTTCGCGAAGATGCAGCAGGGATGACGCCGTCAGGCCGTGGCGGGCCCCGCGGGAGCTCGGCGAGCGGCGTAAAGCCGGTGCTGCTTCGTAGCGACATTTCGCAGCCGTCGCATCCCTCGCAGCTTGGTCAATACTCGCAGCCATCGCATCCGTCGCAGCTCGGGCACTCGCCGATGGATGCGTCCATGTCGCAGGTCTTTCATCCAGGAATGACCGGAACCTTTCAAGCGCCGGTGCACGACGATAGCGGCCGGTACAACGTCGTCGGTGGTATCGCTATCGGCGTCATCTTTGCTCTGCTCCTCGGTGGAGGAGGCTATGCCTTCCTCTTGAAGGGCAAGCCCGACGTGCAGGCTGCGCCTCCAACTCCCTCGGTGGCGATGGTTCCTGTCCCGAGCGCAGCGCAGCTCGTCCCCGTCCCCGTGGTGAGCAGTCCGCTAGCCACCGCGCAGCCCGTCGTCAGTGCTGCCCTCGAGCTTCCGGACACGCCGAGCCTCGCGCTCGAGCCGAATCCCCCTGGTGCGTTCGTGTCCGTGGATGGCCAGGCGGCGACTGCCATGACTTCGATACCAAAACCGGCCGCGGGGAAGACCGTGACGCTGACGTTCAAGTCGGAAGGCCACGACGACGCGACCGTCAAGGTGGACGAGAAGACCGTGGCCCCCATCAAGGTGACGCTGAAATGGAAAACGCGCGCTCCGGTGACGGGGCCAGCCATTCCTTCGAGCCCCTACTGAGCCTTACTTCGCTCGTCGGCGTCCTCCACGAAGAGCAACGACCGCCCGAAGTCGAGCGGTGTCGACGACATCATGAACCTCGGTGGCGGCGGAGCGCCAATTGCTCGCCTCGCGTCGTCGACTCGTGTCACCATCATCTGTCGGAGGTTGAGGATGCGGAAGGCTTCTTTGTGGCGGGTGGCACTGGTTGGTCTCGTGCTCGGCTGTGGCTTTGCCCTTTCCGCGAGTCCGGCGCGTGCCGACGACAGCGCCGAAACGACGGCTGAGGCCAAAGCTCGCTACCGTCAGGGCACGGAGGCTTTCGCCCAGAAACGCTTCGTCGAAGCCGCGCTTCACTTCGAAGCGGCGTCGGCGCTGCGGCCTCACGCGGTGACGCTTTACACGGCGGCTCTTGCCTGGGACAGCGCCGGCCAACCCGAGCGCGCATGCGACGCTTTCGGGCGCGCCATCGAGCTTCCTGGGCTCGACGCGAAACAAGGGCAGACGGCTCGAGAGCGCGTGCAGTCTTTGGAGAAGACGCTTGGCACGGTTTCCGTGAAGGTGCCGACGGGTTGGAAGGTCCAGCTCGACAGCTTGACCGAAGTGTCCGGGGCAGCCCGGTTGCACGCGGCTCCTGGCGCGCACGTGCTCACGGTGCGTCCTGCCGGCTTTCCAATCGAGAGGCGCGACGTCTCCCTGGAGGCTGGCAAAGTGGTCGATGTCGAGATCACCGAGGCGCAGCTCTTGGCCGCGAAAAAGGCTGCCGAACCCGCACCACCACCGAAGGTCGAAGCGCCGCCGCCGCCGCCGCCACCGCCGCCACCGCCGCCACCGCCGCCCCCTTCGCTCATGAAGCCGTTCGGGTTCGTGCTGGCGGGCACGGGAGGGGCGCTCGTGCTCGGCGGAATCGTGCTCGGGACACAAGCCCTCGGTGCTCGGGATGCGTACAACGCAGGACCCACGCGCGAGGCCTATGACCACGCCTCTGGCCTCCAGACGTGGACGACCGTCGCCCTCGTGAGCGGCATCGTGGTAGCCGCCGCTGGCGTCACCTTGGTCCTTTTGCCCATCGGAAAGACGGAGACCAAGGTCTCGCTGTCCCCGACTGCGGTCGCGTTCGGAGGCACCTTCCAATGAAAAGCCGCTCGCTCACGCTCTTTGCGCTTGGTGGGATCGCCTTCGTGGCCTCCGCTGCGAGTTGTTCGCTCGGATTGGACGAGAGCCTGATTGGCCAGGCCGACGCGACGGCTCCACTTCCAAGCGAAACGAGCACACCCGATACTTCGGCACCGGACGCGAAGCCTTCGAATGAGGCGGGCATCGATGCGACCGCGACGGACACGTGCACGCGGGATGCGGACTGCAAGGCCGTGTCGGCGTGCTTGAAGGGACGTTGCGACACCACGGTCAATCGGTGCACGTACGATATCTGCCCCCAGCCGGATCCTTGCCGTGCGTCGAAATGCGATGTCGCGACGGACACTTGCATGCCTGCGGTTCCGGTGCCCCTCCACGAGGAGTTTCCCACCGTCGATCAGGTCAACTTTGGACCCTTCCGCGCAGTCGCCGTCGTTGCGCCATTCGTGTTCATCACCACGAACTCTGGGGTCTATGCGTACTCGCTGCAAGAGCCTGGAATCCCGAAGACGCCGATCTCGGTGTCAGGAGCACCCTTTGTGCCCTCCTACGTCTTCGCGGCGGGGCGGCGCCTCTACATGGTGGGAAGCCTGGCCGGCAGCTTGCAGCGTCGCCTTCCAGTGGCGTGGCTCGACGTGCCGCGAAACCCGGCGGCGGAACTTCGCGCCGAGTCGAAGTTCGTGCCCTACAACGGGCAGAACGCGAACGTCGTTCTTCCAATTGCGCCCGACAAGCTGCTTCTGGGCTACACGAGCCCGGGCTACGCGTTCGCCATTGCCGAGCCACCCTTCGCGGCGACGGTCGGGCTCAATACTGTCAACGTGTCCCAGACGTACTCCTTCGTCGGGACGTCGGGGTCCGATCGCCTCGTGGGCATTCGGCAGTTGGGTGGTCCGAGCGCGCCCGCATTCGCCCTCTTGACCGGAGCTGGCACCGCGACAGGTGCAGTGGGGCCTGACCAAGCCATCCCGCCGCCGGGCAACGTCTATTCGCACAACTTTGGCACGGAGAAGATCGCGACGAGCGCGAAGGGCATGGTCGCGATGGCGTGGCCGCTCAACAACCCTGCGCCGCCTTTCAGCGGGAGCGTCGCAGCAGTGCGCGTGGCGTGGATTCTCGACGACGACAAGGATACGTCGTTCTCGAGCGGCGACTTTTTCGACGTCGCGACGTTCCCCGCACCGGGCTCCCCGAACTATTCCAACATGGCGGGCCCCATCGCATTTGCGGACGATCGCACGCTCTTCGCAACGTTCGCGACGCCAGCGGCGCCAACCACGCGGGTATCGACGGCGTTCTACGTGCGAGGGGCGAGCGCCGACGCAGGCGTGGGCGATGCAGGCGCTGGGGCGCTCTCCGACTTCCCGATGCAAGCGGGCAACATCTACGGAGTCGCCGCGGGCCCAGGCGTTGGGGCGATCGCCGCGAACACCTCGACGAACGCGACGGTGCTTCACCTCGTGCGTCAGGGCTGTGCGCCCTGACGCGTTGAGATTGAGCGTCCAGATTCGGCGTGCCTCGACCGGAGCGGGCTCGCCGATCGACCACGATCCGTCAGGCCCAGCGGACCAGCGACGTCTCGTACGGGTGGCTCATCTCGGGATTGTAGGGCATGACCCGAGCGGCGAGCGCGTACGAGCCGCTCTCGACAGTCGGGATGCGGCCGGTGAACGTACACACGCCGTCGCTCGAGGTCGACGAGAGCCTCATGCGAACGATGGTGCCGTTCGTGAGCTCGTGGCCGCCGGCCGTGGGGCCGTGGTAAATTTCGACGGCGACGTCGTCCGGAGTGAGGTCGCCGAGGCGCACCTTCGTGGTGACCTCGAGCTCCTCGCCGACCGCGAGCTCCGCGGGGGAGACGAGTGAAACGTCGGTGATGGCCACCGACGCCCAGGCCGAACGTACGCGTTCTTTCCACGCAACGAGCGCCTTTGCGCCTTCGAGCTCGTTGGCGCGCATGCGCCGCGAAAGCTCGATGGACGGCACGTAGAACCGCTCGGCGTACTCGCGGACCATTCGTGCGGTGTTGTAGTCGGGGGTAAGTTTGGCGATCGCCTGTTTCATGCGGCGGATCCAGCCTCGCGGCAGGCGGCTCTGCGGCTCTCGGTCGTAGAACAGGGGAACCACCTCGCGCTCCACGAGATCGTAGAGCATCTCGGCCTCGCGATCGTCGCCTTCGGCGTCGTCGTACTCTTCGCCCTGGCCGATGGCCCAGCCGACGTTGCGTCCGTAGTCGGCGTAGGCTTCGGCCCACCAGCCGTCCAGAATGCTCAGGTTCAGCGCGCCGTTGGCCGCGGCTTTCATTCCGCTCGTTCCGCTTGCTTCGTGCGGCCTTCGAGGATTGTTCAGCCAAACGTCGACACCCGACACGAGGGCTCGCGCGATGCGCATGTCGTAGTCCTCGATGAAGACCACACGCCCGGCGAGCGCAGGGGACGCCGCTGATTTTACGATGGACCGAATGAGCTCTTTTCCGCCTTTGTCTTGGGGATGGGCCTTGCCCGCAAAGACGAGCTGGACGGGACGGTCGTCGCTCCCGAGCAAACGCTTCACGCGCTCGACGTCGCGGAAGAGAAGGTCTGCACGCTTGTAGGTCGCGAACCTTCGCGCGAAGCCGATGGTCAGCGTCCGGGGATCGAGGACTTCTTCGGCGCGGGCGAGGTCGGCGGGCGAGCCTCCACGCTTTTCGGCGGCGCCTCGGAGCCATTGGCGGCAAAGCTGGACGAGTCGATACCGTCGCGCCTCGTGCGTCTCCCAAAGCTCGGCGTCCGGGATGTCCGAAACGCGGGCCCAAAAGTCCCGATCGGCGAGCGAGTCGACCCACCGCGGTCCGAGGTAGCGCGTGAAGAGCGCGGCCATCTCGCGCGAAATCCACGAGGGCGTGTGGACGCCGTTCGTGACCGAACGAATCGGGACCTCGTGCTCCGGGAGCTCGGGCCACAAGCCTTTCCACATCTTCCGGGACACTTCCCCGTGAAGCGCGCTGACGCCGTTGTAGTGATCCGCGTTTCGCATCGCGAAGACGGGCATCGAGAACGGAGTGGTCGGTGTGGCCTTTGCGCCGTCCTCGCGGCCCAACGCGAGCAGGTCCGCTTCGGTGAGACCCAGCGCGCGGCGGTAAGGCTCGAGGTAGCGCGTGACGAGCTCCGGGGCGAAGGCATCGTTTCCTGCGGGCACGGGTGTGTGTGTCGTGAAGATGTGCCCGGCTCCGGCGGCCTCGTTCGCCACGGCGAAGTTCACGCCCTTGGCTTCCATGGTGCGACGAATGCGTTCGAGCGCAAGGAAGGCCGAATGCCCCTCGTTCATGTGGCAAACGGTCGCAGTCAGTCCCATCGCCTCGAGGGCGTGGACGCCGCCAATACCGAGCATGATCTCCTGGCGAACACGGAACTCTTGATCCCCGCCGTAAAGGGGGCCCGTGATGCTGCGGTCGATGGGCTCGTTTTCTTCGACGTTGGTGTCGAGGAGGTAGAGCGGGACGCGACCGACTTGGACGCGCCAGAGCTGCGCCTTCACGATCCGATCCGGGTACTCCACGTCGAGCACGAGCCTCGTTCCGTCTGCAAGAAGGACGGGGGTGACGGGCAAGCGCGACCAGTCGTTGATGGGGTACTTCTCGCCTTGCCAGCCGTCCGAGTTCAGCACTTGGCGGAAGTAGCCTTCGGCGTAAGCGAGGCCGACGCCGACGAGTGGAATGCCGAGGTCGCTTGCGGTCTTCAGGTGATCGCCCGCGAGAACACCGAGGCCTCCAGAGTAGATTGGAAGCGATTCGTGGAGGCCGTACTCCATGGAGAAGTACGCCACGGTCGCGCCGTTGGTGCCGGGGAAGCGCTTCTCGAACCAGCCCTCGCGCGTCATGTAGCGTTCGAGCTCTTGAGCGACGGACTCGAGATGAGCGAGGTACGCGTCGTCCTGAGCGAGCTCGTCGAGGCGAGCTTGCGGCACGCGGGAGAGCAGCTCGATCGGGTTCGCGTGCGTCTGCTCGAAGAGCACCTCGTCGATGCGCAGGAAGAGCGCACGGGCGGACGGGGTCCATGTCCACCACAAGTTGTGCGCGATCGTGCGCAGGGGCTCGAGTGGGCTCGGGAGGCGGGGAACGACTGTGAAGCGCCGGAGCGTAGGCATGGGCGAGCACCATAGGGCTCTTTGATGCCCTCGGCGACCAAAAACGTAACTCACGTGTGAGGTGCTAACGTTAGTCTTGAAAAGTAGGTCTTTCGTGAGCGGCACGACCGCGATTCCTGACGTACGGTAGGGCATGGACCGAGCGCTCTCGCGCATCTTCAGGAGCCCCCACGTCCAGACGCTCGGGGCCGCCGCTCCACTGCACTGCCCGCCACGTTCGTTCCGCGTTCCACGAAACGAAGAGCTGCGGATCCGCGCGCACCACGGAGCCTTCGCGGGCGCCGTGCATGCCGAAGCCTGGTTCCAACCGTCGAGGGCCCGAGCCGTGGTCGTCGTTCACGGTATCGGCGGTGACGCTGGCTCGCGCTACGTGGTGCGGGCGGCGGTCGCGCTCCACCGAGCCGGCCTGCACGTGCTTCGTATGTCCATGCGTGGAGCCGGTACCAGCGTCGAGAGTGCGCCGTCGCTCTACCATGCCGGCTTGACCGAGGACCTCGGGGCCGTCGTTCGCACGGTGCTTGCCGATCCCCGCGTCTCCGACGTGGTCGTTCTAGCGTTTTCGGGAGGAGGCAATGTTGCGCTGAAGCTGGCGGGGGAGCTCGGCGAAGCTGCTCCGCCTGGGCTCGCCGCCATCGTTTCGGTGTCCGCACCCCTCGACTACACGACCGTCGGCCCACACATGGACGCGCTCTCGAGGCTGCCGTACCGGTTCCACATCTTGCGGGGTCTGGTTCGGCAGGCACAAGACTTCGCGCGCCTCTATCCCGAGCGCGCGGGCTACGACGTGGCGCGCCTCAGCCTTCTTGGCTCGTTTCGCGACTACGATACCAATGTGATCGTCCCTTCCTACGGCTTCGCCAACGTGGACGACTACTGGGAGAAAGCGGGTGCGAAGTCGTGGGTGTCCCGCATCTCGGTGCCGACCCTCGTGCTCCACGCCCACGACGATCCGATGGTGCCAGGGGCCATGGTTCGAAAGAGTCTCGTCTCCGCTTCCCATGCCGTCGAGGTCGAGATGAGCGCCCAAGGCGGTCACATCGGCTGGTACGCGGGCCTCGACGAGGGCAGCTTCGTGTCCCCGTGGACCGTGCGTCGTGCCATCGCGTTTTTCGAACGGCACGGGTGAGCGAGGCCAACCGCGAACGCCTCGCGTCCCTCGTTCGCCGCTACCTAGCTGGCTAGATCGCCACGATGGTGTTCGCGAGGCGTCCCAATCGGTCGATTTCCAGGTCGACGCGGTCGCCCGGCAAGAGCCACTGGTCCTGCGTGATTTTCGAGCCGTTGAGCTCGAGAAAACAGCCCGTGCCGCAGGTGCCCGATCCGATGACGTCGCCGGGATACACGTCGACGCCGTAGCTGACGCGAGTCAGGATCTCCGCGAACGTGAAGTTCATGTCGCGGACGTTCCCCGTCGAGACCTGGATGTCGTTCACGAAGGCACGCATGCCGAGGTCGTACACGTTTCCCTTGGGCCCTTTGGTGGTGCGCTCCATGAGCTCGTCGAGGGTGACGAGCCACGGTCCAAGACCCGTCGCGAAGTCCTTGCCCTTCGCGGGTCCGAGCGACAGCTTCATCTCCTCCATCTGAAGGACGCGGGCCGAAAAATCGTTCATGATCGTAAGCCCGAAGACGTGCTCGTCGGCGTTTCCCGGCGAGAGATCGCGCCCTTTCTTGCCAACGACGATGGCGGCTTCGAGCTCGAAGTCCAAGCGTTCACGAGCGAGCTCGCGGACGCGCACTTCGCCGGGACCAACCACGGCTTGGTGGTTCGTGAAATAGAACACCGGGAACATGTCGAACTCGGGGATCATTTCGAGCCCTCGGTTCCGACGGGCGGTCTCCACGTGCTGACGGAACGCGTACCCGTCGCGCATGGAAGGCGGGCGGGGGATAGGCGCCAACAAAGACGCTCCGTGCAGGGGCCGGGTCACCTCTTTCGGGAGTCGCTTTTCTTCGAACGCGTGGACGAGTGCGTCGGCCACCGGCCGGGCGGTTTCGTTTCGTTCGACGAAGCCGAGCACGCTCTCGCCATAGGCCTTGCCGATCGCGGAGGCATCGCTCGGCCGACCTCGGTGGCTCTCGAGCCAAGCGAAGGCGAGCGGAAGGTGGATGAGCGTCGCGGGCGCGGACGGTGAGTCGGCGTCGACGACGATGGCGGGGACTTGGGTTTCGTTCTCGAGGAAGGTAGCGAGCTTCACGGCCGGCTTTTTAACACGTCGAACCCGAGGACGGCTCTGCGAATGCCGCTTTCTTCGGGCGTTTGTCGTGAACATCCGGGCTAGAGTGGGCGCATGGCGTTGGGACTGTTCGCGAAGCTGCCAAAAGGCGCCCTCACGATCGTGAAAGAGATCGGCCGTCATATCCTTCGTCGGCCGGTCGTGGGCATCGTGGTCGCGGGCCGCACCGACGACGGACGCTGGCTGCTCATTCGACGCGCCGACACGGGCACGTGGGCACTTCCGGGCGGCACCGTGGAGTGGGGCGAGACACTCGCCGCGACCTATCCGCGCGAGCTCGAGGAGGAGGCCGGCGTCGTTTCGTCCACGTTCGAGCGAGTGACCGGGCTCTTCTCACGCGCCGACCGCGATCCTCGCTTCCATGCCATCACGGTCGTGGTCCGCTGCCGGGTGAGCGCCCCCGCGAAGCCACCGAAGAACCCTCTCGAGATCCTCGAAGCGCGCCTTTTTTCGGACGACGAGCTGCCCGATCTTGCGACGATGGGCATGGCCGAAATGCTCGGTTGCGCCCGGGATGGGGCCCCGTTTCACTTCGAATAACGTTCCGAAACTACGGGAGAAGTTTTTCTTTCGCCCGAAAGATCGAAGGGCGCGTCGGCGCGTAGGGAGAGGGCCATGGAGAGAATCGGGGAGTACCTCGTCAAGCGCCTGGTGGGCGAAGGCGGAATGGGAAAAGTCTACGAAGCCG
>JAYUKI010000256.1:0-5103 GCA_043764595.1 Myxococcales bacterium | reverse complement strand
GGCCCTTCCACGCTCGATCCGAACGCTCCTTCGGCGAAGTGGGGCGCGTTCGAGGCGCAAGGCGCCGACTCGAAGAGCGCGATGGGCAACATGTGGGGTGTGAGCATCGGAGACGCACTCGGTGGAGGCGCGTTCGGTCTCTCGGGCAACGAAGAAGGCGGCGGCGGTCTGGGAGCCGGCATCGGCCTCGACAAGGTGGGCGGCCTTGGCCACGGCTTGGGTGGCGGCGACGGCCAAGGCTTCGGACCTGGAAAGGATGGCATTGGAAACGGACGGGCGCCGCTCGGCCACGGGCACGTGCCGAAGGGCCCGGGCGTCGTCCGCCAGTTGGTGGTCTCGTCGAACGGTCACCTTCCCGCCGAGGCCATCCAACGCGTCGTTCGTGCGAACTTCGGTCGCTTCCGCAACTGCTACGATAACGGCCTCCGCACGAACCCGAGCCTCACCGGTCGCGTGGTCACCAAGTTCATCATCGGTCGCGACGGTGCGGTCAGCCTCTCGGCGGACGGCGGCTCGGACCTTCCGGATCACAACGTGGTGAGCTGCGTCGTGCGAAGCTTCCAGAACCTCTCGTTCCCCACGCCGGACAACGGTCAGGTCACCGTGACGTACCCTCTCATGTTCAGCCCCGCCGATTGAACGGCGCCCCGTTTCCTCCAAGGGTCTCGCGCAATCGCTCGAGACCCTTGGTCTTTTTGTCGCACCGAGACGTCGAGCACGGCCCATCGCGACCGGTTCGAAACGCGGGCTTCGCCTTGCATCGAGGAGAACGTGGGGCCATGCTCTCGGCCCCTTCGGAAGGCGAGGCACCCCATGAGCAACGACGAAAAACGTTTCGAGAGCTTCGAAGAATTTTGGCCGTTCTACGTGAGGGAGCACGCGAAGAAGTCGACGCGCACGCTGCACTTCATCGGCACGACCGCGGCGGTCACGTGTGCTGCGGCCGGTGTGCTGCTCCGCAAGAAGTGGATGGTCGCCGTGGCTCCGGTGTTCGGATACGGCCCTGCGTGGGTGAGCCACTTCTTCATCGAAGGAAACAAGCCGGCCACCTTCAAGTATCCGCGTTGGTCGCTCATGGCGGATTTCGTCATGTGGGGCAAAATCGCGCGAGGCGAGATGGATGCCGAGGTCGAGCGTGTGCTGGCCGAAGAGGCCGCGAAACAGAAGGAAAGCCGTCCTGCGCAGGAATCGCGCACGGTCGGAGGGGCGCTGGTAAACTGAACGCGTGAGATTCCGAACCTCGCGTGCCCTCGGCGGGTCGATGGCAGTCGTGGGCCTCTTCGCGATGGCCGCGTGGGCTTGTGGTGGCGGTGGGCTCGTCGAGGCACCGACCCTTCCAAGCGGGGCGAAGTTTGCCGTTTTGCCCGCGTCGGAAGACGCGGGCGACGCGACCGCTTCCGTGCGAAGGCCCGCCACGAGCCCACTTCGCGAAGGCGAGGTCTTTCGTGGGACGAGCTACTGCCGGATGGGACAAGTCACGGTGGTCCTCCGCGTCGCCGAGCTCGACGCCGACGACGTGCGCGGGACCGTCGAGCTCTCCACCGCCCGCGGCGGAGCTCGTGGCGTGTACCAAGTGTCCGGGACGTACACGACACAGACGCATCGGTTGAAGCTCGAAGGCGGCGACTGGGTGGACGAGTCCGACGAGCTCGAGGCCGCCGACATCGAAGGCACACTCACCGCGGTCGGCCTTCAGGGTCGCATGTCGATGGGCGGCTGCGGCTCGTTGTCCTTGAAGCGTGAAGGAACCCCATGACGCGAGCCTTCGGAATTTTGACGATTTGCGGCGCGATTTGCGGCGCGATTTGCGGCGTCTTTGGGTGCTCGAGAGCCTCGGCGCAGTCCACGTTTCCGGAGCTCGATCCGAAGACTGCGAAAGAAGAAACGTGGACCATGGACGAGGTCGGAAAAACTCAAATCTTGGTTTTTGCCTCGGCGCGGGTCTCCCTCGATAAGTCGTGCCTCAAAGGCGCCGTCCTCGACTGCGACGCGCTTCGCACCTTGAAAGCGGGCGCGGTCGTCGAGGTCAAAAAGTCGCAGCTCGATGGTCGCATGAGCGCCGGCATGCGCGTGTGCCAAGCTCTGAAGAACGAGCTCGTGAACGGCAAAGCGCCTTCGGGGAGCGAAGACGCGTTCTGCAAGTTCAAGGACGGATCGCTCGTGTCGGCGGGCGCGCTCGAGACCTACGCCCTGAAGATTGTCCCGTAATTTCAGCCGTTTCGTCGTTCGTGCGAGAGCGGCCGGACGGAGGTAGCCTTGGTGCATGGCGTTTTACCAAGCCCCTCCTTCGCTGCCGCATCCGTTCGACGGTGACTCTCTCTTTCGCGGATGGCTCGGGCGGCACCTGCCCGCCGACGTACTCGCTTCGATCGAGCCGGACTTGCGCGAGGTCGCGGCCATCGCGCAGGAGCTCTCCGCCCACAAGCTCGCCGATCCGAAAGAAGAGCCGCGGATCGTTCCGTGGGACGCTTGGGGCAATCGCGTCGATCGCATCGAGCTTTCTTCCCTTTGGAAGCGCGCGCAAAAGGTCGCGGCCGAGCGTGGAGTCGTCGGGACCGCGTACGAGCGAAAACACGGGGAGCACTCGCGCGTTCATCAGTTCGCGCTCGTCTACTTGCTCGAGCCTTCGTGGGACGTCTATTCGTGCCCTCTCGCGATGACCGACGGTGCTGCGAAGACCCTTCTTTCTTCGAAGAATGGGCCTCTCGTCGAGCGCGCGGTCACTCGGCTCACGAGCCGGGATGCGAGCCTCGCGTGGACGAGCGGTCAGTGGATGACCGAGCGCACCGGTGGCAGCGACGTGGCGATTTCGGAGACCGTCGCCCGCGAAGAGAACGGCGTGCACAGGCTCTACGGAACCAAGTGGTTCACGTCCGCTACGACCTCCGAGATGGCGCTCACACTCGCGCGCCCCGAAGGCTCTCCGCCCGGCGGAAGTGGGCTCGCGCTCTTCTACGTGGAGACCCGCGACGCCTCTGGGCTCTTGAACGGGATTCGCATCAATCGACTCAAAGACAAGCTCGGAACGCGCAACGTGCCCACCGCGGAGCTCACTCTCGACGGTACGTTGGCGACCCCCGTCATGGGGCTTCGCGACGGCATCAAGAACATCACCCCGATGCTCGGCATCACGCGCACCTGGAACGCCGTGTGCGCCGTTGCGGGAATGCGAAAGTGCATCGCTCTCGCGAGGGACTACGCGAAAAAGCGCGTCGCGTTCGGCGCGCCGCTCTCCGAAAAGCCCCTCCACACGGACACGCTTGCGTGGATGGTCTCCGAGACCGAAGCCGCGTTTTGTCTGGCGTTCCGCGTGGTGGAGCTCCTCGGTCGCGAGGAGGCGAACGTGGCCACCGAGAGCGAACGCGCGCTCTCACGGCTGCTCACCCCCATCGTAAAGCTTACGACCGGCAAACAAGCCGTCGCCGTGGCAAGCGAGACGCTCGAGGCGTTCGGGGGCGCCGGATACGTGGAAGATACAGGTTTGCCTCAGCTCCTTCGCGACGCGCAGGTCTTGCCGATTTGGGAAGGGACCACCAACGTGCTCTCCCTCGACGTGCTTCGGGCTCTCGCGCGAGGGACCACCCTCGAGCCGCTTCGCCTCGAAATTGCACGGGCTACCGAGGGGGCGCCTGCGTCCCTCGGCGAGGCCGCGCGCATTGCACGCTCCGCGTTCGAACACGCAGAGAATTGGGCTATTTCCACGCTTTCCAAGGGCCCTTCGGCGCTCGAGGCCGGAGCACGAAGGTTCGCGCTCACGCTCGGCCGGTCCGTGTCGCTCGCGCTTCTCGTGCACGAGGCCACCCTCGCCGAGCGCATGGGAGACACGCGTGTCTCGGCCGTGGCCCGAAGGTTCTCGCGCACGGCGATCGATCTCGTGGACGAAGGCATTGCCGAAGACGAGTCGCGCTCCGTTGCCCTCGGCTGAGCACGTGCCGCGAACCCGGCGTCCGGCCGTCCGGCTCGTACGACCATAAGTATATGAAAAGGCTAGACATTGCTTCGCCGCACGGAGCGGTTTTGCGGGGCCTCACGTCACGAGCTTCGCTTCGCGAGAGAACGCGGCCACAATGGCGGGATGCCGCTCCACTGCTCGCACCGCCTTCGTTCGGGCCTCGCCGTGGCCGCGATCGCAATGCTTGCAGGATGCACGATTCTCGACCGTCTCTCGCAGGACCCCGAGCCCTTTCCCGAGGACGCGGCGAGCGACGCGAGCGTTGAATCCGACGCCAGCGATGCTGCGCGTGACGCCACTCCACTCGAGGACGCTGCGGATTCGGCTGCGCCCGATGCGCGTGACACGGATGCCGCCGATGGCGGTCTCGGCGCCGATGCCGCACGAGACACGAGCGCCGACGCCGAAGACGGAGGCTGAAACGCCGCGTCCGCACGGTCTGGAAGGCTTCTTCTCAACGCGTGCGAGCAAATGGTAGCCTGTCGGTCCACTCGGGCGGCTTTCTGCGCGCCCGCCGAGGAGAACATGAGCAAACTCGTATTGGGTATCGTCGCTTTCGTGGCGATCGCAGGCTGTGGAGGAAGCTTTCCTCCGCCTTCGGAGAAGCTGTCGTCGGCCGAGGCCGCGTCGCGAAGTGCGCGTGAGCTAGGCGCCGAAAAGGAGCCAAAGGCCGCCCTTTATCTGAAGTACGCCAACGAGCAGATCGAGCAGGCCAAGGCGCTCATCGCGGCTGGCGACAACCGTCGCGCCGACGAGATCCTAGCCCGCGCCGGCGCCGACGCGGAGCTTGCCCTCCAGCTCGCGAAAGAGACTTCCACGCGTGCGGAAGCGAACGAAGCGCTCGAAAAGCTCAAGGCGCTGAAGGGCGGAAAATGAGGCTCCCCATGAACAAGACGTCCTTTACCGCGATGGTGTCACTCGCGTCGATCGTCCTTGGTGTCGTCGGCTGCGGCGAGGTTCTGCCGCCGAAAGAGCTGAAAGACGCTCGCGCCGCCTACAAAACCTCCTCCGAAGGGCCAGCAGGCAAAGAGAGCCTGGTGGAGCTTCATGGGGCCAAGCAGTCGCTCGATGCGGCCGAGGCTGCGTTCAAGGAGAAGGGCGACGATCAGGAAACGCGCGACAAGTCGTACATCGCCATTCGGAAGGCCGAG
>JAYUKI010000255.1:0-19062 GCA_043764595.1 Myxococcales bacterium | reverse complement strand
TGATCTGTGCCATTGGGGCCTACACCGTCCACAACGCCATGTTGGACATCTGGTTCATGATGCTCTTCGGCGTGATTGGTTACGTCTTTAAAAAGCTGAGAAGGGCTTGTCGTGGCGAGGCCCCCCGTCGTGGATGGCGCGAGCGATGAGCTCTTTGCCCGTGCCGCTTTCTCCTTGCACGAGCACGGTCGCCGTCGTTCGCGCCGCACGAGCGATCAGATCCCGCAACCCGGACATCGCGGTCGAATCGCCAAAAAGCTCTTTAGTTCCGGGTTGTTTCGGAGCGCGTTCGGCGACCTTGCGCGTCCCGGTGACGGCCTTGGCGATCACGTACACCAGCTCTTCGCGGTCGAAAGGCTTCTGAAGAAAATCGGCGGCGCCGGCTTTCATCGCCTCCACGGCGATGGTTACGGTGCCGTGCGCCGTCACGATCACGACGGGAAGGTCGGGCCACCTCGCGTGGATTTCGTCCATGAGCCGACGACCGTCCATTTTCGGCATGCGCAGATCGGAGACCACGACCGCGAAGGGCGTATCTTCGAGGGCCGCAAGGGCCGCTTCGCCGGAGGTCACGACCGTCGTCGCATACCCGGCCTGGCGAATCTGCGCCCCCATCACGGTGCCCACTGCCGCGTCGTCGTCGACCACGAGCACGTGGGTCCCAAGGTCCGAAGAAGGCTGTCCCATTTTTCGAGCCTAACTCAGCGCGGCTCGCGCAGGGAGGAAGGTGGACCATCGGGCTCGGACAGGGGCAACGCGAGCTCGACGACCGTCCCGCGGCCGACGGCACTGGTGATGCGAACGGACGTGTCGTGGGCCTCGGCGACGCGACGGACGAAGGCGAGCCCGAGGCCGGATCCTGAGGCTTTTGTCGTGTAGAAGTCGTCTTGAGCGTGCTCACGCGTGACCGCATCCATTCCCAAACCGTCATCCTCGACGCGCAGAACGATGCGTGCGCCCACGCGCGAGGTGCTCACTTTCACGACGCCTCCCTCAGGCATGGCTTCGTGGGCGTTCCGAATGAGGTTTTCGAGCGCCGCAGACAAAAGGCTCGCATCGGCGTTGATGGCCGCACCGTCCGCAACAAGCTCGAGATCGATTCGAATGCCCGCGCCCAAGGCCACCCGCTGTGCCTCGACGACATCGGTTACGACCCCATCGAGATCGAGGCGCGTGCGGTGAGCTTCCGCCCGACCGAGCCTTTGGTAGTCCTCGACGACGCGCCCAATGCGCTCGGTCTGTTCGAGAATGAGCGTCAGGTAGTGCACGTGCTCGTCCAAGGGCCGACCGCATGCATGCTCTTCGAGCAAAAACTGGGCGCTTCCGCGGACGGCCGCGAGCGGATTGCGGACGTCGTGGGCCATTTGGGCCGCGAGACGTCCAAGGGTGGCGTGGTACCGCAAACGCACGGATTGTTCGGCATGCTGCCCGCTCACGTGCCTCAAGGCTCCCCATACGGCGAGCGTGACCACGACGGAGCTCAGCATCACCAGAGCACCGTTCGCGCTCCAGACGCGCACCATCGCCAGCTGCGCAACGATGCCCGCGAGAGCAATGGCGATCGAGGTGGCCATGGCCCGCGGCGTGAGCCCTCGCACGAGCTTGAAGCGCAGCGTTCCAGCGGCGAGAAGGACGCCACTCGCAAGGAGTCCCCACGCCGCAAGCCGGGGCACCGGAGCCCCCGCGATCGCGAAAATATCCGTACCGCTTCCGCCGACCCCGAGAATGAGCGCCGCAAGCACGAGACGGGAGCTCGGACGCTCGTCGTCTTGGCACACGCGGAGGTGGCGCACGAGAAGCAGCGTGGCGTAAGCGAGGCCTATGGTCAGACCAGGCGCAACGACCCCTGCCCACGCGGCGCTGAGTGGAAACCAGGCAAAAGAAGGGACGACGAACGGCAAAAGACAAACCCCAGCGAGCGCGCCGAAGTACACCGTCAAGGCCCGCAACGCCCAAGCGAGGCGGCGCTTCTGACCGACGAACGTGAGGATGACGTTGAACGCAAGCGGCACGGCGAGCCCCGCTGCGGCCGCATTGAGCCAGCGCGGAGGCGCCTCACCGGTCGCGTTGTTTCCGATGAGATCGAGGACGTCGTACGCAAAAATATCGAGGTAAAGCGCCCCCAAGGCGAACGCCAAAGGTTCCCGGCGAGCGCGCATGGCCGAGAGGCCTGCGAGGGCCAAAAACACGATGCTCGATCCGAGCGTGAGCCGGTCGTCGAAGGTCATTTGTTCGGGCTCGGACCACCGTAGCATTCGGTCGACTGCTTCAGCACGAGACGTGCCAAACATGCGCGCATCCGAGCTTCGAGGGGCGATGGGTCCCAACGGCACGTCGGGTGTCACCGAGGGCCGCTCTTCGGTGCGTCGTACGGCCCCCTGCTAGGCTGACGTCATGCGCTCTCCAGCCTTGCGTCCCTTCGCGGCCTTGCTCCTCGGGGGAGGTCTCCTCGCGGCTTCGTGCTCTTCGCAGCCTGCCGGTTCGCCCCCACCAGTGGTCGATGCCGCGGCTCCGTGCCCACCGCCTCCTGGGTCGGGCTCCGTGCTCGCGCGCCCTGCCCGACGAACGCCGCGCTGGGCGTTCGAACCTTGGATCTCGAAGGACATCTCGACGAGCGACGACACCCGTGCGTTCGTTGCCGGCTTCAAGTCACGCGACATTCCGGTGGGTGCGGTGGTCCTCGATAGCCCCTGGGAGACGAGCTACCACTCGTTCGTCCCGAATCCGACGCGCTACGGCGGCTTCGACGGCCTCGTCGACGAGCTCCACGGACAAGGAATCAAGCTCGTCTTGTGGATGACGCCGAACATGAACGAGAGCTCGCTCGACCTCGAAAGAGGCGGGGACCTCTACACCGGGCCGGCCCCCGATTTCGAGCGCGGCATCCTCTGCAAGTACTACGTGAACGATGGCGACACGTCCTTCTGGTGGAAGGGTCGCGGCGCGGGCATCGACTTCTTCAACCCGGATGCCCTCGCGTGGTGGCACGGCCTGCAAACGCCCATATTGAAGAAGATCGACGGATGGAAGCTCGACTTCGGTGAAAACTACATCCTTCCGGCGCCGATGAAGTCCGCGAAGGGCGAGGTCGCGCTCCAAGAATACTCCGAGGCCTACTACAAGGATTTCCTCGCGTTCGGAGTGGCGACTCGCGGCGCGGAGTTCACCACGATGGTGCGCCCGTGGGATGCTTCTTACCAGTATGCGGGCCGGTTTTTCGCGCGCCCGGAGGATGCTCCGGTGGCGTGGGTCGGCGACAACCGCCGCGACTGGATCGGGCTCGCCGACGCCCTCGACAGCATCTTTCGTTCGGCCCGCAAAGGGTACGTGATGCTCGGCTCGGACATCGGGGGCTACCTCGATCGGGACGACAAAGACCTCACCAAAGAGGTCCCGTTCGATCAAGACAACTTCGCGCGCTGGACCGCCGTGGGAGCCATGACTCCTTTCATGCAGCTCCACGGTCGCGCGAACCTGGCGCCGTGGACGGTGGCCGACCGCGCGGACGAGACCGTCGCGCTCTACCGCTACTGGTCGTGGCTGCACCACGAGCTCGTTCCGTTTTTCTACAGCCTCGCCGAAGAGGCCTACGCCGGTGGGCCGAACCTGCTCGACCCACAGGGGGAAGATCCGACCTGGGCCGGAGATTTTCGATTCTTCGTTGGCAAAGCGTTCTTCGTGGCTCCCATCGTCGACGGCTCGGGAACCCGCGACGTGGCGTTGCCGAGCGGCTCGCGCTTTTACGACTACTGGAAGCCCGAAGCCGACGCGCTCGAGGGCGGTCAGACTCTCGCGAAGGTCGACATGAAAGACCGCAGCAAGATCCCGCTCTACGTACGCCAAGGGGCCATCGTGCCCATGAACGTCGAGAACGGCGTCACCGGTGCGGGAAGCGTTGCTTCGAAGGGCCGGCTCACGGTCCTCGTTTATCCCGGCCCGGCACGAGAAGCGTTCGTTCTCCACGAGGACGACGACTCCAAGACGACGATCGAGGCGGAAGGAACGGCCACGGGCACGAGCATCTCGCTCTCGCGGAGCCTTCGGGCCGTCACGCTTCGCGTCCGCGCGGACAAGCTTCCGTCCGCGGCAACCGTCGATGGAGCCGCACTGTCGCGCGCCGACACCCGCGAAGCCTTCGAGGCCGCGGAAAACAGCTACTTCGTCGACACCACTCGACGGGACGTGTGGGTACGGATCGCCAAAGCCGAGGGCAAGCGCACGGTCACCCTCGTTTTGCCCTGAAGCTGCGCCACGCGCTCAACGTTTGGCTCGCGCAAGGACGCGAGCCAGCGTGTTTCGGGACACCCCGAGGAGGCGGGCGGCCTCGGACTTGTTGCCGTCGGCACGAGAAAGCGTGGCCTCGGCGTAGCGTCGCGACGCATCGTCGAGAGTGAGCCCTTCGGGCACGACGATGCCGTTGGCCAGAACCGTTGGAGGTCTCGAAGAACGCCCTCCGACGCCATCCGGGAGGCGAAGCACACCGTCCGGAGACAGGGCGACCGCGCTCTCCACGACATGTTCGAGCTCCCTCACGTTGCCTGGAAACGGATGCTTCTCCATCCAAGCGACGAACGTCGGATCGAAGACCGGAGTGGGTCTTTCGTAGACACGCGCGAACGCGTCGGCGAAGTGACGACCAAGCTCTACGATCTCGCTCTTGCCGCGTTCCCGCAGCGGCGGCATGACGATCTCGACGACACGTAGCCGATAGTAGAGGTCCTGACGAAAACGCCCAGCCGCCACGAGGGCCTCGAGATCTCGGTGGGTGGCCGTCACGATGCGCGCATCGGTCGCGAGCGTTACGCGGCCGCCCACGCGCTCGAACGCGCCTTCCTGCAAGAACCGAAGGAGCTTGCCCTGGCTCTCGATTGGCAAATCTCCGATTTCGTCGAGGAAGAGCGTACCTCCGTCGGCTTGCTCGACCTTGCCCGGAACCCTCCGATCGGCTCCGGTGAACGCGCCACGTTCGTGTCCGAAGAGCTCGCTCTCCACGAGCGACGGAGGAAGCGTCGTGCAGTCGACCACCACGAACGGTTTGGCTTGGCGCGCCGAGTTCGCGTGGATGGCTCGTGCGAACAGGCCTTTGCCCGTCCCGGTCTCGCCCCGAAGCAAAACGTGGGCATGGGTGCGTGCCGCAAGGGCAACCCTCTCGTAGACGCGAACGAGCCCCGGGCTCGTCCCCACGATCCGGTTGATCGGCCCCCGCAGCGTGAGCCCCTTCGTCGCGGCATCGCGCGCTCGGAGCGTGGTCATCGACAGCGCGCGCGCGAGCTCACGTCCGAGCACGGAGAGCGTTCGTTCGTCGTCCTCGTCGAAGGCCCCGCCTCCGCGGCGGTTCAAAAGCTGGAGCACGCCGCGCACGGGAGCGCCGCGGTCCTCTTGGATCGGCACGGCCAAAACCGATCCGGTGGAAAAACCTGTCTTTTCATCGGCTTCCGATGAAAAGCGCACGTCCTCCCGCGCGCTCGAGACACGCGCGATTTCTCCTGTTTCCGCGACCCAACCGGCGATGCCGCGTCCGAGTGGGAGGCGCATCGCCGAGAGGTCCGCATCGAGCGCCACCCGGCTCACGAGATCGCCCCGATCGGAGTCCACGAGCCATACCGTCGCGCGCTCGGCCGAGAGCGCGTGCGCCACCCGCTCGCACGCGCTCCGGAGGATGGCGTCCAAGTCCACTTCGCGACCGAGGAGCGCGGCCAAGTCGACGAGCAGCGAGAGGTGTGTGGACACCACAGAAGGTCTACCGCATTCGGCCGGCGTCGCTTCAAGTTCATGCCTCCGGCCCTGCGGTCGGACGGGGTCAGGCAAAGGAGTGGGCTGCGGCGCGTCCCCGTGTCGGAAGGGAACGTTTTCTCGCCCCGGAGCGGCACCGTTGGGCACGGCGGGCTCGAACCTCCGTGAGTCCTCGCCATGCCCGAGCGCGGGCCGAGGCGGCGCGTGCCTCATGCGCAGAGCTTCGCCCCTTCGGAGCCCGAGTCCGCCACGCCTTGCACCACGGGCACGGAGACGCTGTCCTTGGCGAGCTCGATGCGCATGCCCTCGCGCGCCGCGAACGTCGCCGGAAAGAGCGCTTGGGTTGCCGCCTCGACCTCCTCGACGCCACGATCGTCGCGCGTCGGCTCGTGGTGGAAGAGTGCAAGGCGACCCACTCCCGCGGCGCGTGCGAGCTCCGCGGCCGCCACATTCGTCGAGTGACCCCAGCCGACCTTCGACGGGCCCCGTTCCCCACGGTACTCTTCCGGCGTGTATTGAGCGTCGTAGACGAGCAAGCTCGCGCCCTCGGCGAGGGCGAGCAGCTCCGGGTCGAGACACGCGTAGTGCTCGGTGTCGGTAGCGTAGACGATGCTCTGGCCTGCGTAGTCGATGCGGTAGGCGAGTACTCCTCCCGGATGGTTCCCTCGCGCCACGCGTACCGTTGCGTCACCGACACGGAACGTGTCTCTGGGTCGCACCTCGCGTGGAACGAAGGTCGCCGCGAGGTCCGAAAATCGCACGGGGAACACGGGCGCCGTCATCTGGTGCTCGAGCGCCTCGCGCACTCCGTAGAGCCCGGCTCGCTGTCCGACGATCTCGACCTCGGTCCCTGGAAGATAGAGTGGAGTGAAGAACGGAAGACCCTGGATGTGGTCCCAGTGGTAGTGGCTCAACAGCAGCGTGAGCTTTCGTGACTCGCCCTTTGCGAGCATGCGTTGCCCAAGCGCGCGAAGCCCTGTGCCAGCGTCGAGGACGATGCGGCTATCGCCACAGCAAACTTCGACCGTGCTCGTGTTTCCGCCCACACGGGCCGTATCGCTCCCAGGCGAAGCGATGCTGCCGCGAACTCCGAAAAAGGTGACGTCCATGGTCCTTCCGTCCTTCCGCCGGACGCGCCGGCGACGGGTCCTTTGCGCGCATCGTGCCAGTCCAAAAGCCCGCCTTTTCCAGGACTCGGGCCCACTTCCGGTTCACGGTGGTCCGTTTTGGTGTGCTGTTTCGGAGCACCTGCTCCATTTCGTTGCAGTGGCGGAAGGACGGACATTCGCCGCCGAATCGCGTAGCTTTTCGGGTCGGATGTCCGGAGCTCCAGGGGACAAGACGATGACCGTGCTCGTGGCCGATGACTCGCCAGTGGCGAGGTACACCCTCCTTCGCGAGCTGCGAAAGGCCGGCATCGAGCCGGCGTGCGTCGCGACGGCGGCAGAGGCTCTGTCCGTGGATGCGAGCCTCACCTGTGCGCTGCTGGATCTCGATCTCGGGGATGCGCCAGGTACTGCCGTGGCCGAAGAGCTTCGAGCCCGCAATCCGAGTCTTCCCATCGCCTTTTTCACATCGTCCCGCGAAACCGACGCGGCGGCGACCTTCGGCCCCGTGTTCGCAAAGCCTCAAGAGCTCGCCGATGCCGTGGCATGGGTCAGCGCCCGCGCGGCACGCCACTGAAGCTGGGTCGCCTCACACCGACGCTGACGGGACGATCTCGACTTCGCGCCGTGCGATGGCGGCCACTTCCTCGTTCGCGCTCGCTGCGAGACGCGTGAGCCAAGCATCGATCGCCCGCGTCGCATCGACGACCCCCGCCGCGTCGAGCTCGGGGTCCTGCCGGAGCACGCGATCCCGGATGGACCGGAGGGCATCGAGATCTCGCGCCTCTTCCATGGTCAGCACGCCACGCTCGACGAGCAGCGCCGCACCGCGCGCCGAGACCACGAGTCGCTTGCCCCACTCTCCGATGGCCCCGAGAAATGCTCCGACGCAGCGGTCCACGGCTCGGTAGCGCTCGAGGAACGCGGAGAGGGCGCGGGTGGCTCCGTCCTCCGCGAGATCGCCGAACGCTCCACCTCGCGAGACCTCTCGCAGGACGGCTTCACGCTCGTCGTGGCCTTCGGCAAAGGCGCGCGCCAAGCGATCGGCGACGCGCGCCTCCCCGTCCGGCGCCCACGACCGCGACGAGGACGGGGGCTCGGTCCGAACCTGCGCCACGAGCTCCAGGATCGCGCTCGGAGTGTTCTTGCCGAAGCGCCGCAGCAGCGCGAAGAGGACGTCGGTGCGACCGAGCCCGCCTTCGGGCTCGCTTCCTTCGGCACGAAGGCGGCTCGACAAGAAGCCGGCGAGCTCGTACGCGTCGTCGAAGGGACGTGCGAGCGTAAAGAGACGAGAGGACTCGGCACGCTCGAGACGCTCGAGAGCAAGCTCGCCTGCGAGCACGAGTCCGTTCAGCTCGTCGAGCACGGCGTATTCGTCCAGCGAGAGCTCCCCGGACAGGGGCTTGTAGACGAGATCGTGCTCCACCTCGGCCCAGGCGTGCATGAGCACCGACGCGACCTGCACTTCCACCGTGAGCCCGGAAGGCGACACGAGATCCGCCAGATCCGGCGGAACCTGATCGGCCCGAAAGCGGATACGGTGATGCGTGGCCGCGTAGCCGGAGAACCTCGGCAAGAAGAGGCCGCCTTCGTGGGTAAGCCTGGCCGCTGGACGGCCGGAATCCGAAGGAAATACGCGCATTTCCGAGACGGACTCGAAGCGTTCTTCGATCAGGCGGGAGACCCGCGCTTGCGTTCCCGGGTAGTAGAGCGCCACACGCGCACCGACGAGGTCGTGCACGTCGGCCGTCACGTCCGCCACCGTCGCGTACGGCTCTCCGCGCTCGGCCTCCCGGCGACGAAGCTTCTCCTCGAGACGCGCGAGCCCCTTCGCGCGCGAGGTCACGATGGCGCGAAGACCTTCCCCTCGGAGCAACACGCGGAGCTCCTGCCGGACGTGGCGGGCACAAGCCTCGTAGCGGTCGAGGTTCTGCGAGTAGGCAAAAACGAAGGCGCGTGTCGCGTCCAAGGTGCTGCAGATTCGTCCCAATTCGGCGCCAGCGCAAGCCGAGACGCGCTACGTTGTTGGCTCATGCGCGCAGGTTGCCCCCACGGTTGGCTGGTCCTTTTTCCCCTGTCGGTCATCCTCGCGTGTGGCACGACGGCCGCGCCGCAAGACGCGGGCCCGACCCCGAATCCCATCGCCGACGCGACGGTGACCGAGGGCGCGGCTCCGCTACCGTCCGGCACGGCCGACGCAGGAGCGATCGATGCAGGATGCACGGGAGCCTGTCGGTCGCTTTCCCTCGATGCCACCTACGGAGCCAAGACGGCGAAGTTCGAGCGCGCCCAGTTCGGCTGGGACAAAACAGGAAAAACGGTCTCGGGTGTCACGACCGAGATTCACGCGGGTGGCGCCCCCGAGTGCCCGAAACAGAGCTCCCCCACCCCCGACCGCACGCTCATCGTGAGCGGCATTCCGACAGGCGCTGCGGGACGGACACTCACCTTGGCGGACGGCGTCGCCGTGACCTTGCTCGACTTCAAAGAAGCCCTGACCAAGAAGCCCCTCGACAAGGCCACCGCCGCGAAAATCACGGGCATCACGCTCGAGGGCGACCCGCCCGAGAAGGTCGTGTTCGACCTCGAGGCGACCTTCGAAGAAGGCACGATCAAGGGCCATGTCTTCGCAGACCACTGCACGACGATGGACGAGTGAACGGGCAATACGCCTTCGCGCTCGAGCTGCGAGACGCTGAGCTCGCGAATTCGCGGAGGTGAATCGGGGCTGGGCCGAGCCCAAAAGCGCAGCGACCGAATCGGCCGCTCGTGGCGGGTCCACGTGAACACGGCCAAGGGCCTAAGGGCCTAGCCTAAGGGCCTAGAAGGTGGACGCTGCGCGCGCCACTTCGCGCGTCACGAGGCCAGCCCCGACGAGCTGCCGGAGGTGCATCTCGAACGTCTGCATTCCGTACGGGTGAGCGCCCTTTTCCATCAGCTCTTTGAGCGGCGGGTTGTGCTCGGGGCGACGAATCGACTCGCGCACGGTTCCGGTGGCCACGAGCACTTCGGCGGCGAGCACGAGGCCGTCTCCGTCGACCGAAGGAAGCAGCCGTTGCGCAACGATTCCCTGGAGCGAATCCGCAAGACGTTCGCGCATTTCGTCGGAGGCCCCTGGCCGCTTGGGAGCCAGAGCCAGCGCACGGCCCATCGTACGGCTCACGTCCGGAGTGTGCAGGGTCGACAGGACGAGGTGTCCGGTTTCGGCCGCTTGGAGAGCCACGTCCATCGTGATTTCGTCGCGAATTTCACCCACGAGAATGACATCCGGGTCCTGACGAAGCGCGGCACGGAGGGCTTCTGCGAACGAGCCCGTGTCGATGTGGAGCTCGCGCTGACTCACGCTGGCGCGCTTGTCCTCGTGCAAAAACTCGATGGGATCCTCCACGGTGACGATGTGGACGGCGCGCGTGGCGTTGAGATGCCCAATCATGCTCGCGAGGGTGGAGCTCTTTCCGTTTCCTGCTGCGCCGACCACGAGCACGAGGCCTCGGTCCTTCTCCGAAAGCCCGATGCACGAAGCTGGGACGCCCAGCTCTTCCATGGTCGGGATGCGCGTTGGGATCGACCGAAGAACGATGCCAAGCGTCCCCCGCTGGCGGTAAACGTTGGCGCGAAACCGGCCCACCCCAGGAGCGTCGTAGGCCGTGTCGACCTCACGAATGGAGTCGAGCGACGAACGACGCTCCGGATTGGCCTTCAACACGAGCCGGGCGATGGCTTCCGTGTCGGTCGGTCGAAGCGGGTCGGTCCGGAAGGCCACCATTTCGCCGCGAATTCGGGCTGAAGGTGGCGCACCGACACGAAGGTGCACGTCACTCGCTTTCGCGGCGACGGCCTTTCCCAACAGCTGGGCAAAGAACGACTCGTTTCCGTAGACGCTCTCGCTTCCCTCGTTCACGGAGGCTCAGTCCGAGGCGTCAGCGGCGTCGGACGATGCGTCGCTCGCAGCGCCGTCAGCAGCATCGGGTCCCGCGTCCGTCGTCGCGTCCGGCGTCGCGTCCGTCGTGGCGTCGACGGTCGCGTCGGGGGCCGAGGTGTCCGTTTGTGCATCCCGGGGGGTCACCGACGAATCCGTGGCATCGGCCGGGATTCGCGTGCGGTCGAAGTCCACGATGAGCTCGCAACCAGCGAGCAAGGCCACACCGAGGGGAATCGCGAGAAAGAGTGCGCGCGTTTTTTTGTTCATCGGAGCCTCGGAATTCAGAAGCGAACGAGAGCGCCCGCGCCGCCCCCCTGTGGGGTAATGTAGGGGGTGGGAACAATGGAAACTCGCGGAGCGGCGGGCTTCTGGGCGACTTTGGCGGGACCAGTCGACGCTTGTTTCGGAGGGTCTTTCGTCAGGAAGAGCACCGCCGAGGTCACGCCGAACGTGATGGCCACGCCCAAGCACATGTCCGCAACCAGAGCCGCGTTCTCGCCCGCGTCCGCCGTGTCGGTCGTGGGGTTGGTCTTGAAGTCGCTCGACTTCGACAGCGCGGCGATCCCAAAACCCGTTCCAATTCCGAGTGCCGCCACCGCGATGCCGCCGGTGATGTACGCCGGCACTTTGCTGGGCGGGGGTGGCGGGGGTGGCGGGGGCGCAGGGGCCGGCTTGGGTGCCTCGGCGACGACCGGGGGTGGCGGGGCCGGGGGTGGAGCCTTCTTCTCGAGCTCGATCGAGAGATCCTGCTTGGCCGCGTATTGAACGTCGACCTCACGCTCGGCCGACTCGTAGCCTTCGGCTTCGATACGGATCGTATGCTTGCCGGAAGGCAAGTCGATGTCCGTCGGGGTCTTCTCGGGCGAAGGCTTGCCATCCACCAGAATGGAGGCATTGGGAGGCCCCGACTCGAGGTGCACCTTGCCGCTCATGCCCTTGATCTCGGCGACGCGCTTTTGGGTCGGCTCGACCTTGTCTTTGAGCTTGGCCGGCACCGGAGTGGCCGCAAGGAAGCGCTCGTAGGCGACGACGGCTTCCCGAAGCTTGAAGAGCTTCTCGTGGCACTCGCCGATCGCGAAGGCAAGCTCGGCGGTGGGCTTGGCGGCGTCTGCAGCCTCGTAGTCGGCGAGTGCGCCAGCGAAGTCGCCGGCTTTGAGCTTGGTGTCGCCGGACTTGGTGAGAGCCTTGGGATCGGCAGGCTTGGCGGGGGCAAGGACGGGCCCAGGCGCAGGGGGAGGCGCGGGAGCCTTCATCGGCGCTTGGGCCGGTTTGGGTGCTGGCGCTGTTGCAGCCGTGGCACCAGCCGCCGGCTTGGCGGGAATCGCGGGAGGCGTAGCAGGCGTGGGCTGCGCGTACGCGGGCGCACTCGCGGTCGCCACTACGACGAAGGCGAGCCCAGCCGAAACCATCCGATTGCGGAGCGTATTCAAGTCGGTCCTCCTGAAGGCGCCGAGGCATAGGCCCTAGGCGACGCACGAAGGACGCTACTAGGAAGGCTCTGGATTTTCCACGCCGATTCGACCCGCCACGCTGCCTTTGTGGGCGCTTGGACGGAATTCCGCCGGTGAATGGCCTCGTTGTCGCCCAACCGACACCGGCGCGACGTGGCATCGTCGTGCAACGCGGGGTCACCCATGGTCGTCGGGCTCCACGAGCTCGACCAAGACGCCGCCCGTGGCCTTGGGATGAAGGAATGCGACCTTGTGCCCACGAGCACCTTTGCGTGGAGTCTCGTCGATGAGCGGCACTCCGATTCCCTTGAGGAATGCGAGCGCACCCTCGATGCCCTCGACCTCGATGGCGATATGGTGGAGCCCAGGTCCGCGCTTTTCGAGGAACTTGGCGAGGCCGTCGTTTCCACGGGGACTGATCAGCTCGATGTTCGAGTCGCCGATGGGCAAGAGCATCGCTTCGGTTTTTTGCGATGCGACGAGCTCGCGATCCTGACCCTCGAGCCCAAGCGCCTGTTTGTATTTCGCCGCGGCCTCGTCGATGTCGGCCACGCACACGGCCACATGATCAATCTTCTTTACCTTGAACATTTAGCCCCATTTCTGGGGTCGAGCCTACCGCCAAACATGCCGACGAGGAACTTGTGCCGCGATTCGGGACGAATTGTTGGTAGGCTTCGCCCGCTTCTTTCGCTCCCCTTCTTGGAGGTTCGACATGTTCCGTTCGCTTCGTACGATCTCGCTTCCCGGTCTTTTTGCTTTGGTCGGTGCAGGCCTTCTGTCCGTGTCCACGGGATGTGCGCCGACCCTGTCGGCACCGTTCGACCAGATGAAGAACTCGCAGATCACGGTCTATCGCCTCCAAAATTACGAGCCCCCGCCCCAGGCTGGCGCGGCCCCTGGCGCTCCGGTCGCCGGGATTCCGCCCCAGCTCCAGCAGTGGATCACGGCGGGTGCCTCCCTCTTGCCGCCGGGCCTCATTCCGCCGGGCCTCATTCCGGGTGCACCTGCGGCGGGTGCGACGCCGGCCCAAGACCAGACGCAGCGCTTTCACGGCTTCCGAATCCTCGGCTACACCGCGCTCAACGACAAGACCCAGCGCGAAGAGGCGCTCTCGATCTTCGGAACGAAGAGCAACTTCTCGAACGCCGCGAGCAACTGCATGTACGCCGAGTTCGGCTTCTCGTTCGGCTCTCCCGCCGGCGGACCGCCCGCGGACGTCATGGTGTCGCTCTCGTGCAACCAGGTGAAGGCCGAAGGATTCGCCTGGCCCCACCCCGGCACTGGGCTTCCGAGCGACACCTCGAAGCGCATCATCGCCATCGCCCAGAAAGTCTTCGGCGGCTGACGGTGGAAGGCGACGGGAGCCTCGTCGAGCAGCTCGCCGCGCGGGCATTCGAACGCATGACGATCGACGAGGCCTGGGCTCGTCGCGTGCGTGAGGCCGACGCGCGGGGCACGGCCGTGTACGTGCTCCGCAACGTCTCCGTCGTGGACTACTTTGCCCTCGACGTCCTCACGAAGAAGCTCGGGCTGCCGCGAATTCGCTTTGCGAACGACCGAGGACTCGCTGCCCTCGACCCCGAGCCTCGCTCGCTTTGGGAAAAGCTACTTCCCCGCGACGACGCATCCTACGCGGCCGAGCTCCGTCGAGTCCTCGACCGCGGCGCTTCGGCCGCTCTCTTTCTGAAGCGACCCCCCTCGCTGCTCGAGCCGACACCGGTCGTCTCCGGACGCTCGCGTGCCGCCGTCCTGCCGTCCCGCGGCCGCACCGAAGGCGACGTGTACCTCCGTGCCGTTCTCGACGCCCAGCGAGAGCGCACGCGCGATGGCAAACCGCCGATCCTTCTCGTGCCCCAGGTGTTCGTGTGGTCGAAGCACCCGGACAGCGCCGAACGAGGGTTCGTGGATGCCGTCTTCGGCCCCAGGGAGTGGCCCGGCCGACTGCGCACACTCGCGCAGTTTTTCCTCAACTATCAACACGTTACGCTCCGCGCTGGCGAGCCACTCGATCTCGATCTGTTCCTCGCACAGGAGGGCTCGGGCACCCCCGACGACATCCTCGTGCGGCGTCTGATGTACGCCCTTCTTCGGCGGCTGGAGCGGGAGCGCCGCGCGGTGGTCGGGCCGACGAAGAAGCCCCTCGACCGCCTTCGCGACGAGGTCGTACGCAGCCCAAAGCTCAAGCGCACCATCGTTGAGCTCGCGGGGGAAGGCGCGCGTGAGCGACACGCTCTGATCGCCCGTGCCCACGGGATGGTGCGCGAGCTCGAGTCGGCTCAGGACATGAACGCCGTCCGTGTCATGGATGCCGCCTTCGACGCCACGCTCGCCAAGATGTACTCCGCCATCGAGGTCGATCGGCCGGGGCTAGAGCGTCTGAAAGAGGCCTCGAAAGACGGCACGCTGATCCTGCTCCCGTCGCACAAGTCCCATGTCGACTACATCATCTTGACGCGCGTCTTTTACCACGCGCGCATGCCGGCTCCCGTCATCGCCGCGGGCGACAACTTGAACTTCTTCCCCCTGGGCGACCTCCTAAGGCGCGGGGGAGCGTTCTTCATCCGGAGAAGCTTCAAGGGAGACCGCCTCTATGGCGCCGTCGTGGACGCGTACATCCGCAGGCTCATCATGGATGGCGTGTCCCTCGAGGTCTTCCTCGAAGGCGGACGATCTCGCACCGGAAAGCTCCTGTCGCCGAAGCTCGGCCTCCTCTCGATGGTCGTCGACGCGACCCTCGCCGCGCAGAAGCGCGTCTATTTTTGCCCCATTTCAGTCGGCTACGAACGCATCGTCGAGGAGGGCTCGCTCGTGCGGGAGCTCACGGGCGGCGAGAAGAAAAAAGAAGACATGCGCGGCCTCCTGCGCGCCCTCGAGACGATCGCTGGACGCTACGGAAAGCTGAACGTCCAGTTTGGCGAGCCCATGACCCTGGAAGCCGTGCTCGCAGAGGTCGACGCCGAGCGAAGCGGACGCGGCACGTCGCCAAAGCCGGACGCGAACGCGAACGCGAATACGAACGCGCTCGTCAAGGAAGGCTCTCTGTCACCGGCCCGAAAGAGAGCCCTCGTGACGAGACTCGCCCACCGCGTGATGAACGAGATCAACCGCGTGACGGCCGCCACCCCCGGCGCCATCGTCGCGACGGCGCTCCTCTGCCACGGACGCCGTGGGATCGAGGACGCCGACCTCATCGCCCTCTCCACGCGTGTCTTCCACCTGCTGGGTCGCTTCGGGGCTCGATTTTCTCCCAGCGCTTCGGAAGATGGCAAGACGCTGCGCGTGGCCGGAATCCGTGAGGCCATCGAGCTCTTTTTCCGAGCGGGTCACCTCGACGTCAAGAAGCCAGGCCTGCCGAGCGAGCGGGACGGGCGGGAACGGGACCGGCGCGAACGCGGCATGGCGAACCGAGTCTTCGCGTTCCTTCGCGGACGCACGGCGGACGCAGGTCCCAGACCCTCCGCGGACGCCTTCTACGTGGTGAAAGACGAACGCCGCCATTCGCTCGATCTCGCGAAGAACGTGGTCGTGCATTTTTTCGTGGAGCGAGGGCTCATCGCCACCGCCTTATTCGCCCAAGACGGCCCTCCCATGTCGATGGAGACGCTCGGCGGGCGCGTCCAGAACCTCTCGAAGCTCTTCAAACACGAGTTCAGCTTTCGGGCCGACGCTCCTTTCGAGCGCATCTTCGGAGAGACCGTCGACGCGATGGTGGCGTGCGGGGAGCTGTCGCGGCTCTCGTCGGGAGAGATCGCGGCGGGCGCCGGGGCAGCGGGCGAAGACACGAGGCTCTACGCACGCGTCATGCTGCCCTTCGTCGAGGGGTACCGCATCGCGGCTCGCTCCCTCCACGCGCTCGCCAAGGGCCCGCTCTCCCCCAAAGACCTTGGAAAGCGCGCACTTGCTACCGGAGACCGGATGTTTCTCGGGGGCGACGTCGAGCGAAAGGAAGCGGTGAGCCGAGCGCTCTTCGACAACGCGTTCCTCGCGTTCGCCGACCAGGGCTATCTATCGCGCGGAGACGGCAGGATGCGCCTTGCCGAGAGCTTCACGACGCCAGAGGCCCTCGCGGCAATCGAAGGCAAGGTTGCCGGCTACCTTGGACCGACGAGGACCCCATGAAGAACGCTGCAGTGCTCCCCCGAGCCGTGTTTTGGGGCCTGATCGCCGCGACGCTCGGGTTCGCCACGGGATGTGCAAACTCGCCCAGCCCGCTCGTGCCTCAGGTGGAGGGCAGCGTCGGTGTGCCGCACCGGGGCATCTTGACGGGCGGCGTCGAGCTCCCACGCGAGGCTCGAGGGCTCTCGTGGCTCCGCCAAGACGACCGTCACTTCGGCGTGCCGAGGCTCGTCTCGGCGATCGCCCACGCCGCACGGAAGGTCGAAGAGAGCCGTCCAGGCGCGACCCTCGTGGTCGGAGACCTCTCGCGGCGGAACGGCGGAGAGCTCTCCGGGCACGCCTCGCATCGGGTCGGACGAGACGTCGATCTCTTGCTCTACTTCACGACCTTGGACGGTGCCCCCATACGCACTTCCGACTTCTTTTCCGTCGGAAACGATGGCCTCGCCTATGACAAAAAGCACGGTAGTTTCCTGAGATTGGACGTTGCCAGGCAGTGGCTCCTCGTAAAGTCCCTGGTCGAGGACGCGGACGCCAACGTGCAGTGGATTTTCGTGCACCAGAACATCGAGGCGCTCCTCCTCGAGTGGGCCAAGGCGAGGAACGAGCCGACCGAGACCATCTACCGCGCCATGACGATGATGCTTCGGCCCAAGCCGCCGGCCGATCCGCACGACGACCATCTGCATGTCCGGACCGAGTGCACGCCCGACGAGGTCGACCACGGGTGCGTTCCGTTCGGTCCGTCGTGGCCGTGGCTGAAGAAACGAAGCCGACCTCCGCAAGACAACCGCGAGCTCGTGCGCGAGCTTCTTGGGCCGGTCGGCAACGCACCGCCGTCGGTCGCGCTCCGCGACCTCTCCGAGGAGCCACGCGTCGGACGAACGGTCGAATGAACGCACAGTGACGCGGTCCACGTTCGTTCGCGGCGACGCACTCTCGACTCTCTCGGCGCTCGAGGAAGGCTCTGCAGAGCTCGTGTATCTCGACCCGCCCTTCGCGGTCGAAAAGTCGTTTACGGCCCGGCCTGCGGCTCCCAAAGGCCCAACCAAGGTGCGCGCCCGTGCGAACGGCCCCGTCGCGTATTCCGACTCGTGGGCCTCCCTCGAGGCCTACCTCCAGTGGCTCACGCCTCGCCTCGCGCTCGCGTTCCGCGCGGTGAGCCCATCCGGAACGATGTGGGTGCATCTCGATCACCACGCCGTGCGCGACGTCGAAATCGCGCTGCGTGCGATGCTCGGGCGAGGAGCGCTCGCCGGAGAAATCGTGTGGGTGCCCGGCAACGGGGCGAAGGCCAAGCGCGGCATTCCACGTGCGCATCAGAGCTTGCTCGTCTTCAAAAAAAACGAAGACTACACCTGGAATTCCCGCGCAAAAGAAGCCCGCGAGCCCTATGCCTCGACGAGCCTTTCTATGCATTTTACACAGAAAGACGACGACGGGCGCGCGTACCGTGATCGCACGGTCGGCAAGAAGACGTACCGCTACTACGCGGACGAGGGGCGCGCGGTCGGCAGCGTCTGGACCGACTGTCCAGCGATGCTCGCGAACACTCCGCTTCGGGACGAAGGTACGGGCTACCCCACCCAAAAGCCCGAAAAGCTACTCGCGCGAATCGTCGCGCTCACGACCCGCCCCGGCGACCTCGTCGTGGACCCCTTCGCCGGAAGCGGCACCACGCTCGCGGTCGCGCACGCCATGGGTCGACGCTTTTTCGGCGGCGATATCGGCGAGCTGTCCGAGTCGACCGTCACGGCACGGCTCGCTCGTGCCGGCGCCATCTACGCGACCTCGCTCGACACCAAACGCTGAAAGCCCGTTAGCGACGCGTCCGCATGAGCGGTGCCGTGGAGAGCCAGGCCTCGAGATCGATCAGGGCCCTCTCGGAGAGTGCCTGGTAACGATCACGCTTCTTGAGCTTCCGGTTCGGGTGGGGCGGCATGCACGCCCACGTGATGTTCGAGGGCTGGTAGCGCGGCTGCGGCCGGCCGAGGTGCGTGCGAAGCCCACCGAGCGCGGTCGTCTCGGGAGGCGGCGTGAAGGTCTCGCCCATGAGGACCTGCGCGAGGCCGATCGCGCACACGAAGCCACACGCGGCGCTCTCCACGTACCCTTCGACGCCGGTGATCTGGCCAGCCAAATAGAGGTGGGGTCGAGCCTTCACTTGCATGCGCGCATCGAGCTCTTCGGGCGCGTTCACGAAGGTGTTGCGGTGCACCGTGCCGTAGCGAAGGATCTCGACCTCTTCGAGGCCAGGAATCGTGCGGAATACGCGATTTTGTGCGGCATACGTCATGCGCGTCTGGAAGCCGACCAGGTTGTAGGCCGTCGCGGCGGCGTCCTCCTGGCGAAGCTGTATGACGGCGAACGGCCTGCGCCCGCTGTGAGGATCGGTGAGGCCCACGGGCTTCATCGGCCCGAACGCGAGCGTCATTTCGCCACGCGAAGCCATCACGTCGATGGGCAGACAGCCCTCGAAATAGCGAACGTCCTCGAAGGCGCGCGCTTCGACCTTTTCGGCCGCGATCACGTCGGCGACGAACTGTTTGTAGCTTGCTTCGTCGAACGGGCAGTTCACGTAGGCTTCGTCGCCGAGGGCCGAAGCGTCGAGCGTTTCCGCCTCTTCGCCTTCCGCGCTCTCCCCGCCTTTGCCCCAGCGCGACTGCTTGAAGACCTTGTTCCAGTCGATGCTGTCCGCCGCCACGATGGGCGCGATGGCGTCGTAGTAGGC
>JAYUKI010000254.1:0-5107 GCA_043764595.1 Myxococcales bacterium | reverse complement strand
GAAGCGGGCCTCGACAACCTTCGGACCACAAATAAACCATTGACGTAGGGCGATGTCGCACCACTCGAAAGATCGTCCGGACGCGTCAACCGAGCCGGAAGCGTTGCCTCGACGCAGCGCCCTGCGCGAGATGCTCGACCGAGGACCAACCAGGGCCTTCTTGGCGGGGCTGTTCGTCCTCGGATTCGTCGTATTTTTTCCGTCGATTCGTACGCCATACCTCCTCGACGACTACCTCCATCGCGCGATGGCGAACGGAGTGTTCCCCGCCCAGCGAGGTCCCTTCGATCTTTACGACTTCGTCAGCGGGCGGGATCGGGCGCAGCTGCTCGAACAGGGAATCCTTCCGTGGTGGACCGATCCGGCACTCGAGATTCGATTCTTCCGGCCGCTGTCGAGCCTCCTCCTTTACGTCGACCATCGGACGTTCGGCGGCTACCCCATCTTCCTGCACCTGCATTCCTTCCTTTGGTGGATGCTGGCCGTGCTGGCCGTTCGCGGATTGTTCGCGCGCTTCTTCGCGCCGCGCGTGGTGCTTTTGGCCACTACGGTGTTCGCTTTGGCGCCATGCCACATGCTGCCGCTCGCTTGGCTCGCCAATCGGGAGGCACTGGTGTCGCTCACGTTCGGACTCTTGGCGCTCGGCAAGTACGAGGACTTTCGAGCGTCTCCCACGTTCGGGCGGGGGTTGTCGGCTGCCGTGCTCTTTTCGTTGGCGCTTCTTGCCGGCGAATACGCGCTCCTAATGACCGGCTACGTCGGGGCCATCGAGCTCTTTCGCGATCGCAAGACACAACCTCCTTTTGCTCGCGCCACGGGGCTCGTGCCGTTCGTCGTGCCCGTGGTGGCCTATCTCGCCGTTCGTCGCGCCCTCGGATATGGCACGACGGCGTCGGGGTTTTATTCGGATCCAAGCCGCGATCCGAGGCTCTACTTCACCGACGCCCCACGAAGGCTCTTCACTCTGCTCGCGGACGCGTGGCTCTCGCTCGACGGCGAAGCCCTTCGTTCGAGTACGCCCTTTTGGGCCCTCGCGCTCGGTGTCGTCTGCGGCGTGCTCTTTCTCGGAAGGCCCTTAAAAGAAGCCTTCAAGGCGCTCGACGATAGGGGTCGCAGGTATGCGCTCGCCCTGTTGCTCGGATCGTTCGTGTCGCTCGTCCCCGTTCTGGCCGTCGTGTCCTCGCCGCGCCTTTTGGGGGCAGCGATGGTCGGGGTGGCCGCCGTCGTGGCTATCTTCATCGACCACGCTTGGCTATCGGCCCCAGCCGACTCCGGACACGCGCCACGGGGCGAGCTTTCCGCCGCGGCCGCTCTCGCGATCGGCTTCTTCCATTTCGTGCACGCCCCGATAACCTCATGGGTTTCTGCGCGGTCGGTGCAGAGAGGAGCGACGCGCTTTGCCTTTTACGCCGGAAAAGTTGGCGCAAAAATCGCCGAGAAGCCCGACGCCGAAGTCATTGTCATGCGAGGTCTCGGCAGCGCCTTCTTTTTGCCCTTCGCCGTCACGCCGAACGGCGCGCCTCCGAAACGCTGGCGCATTCTCGCCCACACGGGGCACGTGCTCGTGAACCGAGAGGACTCGAACGTGCTCACTCTCACGGTTCCGGAGACCGCCAGCGTTTTTCCGATAGGTCACGGCAACCTGTTCCGAACGCAGGACTCGAAGGTGCCCACCGGCAGCGTCATCGTCGGGCAGCGCATGAAAGCCGAGATATTGTCGGGCGGAGCCGATGGCCCGAGGAAGGTCAAGTTCACCTTCGACGAGCTCCCCGAAGACGTGATTTGGATTTCCGAGACGTCGAAGGGGTTTCCGGAAACGCCACCTCCGGAGCCAGGCTTCGGAGCCCCCTTCGATCCCTGACCCTGGATTTCATTCTACCTAGTCGTTCCACCGGCGTTTCTCGCGCCCAGACGAGTCCGGAGCTCGCCTCCGAAGCGCGCGCGTCGCTGCTGGAAAGGTCGAGTCCCTCGGACTAGCCTGCCACGCGCTCGCGGGCGCGCAGCGTGGGCTTTTCGACCAAGACGTGGAGGGCATAGGCCACCACCAACGACGCTGCCATGAGTGCCACGAACGAGATGGGCCAGATGACGTACATGGGCCACTTGTGGGCGTCGAGCACCTTGGCCAGCGGGACGATTCCGTGGTCCAAAATCGGTATGTGCACGAGATAAATGCCATACCCGAGCGTGGCCACTCGGCGGAACACCGGGTGGGACAAGAAACGCGACACGACGCCTTCGCTCGAAAGGAACAAGAGCAGGCTCGTGAAGTACATCGTCGTGGTGATCGTGCCCCACGCGAAGACGTGAAAAATCTGGACGTTTTCCCGCCCGAAGAGCTCCGGGGTCAAGAGGAGCCACAGACCCCCGAGGGCGGGCAACGCGAGCAGGGCCCGGTGGAGGGGATCGCGCAAAAAAGCCGTCACGCGTTCGCCGTGACGAAGATGGACGAACGCCAGGGCGATCCCACAGACGAGGGTATCGAAGCGTGTGTAGGTCTTGAAGTAGAGCGCGCCGTAGAGGGTAAAGTCCGTCCAAGGTCCGAATCGGTAAAAAATGAAGAGTCGTGTGGCGAGCGCCGAAGCCCACAAAAGGAAGAGGAGCGTGAGCCGGGAGCGGTCCGACGGGAGCTTCCACAGCACGAAGAACAGAAGCGGCACCGTAAGGTAGAACTGCTCCTCGAGTGCCAAGGACCATCCCCAAAACATGATCACGTGCTCTCGTCCGAGGGGCAGAAAGTTCGTGAGGTACACGATCTCGTAGGGGAGGTGACTCTTCTGAGCGGCCGTGAGCGTGGTCGCGAGCGCGAGGAACGCGAGGACCACGTAGTACGAGGGAAACGTGCGAAAAATGCGGCGCACGTAGAACCGCTTCAAGTTTTGTGCACCGTGAAGCTCGAGCGACCTCAAGAGAATCGTGCCGATCAAAAAGCCGCTCAGGATGAAGAAGAGGTCCATTCCGAAGAAGACCGAAAGCGATGCGGCGCTGTACTCGGCGTTCACGGGAATGCCTTGTTCCCCGGCGAATATCCACGTGACGTGGAATTGCACGACGCTCAAGATGCCGAGCACCCGAAGCCCGTGCAGCATCGGAAAGCGGTTGTCGAGGAGCTCCAGCGCGAAGAACCCAGGACGGGGTTTTGGAGAGGCCTTTTGGGCCAAGACGGCGGGCTCGCTCACGGCAGGGCGCACCGTACACCGGTTCGGGGGACCGGCGGACTCGGTTTGCGGCGGAAAATCATGATGCAAGGGCGTGAGCGCTCCCACATTGAACGACACGCCAGCAAAAGGAGCCTCACGGCCATGCGCCGTAGGGCCTTCTGGGACCAGGAAAGAACGCCGCGACGATGGCGTCGATGCGGTCCACCTTGGTCCGGAGAATCGTGTCGTCGATGCAGCGCGCCGAGAGGATGGCTTTGCCCGTCATGAGCCACGAAAAGATCTCGGCCTTGTCCTCCTCCAGCGCCGCGGTGGCGTAGCGCGTGACGAACCCCTTCGGCCCCGATCCGGACGCCGTGGCCGCGGGGTCGCGAATGGCTCTTCCACCGCCTTCGTAGCGAAAGTCGGGGACGTTGAGCCTTTCCCAAGAAGGGTCGCGGACGACGACGAGGTCCTCGGCGTAGTCGAGGAAGTGAAAGACCTCGTGGTGCACGAGCCTTGCAAGGAACGCTTGGCTGCCATCCACGTCGACGAGCAACGTGGAAGCATGGTTCGGAAGCGAAGGGATGGGCCGCCCGTCCTCTTCGAGATCCTCGCAAAAGAGGACTCGACGCATTCGCGCCTTTCGCAAGAACCCAGGCGGATAGCGGGCAAGCTCGTATGCCAAGATTTCCCGAGCCTTGGCGAGCTTTCCGGCTTCGGGTGGATTGGCCGTGATCGTCCCGTGTGCTAGCGCAATGCGAAAAGGCCTTTTGGCCACGAGCCCCTCGACCGACGGGACGAGCTCGGTGCTCGAGGGCTCCCATCCGTTTTGGAGGAGCTCCTCGCGGGTCTTTCGGTCGAGCTCTTCGAGCCGTGTCGCATCCATCGCGGCCGTGTCGAAGGCTCGTGTGCTGTAGAACGCAGCGCTCGCCGTGATGATCGCGGCGAGCGTGAGCAGGATGGGCATCGGCCCGAGCAGCGTGAAGAGAGCTGCGCGTTGCTGCTGGGCACGTCCGTGTCCCGGGCCGTGTTTTCCGTCATGGGGATGGTGATGCGGATGGGTCACGTGCGAGTCGTGTGAAACGCGAGCGAGCGGCGCGTCCGCGTCCGAGGGGGAAAAAGGGGCTCCGTGGCCGCCGGGCCACGAAGGCTCACGGCTCCCAGACCTGCACCGCGAAGGCCCCGCGTCCGGTGCCGACCGATACGAGCAGCGTGGTGTCGTCGTCGGCTTCGAAGCAAAGCTTTCCGTTTGCGGGGACTGCGGACTCGGGGCCGCTGGCTGCGATGTCGCCTTTGCCGTCGCGAAGCACCACGACCAGATCCAAAATGGCCGCATCCTTCGCGGAGAGAACCCGGTAGCAGTGGCCGGCCTTGGCTCGGAACGCGAATTCTTTGGACCCGTCGCCGTCCCCGAGCGTCGCGGAAAACACGGACGAAGAAGCTTGCAGTTTGCATGCAGATCCGAGCTTCTTCAGGGCGTCCTCCGCGCGACCGTCCGCCCGGGCTTGTCCTGAGGTGCATTTGCTCGACGCGTCGTCGCGAAGCTTCGCGCGCAGCGACCCGCGCACCCCCATGGGGGGAACGGGAAGCGCCGCCGGAAGTCCCGAGGGCAGGGGGCTCGGCGGAGGAACTGCGCTCGATCCGGCTTTGGCCGATGCCGACGATGCGCCTCCAAGGACGGGAACGGGGGCAGTCGCTGGACCGCACGCCCCGTGAACGAGGCCGACCGAGACGAGCGCGAAGACGAGGCCAAACCTTTTCATCGGGGAAAGACTCTATCCGGATCCGCGCGCGCCGACACGCCATCCCCGCAGGCACGAGACGAAGGCGCCGCCGATGGGCCGGCCGGACGACGAGCGGCCTTGGGCCTTAGGGCCCGCCGCAAAATAAGTCGTCGACTCGCCGCCGAAGCATCCCCAACGGCAGCGTTGAAAATTCTAGAAATACCGCAGTATGTCGGCGAATTT
>JAYUKI010000253.1:0-5110 GCA_043764595.1 Myxococcales bacterium | reverse complement strand
GCGATTTCGCGCGCTCGGGACTGCATTCAATCCCTCGTGCGCCGGGAGGCCGAGGCCGAAGCGGAGCTCAAGTCGGTTTCGTCCCAGCAGGGCTCGCTCGGAGAAGAACTGGCCATCGTGTCGGCCGAGGTCGACTCGCTCTCGATGGACGAAGGTGCACAGGCCGAAGAGACGCAGGCCGAAGAGGCACGGCTCGCCGAAGTCGTTGCCGAGCAAGACCGTGCGAACAAGGCGCTCGCCGAGGCCCGCCATCTCGCTGCCGAAGCCAAAGCCAAAATCGCGAGCGGTGAGGCCAAGCTCGAGGGCTTCGAGCGGCGCAAGACCGAGACTACGCTGCGTCTCGAGAAGCAGGTGCTCACTCGCGCGGAGCTCGAGCTCGTCGCGGCCGATCTCGCGGACCGGGTCGAAGTGCTCGGCAAAGAGCTCGTGGACGCCCGCGATGGCAAAGTCCTGTCCGCCGAAGAAAAGCTCGCCCTCGACACGCGCCTCGGAGAGCTGCGCCACGAGATCCTCGCGAGCGAGAGATCGCTGGACGAGGCAAAGCACGAAGCGCAGCGCAAGCGCTCGCGCATGCAAGCGCTCATCGAGGTGCAAGCGCGCCTCGACGGAGTGGGAGCAGGCACGAAGGCTCTCGTGGCCACCAAAGATCCCTCGGTTCTCGGTCTCTTTGCAGATCGCATCGAAGCCGAGCAGGAGGTGACTACGGCGTTGGCCTCGTGGCTCGGGCAGCGCCTCCACGACGTCGTCGTCGACGATCCCAACCGTGCCGTCGCGCTGCTCGATCGCCTTCGGGACGAGAAGAAGGGCCGCGCCACGATCGTGCCGCGTTTCCCGGCTCGCATCGTGGGAAGCCCCGTCGTCGGACTCGGAGGCCTCCCGGGCGTCCTCGGTCATCTTATTGATTTCGTTCGCTTTTCTCCAGAAGACGACGCCCTCGTTCGGACCGTCGTAGGCGAGGTCGTTCTCGTCGCCGATACCGAGACGGCGAGAGCTTTCGTGGCCAACTGGCACGTGGCCGCGGTCACCCGTGACGGCACGGTGGTTCATCCGGACGGCCGCGTCTCCGGTGGTACGGGCGAAGACGTCGCGGCACACATGCTCGACACCAAGCGTGAAGCCCGGGAGCTCGGCGAAGAAGTCGAAGCCCTCGATGCGATCGTCAGCGAGCGTTTGGCGCACCACCAAGGCCTCCGCCACGCGATCACCGAAACGCAGGGCGCACTCGACGTCGCTCGCCAGCGCGCCCACGAGGGCGAGCTCGCGCTCGTTCGCGTCGAAAAGGATCTCCGTGCGGCCGAGGCCGAGCACACGAGCTCCGCCGGGCGTCTCGCGACGTTGGCAGAAGAAATCGACGAGCTCGGTCATGCCTTGTCCGAGGCGGTTGACGAGCGCGATCTCGCGGCAAGCACCCTCGACGAGACACGCGAGACGCTCACGGCAGCCGAGCGGCTCGCTGCCGAAGCGGCCACGTTCGCCCAGTCGTGGATCTCGGAGGTCGAAGCGAGGCGCGCGCACGTCACCGAGCGACGCGTTCGCGTGGCCGGGACACGTGAAAAGCTCTTTGCCGCTCGCGGCACGAGCTCGCGCCTCGAGAAGAGCCTCGTCGAGCTCGGAGAGCGCCACGGTCGGCTCATCACCCAGCTCGCGGAAGGTGCGCGCGAGATCGGCGAGAGCGCTGCAAAAGTGTACCTCCACAAAGAGGCGCTCCATCTCGCGCTCGACCAGCAGCGAGAAGCCGAGCACGCCCTCGGACTGGCCCGTGCGTCGTTTGACGGGCTGCGGCTCGAGCTCTCGGAGCGCGAGGCTTTCTTGCGGGATCTTCGCGCGACCGCCGACGCCTCCCGCGAAGCCCTCACGGCCCACGAGATGGCGTTCCGCGAGAGGACCATCGCGCTGCAGCACTTGCTCGACGGCATCGCAGAGAAATTCCGAGGGCTCGTTCTTGGTCGAGTGGTGGGCGACTACCACATGCGGCCGCCGCCGGACGACGAGACCAAGAGCCGCATCGCGGAGCTTACGGGCCTGCTCGAGCGGATGGGAAGCGTCAACCTCGAGGCCATGCGCGAGCACGAAGAGGCCGAGAAACGCTTTGCTTTCTACAGTGACCAGAAGGCCGACCTCGACTCGGCGCTCGCCGACTTGAACAAGGCGATCGACCAGATGAACCGGGAGTCGAAGAAGCTCTTCGAAGAGACGTTCGCTCAGGTGAACGCGCGCTTCCAAGAGATCTTCCCGCGCATGTTCCGCGGCGGACGAGCTTCGCTCAGGCTCACGAATCCAGACGACATGCTCGAGACCGGAATCGAGATCCTCGCGCAGCCTCCCGGAAAAAAGCTCGCGAGCATCGAGCTCATGAGCGGAGGCGAAAAAGCGCTCACCGCGGTCTCGCTCATCTTCGCCATCTTCCAGATCAAGCCCTCGCCGTTCTGCATCCTGGACGAGGTGGACGCTCCGCTCGACGAAGCGAACGTTGCAAGATACAACGAAATGGTCCGCAGCATGACGGACCGCTCGCAGTTCATCCTCATCACCCACATCAAGCGGACGATGCAGATGGTGGACGTGCTCCACGGCGTCACGATGCAAGAGTCGGGTGTCTCGCGGCTCGTCAGCGTGACCCTCAACGATGCCGCCGAGCAGAAGAAGCCGCTCGACAACGTCGCGGTCGCCTGACCGTAAAGTCGCTTCGGCAGGAAATCGGGCCTCCACAAGCCTCCACCGGCGTGTGTGGGCCCGCTTTCGTTCGGGCGGGCTCGGTGTGGAGTTTCTCGAACGAGGATGCCGTTGTACCCTCGGCCAATGGCCGAAGAAGCAGTCGAGCGCGAAGGGGGTCAGGGGCTCGTGCGCCTTCGAAAGGGGCGGGCTTCGGTGGTGCACATCCCGAACCACTGGTTCATCGTGTGCTTGTCGAGCGAGCTCCGGAAAGCACCTCTCGAACGCGAGCTCTTCGGTCAGAAGCTCGCGCTCTTTCGCGACGGCGAAGGGCGGGCGGCGGCCCTTCTCGACCGTTGCCCGCATCGGAACGTACCACTCTCGATCGGCAAGCGTAGCTCGGACGGAATGCTCGAGTGCGCGTACCACGGCTGGCGTTTCGACGGGCACGGCGACTGCCGCTTCATTCCGTCCTTCAAGGGCGAGTGCGGGCAGAAAGGGCAACGCGCCACCGCGTTCGCCGTGCGGGAACAAGACGGCTTCGTTTGGGTGTATTCTTCACCCATCGACGACGCTGGGGCTCCACCGGAAAACGAGCCGCACCGGTTCGAGTATGCGGGCGCTGCTGGCTACGCCACGGTGACCCAGGTGGTCGAAGCCGAGGGAACCCTCTATTCCGCCATCGAAAACGCGCTCGACGTGCCGCATACGGCGTTTCTCCACCGTGGGCTTTTCCGCTCGGAAAGTCGCGGCATTACGATCACGGCGAACATCCACAGGACGCGCGATCGCGTGGAAGCGGAGTACGTGGGCGAGCCCAGGCCCACGGGCCTCATCGCGCGCATCTTGTCGCCTTCGGGCGGCATCGTGACGCACTTCGATCGGTTCATTTTGCCGTCCGTAGCGCAGGTCGAGTACCGAATTGGGAGCGAGAACCACTTCCGGGTCGACTCGGTCATGACTCCCGTGAACGACTACCTGACGCGCATCTACGCCGTGGTGAGCTTTCGTACCCGCGTGCCGCCAGCGTTGGTGGCCCCGTTCGTCAAGCCCCTCGCCCTCCGTGTGTTCTTGCAGGATGCCGTCATTCTCAAGAAGCAGACCGAGACCATCCACAGGTTTGGTGGCGAGCATTTCACGTCGACCGACGTGGACGTGATCGGACGTCACGTGTGGCGACTTCTTCGGTCGGCCGAGCGTGGCGATACGAACGACGTCGACGAGCGACTCGAGGTTGCGCTCGTCGTGTAGTGACGTGCGGTGGGTGTTCGCGATCGAGGCGCCGATGAGAACCAAACGAGCGGGTTCAGGGCTCGCTCGAGGGCCCGAGATCCAAGCTCGACTCGCGTGTGGACACGACGACCCGATTTCGTCCCATGTGCTTGGCTTCGTACATGGCTCGGTCGGCGCGGGACTCCAGGGACTCGGGAGTTTCGCGCCCGTCCCAGGTGGCCACGCCGATGGACACGGTCCTTTTCAAGCGCATTTGCGCGAGCTCGAGCTTGTCGCGCTCGAGGCTCTCTTGGATGCGTTTTCCGGTAGCCAGGGCTTGGGTGCTGCCCGTTCGCGGCATGATGAGCACGAACTCTTCCCCACCCCGACGCACCAAGACGTCGACCTTTCGGACGAGCTTTCGAACGCGGTCCGCGAACGCGCGAAGTACGGCGTCCCCTACGGCATGGCCGTGCTCGTCGTTGACGAGCTTGAAGTGATCGAGGTCCATCAGAAGAACGGAGACTTCGTCCCCGGTGCGCATCGCACGTTCGAGCTCCTCTCCAAGACGGGGAAAGAGGTGGCGGTGGCTCATCGCCATGGTGAGGTCATCGAACGTCGCGAGGCGCTCGAGGCGGGCACGTTCGACGGGGGGCGAAGAGCAGTTCGCGAGCAATCGAAGCAGCAGCAACGCGTCGTCGTCGAACGCATGCGTGTGCGGCGACGTGACCGAGAGCACGCCCACCACCTCGCCTGCGGACCACATCGGCTCGCATGCGAGTGAACCGATGTGGAAGGTCTGTGCTTCCTGACGCAAAAACCGAGGGTCGGTCGAGACATCGTCGATGCGAAAGGATTTGCGCTCGCTCACGCAGAGCCCGATGACGCCCTCGCCTGCGCGAAAGCTCATGGGCCTGCCTTCGGAGCCTGCTCCAGCGCGTGCGCCGGACAGGAGCTCGGTGCGCGTCGAGTCGAGAAGCCTGACGCTCGCGTGATCGGCGGACACGAGCCGCAGGGCCGCCTTGGTGACGGCCGCAAGCGACTCCTCGAGCGAGTGGCGCTCGGCGAGCTCGCGGGTCAGTTCGAGCAGGACGAGAAGGGTTTCTTTGGGATCGGCGGTGGGCACGGGTGGCGAGAGGGCGACGAGCTAGGTGACTGGTCCTTTTCGTGACGCTACGTGATCCCACGTTGCCCTACGTGATCCCGTGTGATCCCACGCGAATGCAGTAGCCCGCCGGGGCCCGGT
>JAYUKI010000252.1:0-1546 GCA_043764595.1 Myxococcales bacterium | reverse complement strand
CTCCACCGCGACTTCCTCCCGTCCTCGTGGGGCTACTTCCGCCCCACGCTGGTCGACATCTTCACGTACCTCGGCACGCTCGGCCTCTTCTTCACCCTCTTCCTCCTCTTCATCCGCTGGGTGCCGATGATTGCCATCGCCGAGGTTAAGGCCACGCTCCCCGAGGCCGATCCCCACCACGATCCGAACGAAGCTCACGATGACCACGCCCACGACGAAGAGGGCGACGAAGGTCATGCGGGCGAGCCCGCCGCCGCGGAGGCCGAGTGATGAGCGACGATAGCGACAAGAAGCCGGCGCTTCTCCTTGCCGAGTTCGATACGGCCAGGGACATCATGCACGCCGCCGAGAAGGTGCGTGACGCCGGCTACAAGAACTGGGACACCCACACGCCATTCCCGATCCACGGAATGGATCGGGCCATGGGGCTCGAGCAGAGCAAGCTGGGAGCCATCGTGTTCCCGGCAGCGATGGCCGGGACTACGGCCGGCTTCCTCATGATGTGGTGGATGAACGGGATCGACTACCCGCTTATTGTCGGTGGAAAGCCCGGATACTCCCTGCCTTCGCAAATCCCCATCATGTTCGAGCTCACGGTGCTTTTCTCCGCGTTCTCGACCGTGTTCGGCATGCTGCACCTCAACAAGCTGCCCCGGCACCACCATCCGATTTTCAACTCGGAGCGGTTCGCGGCAGTCACGGACCACAAGTTCTTCGTCTCGATCGAGGCCGAAGATCCGAAGTTCGACCTCGAGAAGACCAAGAAGCTTCTCGAAGGCTGCCACGCCACGCACATCGAAGTGGTCTACGACGACAACGAGGGCGACATGCCTTCCGAGGAAGAGGCGCACGGATGAAGCGCTCCCAATCCAGCACGTTCGCGACGTTTGCAACGTTCACGATGCTCACGGTCACCGCGCTTTCTGCCGCGGGTTGCCGCGGAGAGACCGGCAAAGATCCCCCGATCTTCGGCATCCGGAACATGTACGACCAGCCGCGCTACGACGACCAAGAGCCGAGCGAGTACTTCGAGGACAAGCGCGCGATGCGCCCCATTCCCGAAGGTGCCGTCTCGCGTGAGCGCAACCCCGACCTGACCATCACGAGCGGTCGGGTGGAGGACAACACCGGTTACCTCATGACCGTTCCGAAGTCGGTCGTCGACCAGTACGGCGGCATGGACAAGACCCTCGACCGTGGCCGTGAGCGCTACGGCATCTACTGCACTCCGTGCCACGACAACACGGGCTCCGGCCAGGGCATGGTCAAGAAGCGCGCGGTCGCCGGTGGCGCTGCGGCCTTCGTCCCGCCCAGTTTCCACCAAGACCGCATTCGTCACATGCCCGATGGCCAGCTCTACGCGACCATCTCGAACGGCAAAAACAACATGCCGCCCTATCCGCAGATTCAGGTCAACGACCGCTGGGCCATCGTCGCGTACGTGCGTGCGCTCCAGCTCAGCCAGGCGAAAGTGCCCCAGGAGCCGACGCTGTGAGCGAAAAAGCCTCGAGCGACAAAGAGCTCAAGAAAAAGAAGTCCGGGAAGG
>JAYUKI010000251.1:0-5114 GCA_043764595.1 Myxococcales bacterium | reverse complement strand
GCGGCGGAGCTCGCTGGGCACGTCGAGCTGATGCTCTTTTCAGGCGGATATGCCGGGCTCCAGCTCGTCGAGGGAGGGCGCGCGAATCTCTGCCTCCTCGTTCGTCAGCGCAGGCTCGCGAGCCTCGGGCGCCACTGGGACGGTGTGCTCGCGGCGATTCGCGCCGAATCGCCCCACCTCGACCTCCGCCTCACGGGCGCAAAGCCGTGCTCGACGCGGCCCCTCGCGCTCTCCGCCATTCCCTATGGCTACCTTCGGAGGAAGCCAGACCGCGAAGGTCTCTTTCGGCTGGGCGATCAAGCGGCTGTGGTGCCCTCGTTCTCGGGGGACGGCATGTCGATCGCGCTGCACAGCGCAGAGCTGGCGGCGACGACCTACCTCGAAGGTGGCCACGTGGCCGACTACCAAACAAGGCTCGCGAAAGACGTGTCCGTCCCAGTCCTCCTTGGGACCTTGATCTCTCACGGCCTCGTTCGGGACCTTGGGCAGCTCGCGCTCGGCGCGCTGGCGCGGCTGTGGCCGGGCCTCGTCTCGATCGTCGCGTCGGCGACCCGTGTGCCCGACGTGGCGCTGGCGAGTGTCGCCCAAGCCAGTCGGTCGCGCTCGTGAGCGGCTCCAATGGCTCGGACGAAGCACGGACGCTGGGTGATGCGGGGGATGAGCTCGATGGCTGCGATCCGGCGCTCATCGGCGCGCTGCTCCCCTTCGTGCAACTCTGCAATCGCCGGTATCTGAGCCTCGTTGCGAGCGGATTCGATCGCCTCGAGCCCGGGCCCGCGCTCTACGTCGGGAATCACAACGGTGGAATCGCGGGGCCCGACCTCGCGTGTACGCTCGGATCGCTCTGGGAGGCCCGAGGCCCCAAGGCGCCGCTCTACGCGCTCGCGCACGACTTCGCGATGCGGAGCCTGCGTCCCTTGGGAGCGTTTCTCCGGCGCCTCGGGGCCGTGCGTGCGACCAAGGAGAATGCGCTTTCGGCGCTCCGTCGTGGCGCCCAGGTCTTGGTCTATCCAGGCGGGGATTTGGACGCCTACCGACACGCGCGGCGTCGGGACGAGGTCGTGCTCGGCGCCCGGTCGGGGTTCGTGCGTGTCGCGCAGGCCACCTCCGCGCCCATCGTCCCCATCGTCGCGCACGGCGCCCACAGGAGCGCGTACATCTTCTCCGAGGGCGAGGGAATAGCGAGGCTCTTGCGCCTCAAGCGCTGGGCACGGCTCGAGCGATTTCCGCTCGCCTTGGCCCTCCCATGGGGAATTGCCGTGGGCCCATGGATTCCCTATTTGCCATTGCCGTTTCGCATTCGCCTCCGTGTCCTGCCTCCGATTCACGTGCCCAAATCGGCGGACCCCGAGACCGTCCGTTGCCATGTGCAACACACGATGCAAGCGGCTCTCTCCGAGCTCGCCGCCGAAGCTCGAGCCGCCACGTGAAGGAAGGCGATACCTCGACCCTCGAGGGCAGCTTCGTCGTCCCGGACGGGGGTCACATCGCCTATCGGGTCGAGGGCGTGAAGAGCGTCGGGCCGCCGCTATTGCTCATTCGCCCACTCGGCGGCTCGATGGACCTGTGGGGCAGCTTCCGCTCCCTCCTCGCCATGCAGTACCGCGTGATTGCGTACGATCTCAGGGGCACGGGACGATCGAGCGCCGATCCAGGGTGGGTGGGGACGCGGGCTCTCGCCGACGACGCGCTCCTCTTGCTCGACCACCTCGACGTCGACCGCGCGTACGTCTTCGGGCTCTCCCTCGGCGGCATGATCGCGATGTGGCTCGCGGCCACGGCGCCCTCGAGGGTGGCCAAGCTCTGTCTCGCCTCTGCGCCCGCGCGAGGGCTCGTGTTGACCCATGCGGGGCTCCTGCGTGAGCTCTCGCTGGCCGCCTGTCTCCTTCGGCCCATCGAGGACGTCGAGGCGTGCCTCGTGGAGCGCATCCTGTCGAGGCGCTTCCGCGCCGCCCGCCCTCGCGCCGCGAGCACCATCGACGCGAAGCTTCACGGCCTCGCCGCATCCACTCCGCGCGCTTCCGCGTCGCGGCTGTCGCTCTTGAGGCACGCGTTCGCAGCGATTCGTCACGACGCCCGCTCCGTCTTGGGACGCATCGAGGCGCCGACGCTGGTGCTCGCGGGCGACGAAGACGGAATGCTCGGCGTGGAGGCCCCCCAGCAGCTCGCGCGGGGAATCCCAAACGCGATGTTCGAGACGATTCGAGAGGCCGGACACGACGTTACGCTGGAGCAACCAAGTGTGACCGCGGCCCGGGTAGCGCTCTTTCTCTCGGCCTGAGACATCCATCGAAGCGCGAAGATCAGTCTTCGAAGCGCTCGTCGGTCGTGGTGCGCACGACGATTTCGGTTAGCTCGCCTCGCTGTGCAAGCCTTCGCTCACTGTGGGACGGGACCTGTGCACGAGGTTGCACGGCGCGCAGCTCTGGCTCCGTTGGAAGCTCGTACTTGGCCCGAGCAGGAGGGTCTTGGGATCGCATGGCGGCAACTCATGCAACCTTGGGGCCAAGAAACCTAACGAAATTCGCGTGGTTACGACGATGAGACGTAGGCTCCCGACCTCGAATCGAGGTCGAGACGCATCACGCATCCCTACGTTCAGGCGGTCAGTCGCAGCCGGTGGATGCGAACACGGGGACCGCTTGCGCTTGGGCTCCGACCGAAAGCGCGAGGACCGAGCGGTCCTTCAACGTCCCAACGATGTTGTCGCAGGCCACTGGGCAGAACCGAATCCGCCCATTTTCCACCGAGTAGCCGCTCTTGTCCGAGCAATCCTGGGAGAGCTTCACGCGAACGGTCTGGCGACGAACGGGATCGTAATAGGAGGCCGTGGACTTTCCGTCGAGGGCCTTTCCGCCCGGCACGCCGTAGAGGCACGAGCTCAGGTCGCGGGTGATTTGGCTGAAGGCGTCGCTGCCCTTCGCTTGATCGGTGCGCGCGTCGTAGAGCTTGAAGGTGTCCGGGACCTCACGCGAGGCCTGCGTGAGCTCCGAATCCTCTGCGTTGCCCTGGCCGAGCTGGAGCGCGTAGGTGGGGATCTTGCCGCGCTTGACCACCTCGGCGAGAGAAACCCCGGGGGTGCATTTCGTCGTCGAAGCGTCGCGGTTTCCGAGGAAAAGCACGCCCTTGCGGCTGAACGTCGAGAACGCCGGACCGTTCAGCGTGGCGTACGCCGCGTCGAGAGCGCCATCGAGCTTGAGCGGCGTAGCGATCGGCTCGAGAGGAGTCTTCCCACTCACGAAGTCCGCAATTTTCAAGGCGATCGAGGTCTGAGCCTTCTGGGCAGGCTGCATGGCCACGTCGAGAGAGGGGAAGATGCGGGTCGTGCAGTCCACGCCTTGCGGAATCACCTTCATTCCGAGCTGCATGGACTCGAACACTGGATCGGCGAGCGAAAGGCCGAGCGTGCGTGTCACCGTGGTGTCCTTGTAGAAGTCGCTCATTCGGACGGAGCCGTCGAGCAGCACTACGAGCGCGCTCGGCGCCGGTTTGACCTCGAACGTCTGGCACACGCCGTTCAGCGGAGTGGTGCTGCCCGTGTCGTTGCCGGTCATGACCTTGTTGAGCTCGGCGTCGCAAATGGGCTGGCGCTGCGTCTTCGACTGGCAGAGACCGGAGCTCACGAGACCGCTGATGCGGTGGGGAAGGGGCGCGCCCTTTTCGTCGAAGCCCTTCATCATGTCGCAGAGTCCGGGGGCGAGCTGGAACTGCTGGGGCTTCGCCGGATCGGGGATGAAGTAGCCTTCGTCCGCATCGAGATCGAGGACCTCGGTGACCTCGCCGCCGTCGAAGAAGGCGCGCACGTTGAGGCCGTCGCCGTCCTTCGGAATCGCGGGCAAAGGCGCGGGAAACGTCGGGGCTCCCGGCGAGCCCGGGTGGGCATAGAGGCATTTTTCCGGATCGAGCAGGAACGGCGCTTGGCCCGTGGTCGTGACGCAGCGGTCGATGCTGAAGCACGTGGCCGCCGCACCATTGATCATCGCTTCGGTGAACTCGGCGAGCTTCGCCGGGTCCGTGTCGACCGGGACACATCGACCGGCTTTGCACGTCTCTTCGGTGCGGCACCCCGTGCGGTCGAAACACGAGAACGAGAGTGGCATCGGCAAAAAGAGAATCTTTTCGGGCGTATAGGTCTGCCTCGAAGAGCGCAAGACCCGGCCCTTGGCGCCCTCGGTGGCGAGCGTGATCGGGGTGGTCACGCAGTCGGCGAACTGGTCCACGGTGCTGTTGTCGAGAAGCTCCTCCGAGTATCCCGCCACCGAGATGGTCACGGGCAAGCCGCGGTTGGAGTCGTCGATCGGGAGGGTTCCGAGGGTGCGCGGGAGCTGCACCTTCCCGTCGTAGACACGGTACGACCGGCACTGCACCTGGATGCCGCCGACCAGCACGTCGACGCGAATGGTCTTCAGGTCCTTCGGGACGCGCACCTGCGTCGAGATGCCCGCGACGAGCTCGGTCTGCTTTTTCCCTTCGCAACCGGTCCAAGCGAGACAAAAAATCCCGAGGGCGGCGAGGGTCTTGAGGCTTCGGAGCTTCATGCTGCGTTCTCCTTGGTGGTCACGAAAAGGAAGAAATCTTGAGAGTCGAGAGCCCAGACCACGTGCCTGTGCTGGCGCCTACTGGTGCTCGACGATGTAAGGCGGAAGCGTGCCGGTGAAGCGGTCTTGGTCTTTCGGCGCGAAGAGCACCGCGGCGGCGCCGATGCCGACACCGATGACGACGACGGTGCCAATGAGCCACGGCACGAAGCTCGGCGCCTTGTCCTCGTTGAGGATGGCCGTGACGGGGCGCTCGCCGCCTTTCGGCACTTCGACATCGAGGTTGTAGGTGTAAAAACCATTCTTTTTCGCCGTAACGAGGTGCGGTCCTGCGTCGACGGCGCCCTCGAATCGAGTCGAGCCGACGACCTTGCCGTCGATGAGGATGGTGGCGCCTTCGGGCTTGGTGGTGACGATGAGCTTGCCCTGGCGTTGCTCCTTCGAGAGCCCGAGCGAGACGGCGGCCGACTCGCCTTCCTTGAGGAAGACCGACTGCTTGGCCGTCGCAAATCCTGGCGCATCTGCCTCGACGACGTAAGGCTCCGAACGGATGACAAGCTTGCCGGTATAGGGCGC
>JAYUKI010000250.1:0-5115 GCA_043764595.1 Myxococcales bacterium | reverse complement strand
CCCGGGAATCCCGCTTTGGCCATGGCCGCGAGCAGGGTCTTCATGGCACTTGCGGCGTCTTTCCGTAGGCACTGCCATCGGTCGCATTCGGCGGCCGTTTTGGTCTCGAATCGCACGACGTCCACCATGTCGGTTGGGGCGTAGTCGGGCGCGAGCGCGCCTTGCGGCGAGCGATTCACGAGTGCAAGAAGGTCGTTTCCGTCGACGAAGGACGCTTTCAAATCGCGATTCGCGAGGTAGTTCGGCGACTTGTTCTTCGCCAGCACCGCGCATCCGAGGCGGGCGCTCTCCTTGAGCGTGCCGTAGGGGGCCAAAGTCAGCCTCGCGTCCGAAGCATCGGAAGCATCGGAAGCGTCGGAATTGGCGGCGACGGACGCATCGGAAGATGTGGCGTCGCGGCTCGTCTCGGCGTGGGCCGAAGCGTCCGGCACGACGGGCGCGTCTTCGGATCGAGGGCGAGGCCCGGGCGTCTTTTCGCATGCGGCGAGGGCAATGGCCGAGACGAGGGTGGCATGAACGAGCGGTACGACGAGGCGACGCATGGAGCGGGGCGGAGCATAGGCGAACCAGGCCGGATGGACAGGCCCTCGCGTGCGCTTTCTTCGGGTTTTCCAGAGGTTCATGCCTTCCTCTCTTTGGTCGATCGGCGTGCCCGTCGCCTTCGGCTCGTTTGCGGGTTCGTGCGGTTCGGCTTTCCCGACCGACGGACGGGGCGCACGATGGGGTCATGGCTCCCTCCGCTCCTCCCGAGTCCCCAATCTCAGCATTTCACCAAGACGGCGAGGGGCACTGGGTGGCCGATCTCGCGTGCGGACACACCCAGCACGTGCGGCACCGTCCACCGCAGGAAACGCGCCTCTGGGTGACGACCGAAGAGGGACGCCGCGAGCATTTGGGGATGTCGCTTCCGTGTCCCTTTTGCCGAATGCCGAAGCTTCCCGCAGGCGCCACCGAGTACAAGCGCACGGCCGAATTCGACGAACGGACGGTGCCCGCTGGCCTCACCAAGACGCACACTTTGAAAGAGGGCACGTGGGGCGAGCTCGTGGTGCTCGACGGACACGTGCTCTACGTTCTCGAAGACCAGGATGGCGCGGCGGTGGTCCTTCGGCCGGGGGTGAACGGTACCATCGCACCCTGCGCCCCTCACCACGTCGAGCCGAAGGCCAATGCTCGGTTTTTCGTGCGTTTCTTGCGGACCGAGACCCCGTCACGCGATCGTTGAGGAGGTCGACGACGCTCGCTCGGGCGCGGCCTTCCGCGTATGTTGGTGGCCATGAAGCTCCACGGATTCGCCATGTCCCCGAACACGAAGCGCGCGATGCTTGGCCTCGAAGAGGCGGGGCTCGCCTACGAGTACGTGCCGGTCGACCTCATGGGCGGCGAGCACAAAGGCGAGGGGTACCGTGGCCTCAATCCCACGGCCCGCGTGCCCACGTTGGTGGATGGTGATTTCCACCTGTGGGAGTCGAATGCGATTTTGGACTATGCGGCGGCCCTGGCTCCGGCAAAGCGCCTCGGGGGCGAGCATCCGCGCGAGCGGGCCGAGATTGCGCGCTGGATGTACATGGGGGCGGCGCACTTGTCGCCGAACATCGCGCGCATTTTTGCACACACCATTCGCCTTCCCGAAGAGCAGCGGAACCCGAAAATCGTCGAGGACGCGCGGACCGAAGTGGATCGCTGCCTTGTCGCGCTCGACATGCGTCTCGGTGCGCACCCTTGCCTCGTCGGTGACCGCGTCACGATCGCGGACCTCTCGCTGCTGCCCGCGTTGGCCAATGCGGGGATGCTTCGAATCGATCTCACGGGGTTCGTGAACGTCGTCGCGTGGATGGATCGCTTGGCCTCGCGACCGTCGTGGAAGAAAGTGAACGGCTGAGGCCGAGGCTCGGCGGATCACTCGGTCTCGGGCGGCTCGACGGGGGCGCTCGCGTCGAACGTGCGAGGAGATTCTCCCAGAAGCTCTTCCCACGACAGGCCCTCGTCCGAGGCCCGAGGAGGCGTTCGCGGCCTCACGGGGGCGGACGTGTCCGGTGTTCTTTCACCCGAGCTGCCACAGCCTCGTGTGACGCGGTAGTCGTTTCCCTGGCAGCCGACGAGAAGGGCAAGCGCGAGGATCGTGAAGGCCCGTGGGCCGGACGGTGTGGACGAGCGTGGACGGTGCATCGGGGCCGTGTCGCCAAAAACCATCGCGATCTCCTTGGGTTGCGTCATTCCTTGCCGAGGAAAGGCGCCGCCCTTGGTCCAGAAAAGCGCAGAAGTCGTGCCAAGGCCCAGTGCGTAGTAATCGTCGTTGCCGATGGCCTCGTCCTTCCCACCACCAAAGCCGCGCGGGCCATCCGACGACCGCCACGGGACGAGCGATCGCCCTTCGAGCGTTCGACGTGACGTGAACGCGAATGCCGAGGCCAGTGTCGTGAAGAGCCCAGCGTCCGACGAAACCAAGGCTCCCTCGAAAAAGAAGGCTCCTCGGGCGTCGTTCGGTGCACTCGTGTGGCGCTGGACCAAGCGCCTGCTCGTCGCAAGCTTCGTGCTGATGCTCGCCGCGGCGCTCGCCATCGTGCTCGTCGTTCGTCACTACGAAGAAGATCTGCCGAGCGTGGTGGACGTGAAGTCGAACTACCGTCCGCCGCAGACCACGCGCGTGCTTGCGCGAGATGGCACGTTGCTCGCGGAGCTCTTCACCGAGCGCCGCACGGTGATTTCGTTCAAAGACGTGCCGGTGCACACGCGCCTCGCCGTGCTCGCTGCGGAAGACGCAGGATTTTACCAGCACAAAGGCGTGAACTGGTTCGGCATCGCGCGCGCCGTGATCGTGAACCTTCGTTCGGGGCGCGTACGCCAGGGCGGCTCCACGATTACCCAGCAGGTCTGCAAGAACGTGCTGCTCGACGCCGAGCACAGCTACCGGCGCAAAGTGCGCGAAGCCATCTTGGCCGGCCGTTTGGAAGAGCAGCTCACGAAGGACGAAATCCTCGAGATCTACCTCAATCACATCTACTTCGGACACGGGCGATTCGGCATCGAGGAGGCTTCTCGCCAAGCGTTCGGAAAGCCAGCGCGCGAGCTCACCGTCGGCGAGAGCGCGCTCCTTGCGGGCACCATTGCCGGGCCCGAGAGCTTCTCCCCGCGCCGCGATTTGAAGCGCGCACTTCAGCGGAAAAAGTTCGTGCTCGACCAAATGCGCGAGAAGCACTTCCTCGACGATGCTCAATACGAGCTGGCGCTCGCCGAGCCCGTGCGCCTCGTGCCGCTCGTGGAGCCACAGAGCGAGCTTGCGCCGGAGGCCGTCGCCATTGCACGTCGCATGCTGCTCGAGCTCGAGCCGGATCGGGCAGGGCGCGGCGGCTTCACGGTGACGACGACCATCGATCCGAAGCTTCAGGCGGCGGCGCGAAAGAGCGTGCGAGAGAACCTCCTCGCGTACGACAAGCGCCATGGGCTCACGGGTGGTCTCAAGGCGCCGACGATCGCCGAGCTTCCGAAGAAGGGACAAAAGCCGCCTCCGAAGTCGAAGGAAGCTCCCGCATTCGAAGGCTCACCGAGCTTCGAGTCCCACAAAGTCTACGTCGGTGTGGTGACCGCCACGGACGACACGGCGAACACCGTGGACGTGCGCGTCGGCACGGCTTCCGGCTACTTCAAGATGGCCGAGATCGAGCGGTACAATCCCGAGCGAAAGTCGGCGAGTGCCTTTGCTCCGTTGGGTGCAAAAGTGCGCGTGAGCTTGCTCGCGCCCGTGCCCGCTCCCGAGGACGAGAAGCTCCACAAAGGCAAGGTTCCGCTGCGTGTGGAGATTGGCCCCGAGTCCGCGTTCGTGGCCCTCGACGTGCGCTCCCGTGACGTTCTCGCGCTCGTCGGAAGCTACGAAGGACAGGCCGGAACTCTCGACCGCGCCACCCAAGCACGTCGGCAGCCGGGCTCCACGTTCAAGCCCGTGGTCTATTCGTATGCACTGCACTCCCGACGCTTCACTCCGGCGACGCTCGTCGACGTGAATCCTGCGCCTTTCGGGCCCTACAAACCTACGAACTACGAAGGTTGGACAGGCAAAGATCCCCTTCGCCTTCGCGAGGCACTGGCGGGCTCGGTGAATGTCGTGGCGGTGCGTGTCCTCGAGGACGTGGGGCCGACCAACGTCGTGGAGTGGGCAAAGGCGCTGGGCATTCGTTCGACGCTGAAACCCGACTTGTCGCTCGCTCTTGGCAGCTACGAAGTGGAGCCGATCGAGCTCGTGGGCGTGTACGCCACGTTCGCCGCGGGCGGCATCTACGACGAGGCGCGCATCGTGACGAAGATTGTCGGACCGGACGGAAAAGAGATCGAGCGCAAGTCCCCTCCGCCTCCGCGTCGCGTTCTGGACGCCGACGTCGCCTACCTCACGACGAGTCTCATGACGAGCGTGATCGACCATGGAACGGCCCAACGCGCGAAGGTGCTTGGTAGACCGTTGGCCGGAAAAACGGGAACGAGCAACGACGCCAAAGACACCTGGTTTGCCGGGTTTTCGCCCGACGTCGCCGCGGTCGTGTGGGTCGGTTACGACGACTCGAAGTCTCTAGGCGGAAGCGAAGCCGGTGGCGTGACCGCGCTTCCCGCTTGGATTTCGTTCATGAAGGTCGCCCACGAAGGAAAGCCGAAGAGCGACTTTCCGCGCCCAGGTGGAATCGTCGAAGCGAAGATCGACACGCACTCGGGCAAGCTTGCGTATCCCGGCGACGAAGACGTCATGAACGAGGTGTTTTTGGCGGGCACGGAGCCCGCGGATGTCTCCGAGCCGTACGTCGGTGACGGTGGTGCGGACGCCGCACAGGCCGCGTCTGCACTGGATGCCCAAGTCGCTCCCGGGCCGAGCGACGCGGGTTTGCCCGAGTTGCCGAAACCGGAATAGGCCTGTTCGAGCGTGCGGAGGCTGGCCTGCTGAAAGGTCGTATTGCGTGCGAGAATGTGGCACTCGCCGGCCACGTTCTTTCGCGTCTCCAACCCTCGCCGTTCGTTTCTTGGCTGCTACGATCCATGGACGGAGGCTGTCCTGAGCAAGCGACGCGAATCGACACCCAAGTTCGACGAGCACGAACAGGGCACGGCAAAGCGGGACTACCCGACGGGGTT
>JAYUKI010000249.1:0-1548 GCA_043764595.1 Myxococcales bacterium | reverse complement strand
GCACCGAAACCAAGGAAGCGAACGCGAGACGTCATGATCGCGCAGCTTAGCAAAGGTTCCGGGACGAGCACGCCCGCACTCTCATTGGAGCTCTGGGCGATTCAGGACAGAACGCGGAGTGAGCCGCGAATCACGCCGTGACCGGCCTCGGTGCGGAGCGATTGCACGAGGGCGGTGGGTGTGGTGGCGCCTTCGAGGAGGGCGCGGTAGCCGCGAACCATGCGCTCGATGTCGTTTTCGGTCTCGCGGACGAGCTCGAGGCGAAAGCGGCCGACGCCACTGGCCACGAGCGTGGGAACGAGGTCCGCGGCGCTCTGGGAGCGCTCGTGAAACACGGTGTTTCGACAGCCTATGTCGGCGATGACGGGATGGCCCATGCCGGCGCGATCGCGAAGCGCGAGCTCGTGGCGATCGCACGGGCGGCCGCACGTTCGGTGGTCTTTTCCCTCCGAAAGCAGCGCGGCGAACACGCAATGCTCGGTATGGAAAAGCGGCATAGGGTGATGGATCACCACCTCGGCACGCGCGCCGAGCGGCCCGGACACGAGCTTGGCCACTTGCGCCGAGTCGAGATCGAACGAAGGTGTGAACGCATGAAGACCGCGCGAAAGAAGGTGCGCCGCCGACATCGCGTTCGTCACGTTGAGCGAAAAGTCGCCGATGCGAAGGCCCGCGCCGCCCACGCCATCGCCATCTTGAAGCGCGCCGAAGCCACGAACGAGCGTGGCGTCGGGCTCGAGCTGCGCGAGGTACTTGTCGATCTTCTCTTCGCCTGGCTTTCGAATGCGGGGCGGGGCCACGCCCACGAACGCATGCCCTTCGGCGCGTAGCGCACGGAGCGCCGCGCCCACGCCGGTAAGCTCGAGGAAGTCCAAGTAGACGCCGTCGGCCCCCGCACAAAGCGCGGCCCGCGCTTGACCGAGCGTTCGCGCGAGCACGAAGAGGCCCTTTTTCACGGGCGGCGGAAGCGGAGGACCGCTCGACGCGAACGAAGCGACATTCACCGCACGCACCTCGTGCGAGCCCTCGGCCATCTTCGCGACGAGCAACGTAGCCAAGGCGCGACGCGCGCGGTTCACCGAAGAGGGCGGAAGCAGCGTGTGCTCGGGGAGCTCGCTCGTCACGTCCGAGAGGAAAAAAGGCGTATCGGTGAGCTTTCCGAGCTTGTCCCGGAGCATGTCGAGGGTGAGCGGCTTGTCCGAAGGGCCGAGCAGGACGTCGCCCTCCACCGAGGCCACGATGCCCTTCTCCGTCGTTGCGGTGAACGAAGGGAAGCCACCGAACGAACCTGCAACATGCACGCGAATCGCCCGACGCTCGGGGGTCTTCTCGAACCCTTTGCGCGCTTCTGCGGCCGACGCCGGGTCCGAGGTCTTCCACACGCGGCCGCCCACGGCGGGAAGCGCAAACGTTTTGTCCGGCCCGAGCCAGATGGACACCGCGTCGCCAGCGTTCGCTTCTTCGACGTCGCGCCCCTCGATGAAGAGGCCCCACACTCGCCCGCCGACCTCGCCTTCGCCCGCTTTTTTCCCCTCGAAGAGCACTCCG
>JAYUKI010000248.1:0-5125 GCA_043764595.1 Myxococcales bacterium | reverse complement strand
AGCTGGCCCCGCTCGACGGCGTTCTGCCGCTCGGCACCGAGGCCGCGAAGATCGTTCGCAAGGTGTTCCCCACGAAGCTCGACTTCATTCGGAAGGACGCCAGGGTGCAAGCGCAAATCGGGCGCGGCAAGCTCGACGAGCTCGAAGCCACCGAGATGTCTCCCGAGCTCTCGGGGCTCTTCCGCCCGCTCCTCAAGCTGTCGCGCAAGGACCACCTCGCCTACGAGAAGGCCATTGCCGAGAAGTCGGACACGGTCAAAGCCAAAGGCGAGCTAAACCCCGCGCGCAAAGCCACGAGCGAAGCCCTCGACGCGTTCGTCGGCTACGTCGAGATCATGGCCACCACGCCGCAGAAGCAAAAGCGCGCCGCGGCCATGCTCGCCCCGCTCGACGCCATCATCGCCACCCGCCGCGCCACGAACGTGAAGTCGAGTGGCGGCGAGGGACCGGCTCCGGAGCCCGAGCAAGGCGAAGAGCAGGACGAGGACGACGGCTCGGACGAGTGACGCGCCATACTTAGAGTGGCCTCGGGCCAACGAGAGATGCGCCGGTTTCCAAGGGAGACCGGCGCGTTTTGGCTTGTGCACGCGACCAGGGCGAGATGGAGGAGCAGTGTTGCTCGACACTCTCGGGCGATCTCCGTGGCACGCCGGGAGCTCGCAGACGCGTTTCCGTCCTAGTCTTGCGAGCGTGGACACGCTCCGGCGGCGTTACCGCTTCCAGATAAAGGCAAAGTGGGGCGAGGTGCGAACGCCGAGTTGCGCCACGTTCACATCCCGCCCGGCGGATCGTACGACCCGTGCCATCCGACGATCACGCGCTCGAACTCGTCGACGTAGTACCGCGAGCCGGCGGGGATGGTGATGATTGCGCCTCCGTAGGCGACCTTGATGGGGAGGAGGGCGCGTCTCGGTTCCGAAACGTTCCCCCCGTAGCTGCTCGCGAGGAGGACTCGTCGGGGGATGGGGTCCACAGACCGCCGGCGTTGGCCCCTCGGAGGGTGGTCGCGAGCTCTTCGAAGCCGCGGCTTAGCGCGACGTCCATTGGGATGAGCCCGTCGGCTCCTCGGGCTTCGACGTTGGCACCGAGGCCAATGAGAGCGCGCGCGGCGAGGGCGTGGCCAGCGTAGGCGGCTTGGTGCAGGAAGGTCCAGCCGGAGCCTGGCTTCACGTGGCGGCTGCACGAGACGGCGAGCTGACGATCTTCGCCCATCGCGGAGAGGACGTCGTCCCACTTGCCGGCTTTGGCGAGCGCGTACAGCTCGAGGATTTGGCTCTCCTTCGCGTTCGGGGTTTTCGGAGCCTTCGGCTTCATTTCACCCTCCGTCCCGCCGGATTGGCCAGTAAAGCTTCCGTAGCGGTACGAGTGCCCTCGTTTGGGGGTCGGGCTCCGAGGAGAGTGTCGAAGAAGCCGACGCGGCCGTCGGTGAGGTAGACGTCGATTTCGTTTCCGCCGCGTTCGGCGCGAACCATCCACATGTGGGGCCCTCGAGGAGCCAGCGTATAGCCAGTGCGGCTCCGGCGGCGAGGGATTCCGAGAAGCGGCGTCCGCCTGCCGCGAACTCTGTGGCGGGCCTCGACCGGAGGACTGACTGGAGTCGCATGGGTCAGGTCGGGCTAAACCCGAAGCACAAATGTCTTGATTCCGTAAGCTTGGGCAAAAGCTTGGGTCTCGCGGTCAAACTGGTGTGCGACCAACACGGCGCGAACTCGCCCACCCCCGATGGGCTCGCCCCTCGCCGCCTCGAGGAGCGCGCGGTACTTGATGCACTGATGCGCGCCTGTTCGGCCGTCGATGGTTTCGATCTCGACTAGAGCGGCACTTCCATCGGGCAGGTCGAATTTGATGTCCACCTGGTCGCCAGACAGGTACGGGAACTCGATGTCCGGCAGAGCGCCGCGTGGAAGACCTATCTTTTCGGGGTGAGCCGCCACGTACTTCTTGAGGTTCCGGTGAGCGTCACTCTCGCCGCCGGCAAATCCGCCGCCCCCGAAGCGGGTATTCCCAGCGATCGGGAGCCTGCGCACGGGACGAGGACGAACTTCGGTTCCGAGCGCCCGAAGAATTACATCCAGTTGTGGATAGTCGCCAAGAAGCGAAAGGGCATCGCCAATCAACGCGTCAGTCCTTTCATTGTCGAGCTTCCTAAAAAGGCCCGTCGCCCACTTTTGCGAATCGTCTCGGTTCTCGAAGTACCGCCAGAAGTGCAATTGCATCGCGACTTCGTCGGGTAGCCGAATATCCATAGTTCCATCCGACAGCAGCATGTAGCCCCAGCCTTTGCGGAACCGTGCTTGATCCGAGATTCGGAAGAACGCGAAGATGATCCGTTCGGCACCAGTGCGGCCCGGAAGTAGTGTGGTTAAGAAAGCGATGTCGCCTTTGGAAACACCCGCTATCGGGATCGGTTGCCCCTCGTTGGGGCCGTTGTGGTACATGCCGCACCCAAATTCGAACCGGGGCTTTGCGAATATGTGCCGCTCGTAGCAGAATGTTTCTGTTGGCGGCCGGCCACGAAAATTCGCGTCGACGTATTCCCTGCAAGGCTTCCCATCGCTTGAGCAGTTCGTCATTCTGCGCTCGCGCACGTTCTCGAGCATGGTCCGGTTTGAGCAAGTGCCGCGAAAGCCGAAGCTGGAATCCTGCTCGCTGCCGCCGTCGTTGTAGGTCACCTTTAGAGCAATTCCCCGCATTGTTATGCCTGTACCCGCTTTTTTCGAGCGACCTCAGGAGGCGCTTGTGGCGCTGAGTTCACGTTTGGTTGTGCGAAATCTTCAGGGACGAGCATGTCGCTCGGCGAGCCAGTCGCCGGCCTCGGAGTAACCCAGGCTTCTTTCTTCACCTGCCGCCCTCCATAGCGAGTCGAACGTGTCCTTCAGGGAAAGTCGAACGTCTTCATTCTCCTCGAGAATCGCCGGAGCAAATGTTACGACGTCTCGGTCGAAAGTTGCTTGCCGGATGTATGGGGGGCGCTCGTCACGCCTTAACTCGAAGCCGGCGACGCCGACGAGGCTTAGGCACACGACTCGAGGTCTTTGGACCCCGAGCGGTTCGAACACGTTCGCTTCCCAGTGCTCAATGAACCGCACGATGTCGCGTTCCAAAGGCAGCGGGAGAAGGACTTCGGCGGGCGACTCTCCGCGCTGAATGATATAAGTGTCGATGAATTCGACCGAGCCGTCGTAGCCCACCTGGAATCGTTCGAGTGCTGGTCCTTCGTCCGGGAGGCACGCGACAATTCCGTCGTGATTGAATCGTACGCCCCAGCTAACACCTGAAACGGGCGGCAGGGGGCGGAACGAAAGTGTCTTCAGTGCGGGCAAGTTCAGCCGAGTGTGCGCGGCTGTCGGGGAGACGTGAAGTAGCAGCAGCGGTCTGGCGTCGCCGCGCAGTGTTGTTCCACGAAGCGCTTTTGCATGGTCGATGCGCGCAATGTGGTGTTGTGCAAGCGCGGTGATGCGCGCTTTGGAGGCGCGCCGGCGCACACTCGGCGCTCGCATTCGGTGGGCGTCGCCGTCAGACGGCAACAGTGCAAGCGCCGCAGTGGCGTCAGCGGGTCGATCCTCCGGCGCGAGCTGCGTTAATGCTTCTACGAATTCCGCCAGCTCGTGACCTTCCGGGAGTTCGCCGTGCTGCTTTGGGTCCGGGAGCTCGCCAGACGCAATCCACTGTACGAGCCGGCCGACGCTGAAGAGGTCCGACCTCGCGTCCGCATTCTTCATGCTTTTAAGCTGCTCGGGCGCCGTCCAGATATGCGACCCGCCTGCGCTATTCGTTCGCGTGAGACGCTTGTTACCAGCTCCTATGGCGAGTCCCCAATCCGCGACTTTCCAGGCCCCGTCAACTCGGAGGACGTTGTCCGGATGAAGGTCGCGGTGAAGAATGCTACTCGCGTGGGCGTGCTCGAGTGCTCCGCAAAGGTCACGGGCGAGGGTAAGAGCCGCAAGATCCGGAACCTTGCCCCAGGCGACCAGCTGTCCAAGGGTGCCGTCAGCCAACGGAAAGAGAAACCATGCTTCATCAGGTTCTTGCTCGGACGCCTTCATCACGTGCGGATGGTCGAGCAAGCTCATGACCGACGCTTCTCTTTGTGCTCGGGCGAGCGCCTCTGGGGAGCGATGGGACACCTTGAGAGCGAACCGCTGTCTGCTATCCATGTCGCGCACGAGGGAAACTGTGCCGTAGCTGCCGTCGCCCAGGTGGGTAATGTATTCAATGCGATCTTTGAGAGAGAGCGGGATAAATTCTGCCCTACTCTCCCGAGACTCTTGAGTCGCGATGGGTTGGTCGACCGTGGAGAGCGGGACGGTTGGGAGTGGCAGATCGTATTCTAGGACCGTTGCGTGCTCAGACGCCTCCACTCCGCGCGTCGATATCACGTATTTGTTGATGCCGAGTGTCTCCGCAAGGTCCTTACTCCGCAGGAGTTCGAGCGCCTTAACCGCGTCGATCTTGTTGAGTCCTATATGAAGAAAGTTCGGCTCCCCATCCTTCTCGGCGGAGACGCTCCAACGTCGGTGTCCCTGTTTAAGGTAGATCGCGTACAGTTCCTGCAGCATCTTGCGGGCGCTGTTGTATGGGTGGCGCTGTTCTTCGCTCATCGTCGCCTTCCTTGAGACACCGGTCGCTCGCGAGGTCGGAGATCTCGCCTCTCTTTTTCTTTAGGTCGGCAACGCGTAGCGAGCCGTTCGTCCCAGCGTACCGTAACGAGCGGTCGACTCGATGCTCGCGTGGCCGAGAACCATACATCACCATCGCGAGCGCTTGATACCGAGGACGTTCGGCACATCTCGATGGGCGATAGTGCACGCCTTCGCTCGTGGCGAAGGGGCATTCGGCTGTGGCTCGCAGCAGGCTCCGATGGACGCCAAGCATCGCTGTCCGCCGAAAAAGCTCCGGCGGTGACGATGGCGTGCACTACTTCGGATGGAACGCGAGTCTCGGTCGCTATACCCACCGCGTCGGTCTCGCGAACAGCCCGCGCGAACTGTCCGCTCATGATGTCCATCGTGCCTCCGTGCGGTCCTTATGAGCAAGCGCGCGAGTGGTTGGCTTTCGTCGTTCCAATTGGTGGCGGCCGTGGAGGGGCTGCTCCGCACCACCGAAGATCTGAAGCTCGAGCCCG
>JAYUKI010000247.1:0-1551 GCA_043764595.1 Myxococcales bacterium | reverse complement strand
CGTGGCGTGTGAAAATGCTGCGGATCAACAGAAGAAGGTGGATACCGCCCAAGCGAAGGCGAACGAGCAAGTGGAAGCTGCCAAAAAGGAAGCGGAGGTCAAGATCACCAGCGCCCAGGTTCAGGTCGACAAAAAGGCCGCCGAAGCGAATGCCGACTTCGACATCATGCGCGAGCGCTTCCGCACGGAGACCCAGACCGACCTCGACGTGCTCGATCGCAAGATCGCGACGCTCGACGCGAAGCCGGCTGTCGGCAAGGCCAAGGCGGACTTCGATGCCAAAATGAAGCGAATCCACGATGCTCGCGGCAACCTCGCGACCGATATGAACACGCTCAAGGCCGCTCCCGCCACCACATGGGACGCGACGAAAGTCCAAGTCGAGAAGGCCCTGGCAGACCTCACCACCTTGGTCGAAAAGGGCCGAACGTGGATTCCCCGCTTCCCCTCGCAGTTCACGACCGTTGCCCACTTGGAGGCCCCATGAGAGCTACCGATTTGCTGAGTGAGCACCATCGCGAGCTTCGGTCCCTGCTCGAGGAACTGAAGCGAGGACGTCCGTCTCCCGAGCTCCTTCGCCGTCTCGCGGGGTCACTCGTGGCGCACATGGAGATCGAGCACGAGGTCTTTTATCCTTCGGTAATGAAGGCCGAAAAGCATCTCGTCCTCGAAGGGTACGAGGAGCATTCCGCCGTGAGCTTCGCGCTCGAACGGCTGATGAACACGCCACCCTCCGATCGTGCATTCGTCGGAAGGGTGGAGGCGCTCACCGAGATCGTGGAGGATCACATCCAAGAGGAAGAAGAAGAGTTCTTCCCACGCGCGGAGAAGGCACTCGGCACGACCTCCGAAAACATTGCGAAGGTCATGACGCAGCACTTCGACACGATACTGGAGACAGGCTACGAGGCGGCCCTTGCGCGCCGTTGTGCGCCGCCCGCTTCCGCCCGCCAAAGGCGCCTCGCCTACGCGTAACACGGAGTCGAGGGATGCAGCGAAAGTCGCCGAGTGCGTCGAGGCCATTGCTGGCGCGCTCGCAGGTGTAACCGTCGCGGTCGAGCAACGTACTCAGCTGATCCGACGTGTCGAGGTCGTCGTCGACGACTAGCACGCGCCGTTTGACCGTAACGGACCTCGCCACGGTTGAAAGGTGCGACGCGCCTACCAAGCTCCACCTAGAGCCGATGGATCCGCCCCATCGCGAGTGAAGGGCCGGGCGAAATGGTCGCGTCTTTCTTGAAGCATCGAGAGCTCCATCGGACCGCAACTCCGTGTACACGTCGGGCGGCATATTCCCCATGCTGCCCGAGAAGCTTTCGACCGATCTGACCTCAGAGGGCGCGACTCGCCGCGGCGGCGGAGACGGCGCATGCCGTCGCTGCTGCTGTCCTGGATGGTGTCTCGTGAGCATGCGCCGTGGGGAGGATTCCTATACTTGGTCATTCAGGGGTTTATCGTTCTCCACCCAGCTCGAACAATGGCGGAGGCGTCGACCCTACTCGGGCATCTTCTCGGATCATGTGGCGGCAACGCCGCACACGATGGAACAGT
>JAYUKI010000246.1:0-5134 GCA_043764595.1 Myxococcales bacterium | reverse complement strand
TCGTCCATGATCGACGCTTCCATCAGCACGACGCGCCGTGCCCGTCGCGGGATGCTCCGCGAGTGGCGCCTCCACGCCCTCAGTGTGTTTTCCCTCGCAGTAGCCTTCGTGTGCCTTGGCGCCGCGCTGCTCGTCGTGACGAACCTTCGCTCGATCGAGGAGCGCTGGGCGCACGCGGGCCGGGCTTCGATCTACTTCAAGGATGGCGCTACCCAGGAAGACATCGACGACCTCAAGAAGGCGCTCGAGAAGGTCCCGGGCGTCTTGGCGGTGCGCTACGTGTCGAGCGGACAGGCTCGCGGCGACTTCGGCGCGAGTGAAGCGGCTCAGAAGACGGAGCTAGCAGCGCTTCCCGTGGAAGCCTTTCCGTCGTCGCTCGAGCTCGAGGTTCGTCCCGACATGGGGGACGTGGAGCTCGAGGCCACGGTCGGCAAGATTCGCCAGCTTCCCGTCGTCGACGACGTCGAGACCTACCAAGTATGGACGGCTCGCCTCTCGAAGCTCGTTCGTGGCGGAGTGACGGCCGCAGCGCTTCTCGCTCTCGTGGTGTTTGCTGCGGTGCTCGCAGTGGTTGGCTCGACGATTCGTCTCGCCCTCCAGCGCCGCAAGACGGAAGTCGAAGTGTTGAAGCTCGTCGGCGCCACCGACCGCTTCGTCAAGGGCCCGTTTCTGCTGGAAGGCAGCGCGCAAGGCGCCATGGGCGCAACGGGAGCCATCGTGCTGCTCGCGGTCCTCTTCTTCGTCGTTCGTGGCCGGCTCGACGGTGAGCTCGCGCTGCTCATCGGCGTGGAACCCTCCTTTTTGCCGTGGCAAGTTGCTCTCGGCATGGTCCTCACGGGTGGGCTTCTCGGCATGACGGCCGCGCTGCTCGGCCTTCGCAAGCTCGTCACGGTGTAAGCGAAATGAAGCCCATCTTTCGACGAATCAAGCTCGCAAGTGCCGCCATCGTTCTCGCGACGTTGAGCAGCGCCGTGCACGCGGCACCGCATGCGGATCGGGCGCCTTCGGGCGAGCCCGCCCCCGCCGCGCGCACGCTTCCCCCGCATCCGTCCGTCGCCACACCGGATTCTCCGGCGTTGGCCCTCGCGGCACTCGACCGGAAAATTGCCGACCTCGATGGCGAGGAAGCGTCCTCCAAGAAGGAGCTTGGCGACCTTGGCCCGAAGCTCGCGGAGGTGCACGGTCGTGCCCTCGCCCGAGGACGTGCATTCTACAAGCTTTCGCGCGCGGGCATGCTTCCCGTCGGCGGCGGGTTCGACGCCCTCGTGACGCATGCGATGCGTGTCGAACGGGCGCGTCGGACGCTGGGAAACGATCTTGCCGAAGAGAAACGCCTCCGCGGTCGTGGTGGTGAGCTTGCCCGGAGCCTCGAGCGGGTGGCGCGCGATCGCATGTCCCTCGCGAGCCAGCGAAACGCCATGGACGCCGCGCGTCTCGCGATGGCGGACGAACAGCGACGCCAGGTGGCCTTCGACCAAGCCTTCACCCAGACCGGAGCCGGCGGTGGTGGCTATGTGGCGGTGTATGGAGGCAACGGTGCCTCTCCCGATACGGCCATTGGCGGATTCGCCTCGGCCCGAGGGCGCCTTCTTTTTCCCGTGGCGGGCCGCGCGGAGACCCGTCAGGCGCACCGCGAAGGCACCGACGGCCCCGGCCTCGAAGTGCGTGCGGCTCTGGGAACGCCGGTGCGCGCCGTTTTTGGCGGTCGCGTGGCCTTTGCCGATCGGTACGGAGCCTACGGTCGGCTCGTGATTTTGGACCACGGCGATCACTACTATTCGGTGAGCGGAAACCTCGCGTCGGTCGACGTCAAAGTCGGCGACGAGATCGGTGCAGGCGAGCGCCTCGGCACCGTGGGCGACGAAGGACACGGCGCGATGCTGTACTTCGAGGTGCGGCGGGGCACCGAGACCATCGCCGCCGGACCCTGGCTCGGAATCTGAACCCGGCTCTTAGACCGAGGGCGTAGCGGCCATCATCTTGGAGAGCTTGCCGTTCCTGTCGAGCTCGTGGAGCTCGTCCGAGCCTCCGACGGGCGTGCCGTCGATAAAAATCTGGGGGACGGTGCGTCGTCCCGTAGTCTGCACGAGCCAAGTGCGTTTTCCGTGGTCGTTGGAGACATCGATCACGTCGTAGGCGATGCCACGCTTGTCGAGCAGGGACTTCGCTCGTGTGCAGTAGGGGCAAAAGTCCGTGACGTAGACGATGACGCGCTGCTGGCTCATGGTGGGGCGCAACCTAACACCTGAGGGTCGAAGCGAAAGGCCCCCGCGCACACCACCTCGAGCCCAGCCGTGCCGGAAGTCGCTTCCGCCCGCGAATGGGCCTGGCTCCTTGCTCGGGCCGGAATTCCGAGGAAGCACCTGCGAACGAAGGGAGGCCCTTCCTCTCGAAAATCTGGTGATAGCATCGGCGGTCCATGGGAGCCGAACAGACCATCCACCTCGAGAAATATGCTGCCGACGCCAAAGCCCTCGTGGCTGGGGCACAGGCGCTGGCCGACGAACGAAAGCACGGTCAAGTCGAGCCGTTGCACCTCTTGTCGCGGGCCATCGAGCGCGATCGCGGTGTGCAGGAAGTGTTCAAAAAGGCTGGGGTTTCTGCCACGGACGTGGCCGTCGAGACCGAGACGCAGCTCGGCCGCCTGCCCAAGACGCAAGGTGGTCTCGCCTACCTTTCGACGGCCACGCTCCAGCTCCTCGGGAGGGCGGAGAAGGAAGCCGACAAGAGCGCGGTGGGCGTCGATCATCTTCTGAACGCGCTGTCGCAGGAGATTCGTGGGCCCGCGGCCGTGGTGATGCAGGCGTTCGGTCTCGGGCCAGGGTCCCTCCGTGCCCACATGGACGCCCTGAAGAGCGTTCCTCGGGACGTGGCGACCCCCACGGGCTCGTCTTCGACCACGGCTGCGGATCCGCAGGGGGGCGTGCGCTTCACGAACGACCTTACGGCTCGCGCCAAAGAGGGCAACGTGGATCCGGTCATCGGGCGCGACCTCGAAGTGCGAAGGCTGCTTCAAATCCTCGAGCGCCGGCAGAAAAACCATCCCCTTTTGGTCGGCGAGCCCGGCGTCGGCAAGACCGCCATCGTGCGTGCGCTGGCCACACGCATCGCCCAGGGAGACGTGCCCCACAACCTCTCGGGCTTCGTTCTCCAAGAGCTCGAGGTCGGCTCGCTCATGGCCGGTGCGAAGCTCCGCGGGGAAGTGGAGGAGCGTCTCAAGCAGGTGCTCGCGCTCGTCAAAGCAAAAGACACCGTGCTCGTGATCGACGGCATCGAGTCTCTCTTTGCCCAGGGCGCTGCGGGAAGCAGCGTGGGCGATCTGCTGAAGCCGCTGCTCGCGCGCGGGGAAGTGCGGCTCCTCGCGACCACCACGGCCGAAGGGGTGCGCAAGCTCCAGGAGAAAGATCCAACTCTTCTCCGACGGTTCACGATCCTCACGATCGATCCGCCGACGCCCGAGAAGGCGATCGAGATTCTTCGCGGCATCGCCACGCGCTTCGAGGACTACCACGACGTGCAAATCGGCGATCCGGCCGTGGTCGCCTCGGTGCGTCTTGCCAAGCGGTATGTTCAGGACCGTGAGCTTCCGGACAACGCGATCGACTTGCTCGACGAGGCTTCGGCGCGCAAACGCGTCGAGATCGACGGCATTCCGGCCCAGAAGGACGACGCGATTCGGCGCCTCGCTTCGCTGAAAGCCCAACTCGCTGGCCTGGCGGGCGACGTCGACGCGATGAGCACGAAGAGCCGCACCCGCATCGAAAAGGAGATCAAGGAGCTCGAGCCGGGCGTGTCCGAGACGCGCATCCAGCTCGACTCGCGGCGTGCTTCGGCAGCCGCGGCTTCCTCCGCACGCGAGGCCGCCCACGCGATCGAGAAGGAATACGCGACCCTCAAGGCCGAGCTCGAAGAAGCCCAGAAGTCGAAGAACTTCGCGCGCCTCGGAGAGATCGAGCACGCGCAGCTTCCCGAGGTAAAAAAGCGCCTCGACGCGGCGAATGCAGCCGTGGCTGCGGCCCGCGAGACGCCCGGCTCACCGTCGGTGTCGCGCATCGTCACCGAAGAGGACGTGGCCGTCGTGCTCGGGGATTGGACCGGCATTCCGATAGCGCGGATGCTCGAGGCCGAGAGCGAGAAGCTCCTAAAGATGGAGGACCGTCTTAGCGCACGCGTCGTCGGTCAGGAAGAGGCCGTGCGCGCCGTGGCGAAGGCCGTGCGTCGCGGTCGTGTCGGGCTCCGCGATCCGGGCAAGCCCATCGGAAGCTTTCTTTTCCTGGGTCCGAGCGGTGTCGGAAAGACCGAGCTCGCGAAGGCCTTGGCCGAGTTTCTCTTCGACGACGAGCAGTCGATGACTCGCCTCGACATGAGCGAGTTCATGGAAAAGCACATGGCGCAGCGGCTCGTCGGTGCGCCGCCGGGCTACGTCGACAGCGAAGAAGGTGGCTTCTTGACCGAGGCCGTTCGTCGCAAGCCGTACAGCGTGCTTCTCTTCGACGAGGTCGAGAAAGCCCACGCCGACGTCTTCAACTTGCTCCTCCAGGTGCTCGACGACGGTCGCCTGACCGACGGTCGTGGCCGCACCGCGGACTTCTCGAACACCGTCGTCATCATGACGAGCAACATCGGCTCGCAACGCATCCTCGAGACGGATCCGAAGCTGTTCGAGTCGGCCGAAGGCCGCGACGCCCTGCGCGAGGTCCTGCGCGACGAGCTCAAGAATTTCCTCCGCCCCGAGTTCCTGAACCGAATCGACGACGTCATCATCTTCCGCCCACTGTCGAAGACGGATCTGACCGGCATCGTCGACATCCAGTTGATTCGGCTCGAGAAATTGCTGGTGGATCGCGAGCTCAAGCTCGACCTCTCCGTGGCCGCCAAGACGCGCCTCGTCGATCTTGGGTACGAGCCCGCGTTCGGCGCGAGGCCGCTCAAGCGCGCCATCTTGAAGAACGTGCAAGACCCACTCGCCGAAGAAATCCTGGCGGGAGGCTATCCGCCGGGCGCCGTGGTGCACGTCGACGTGAAAGACGAGACATTCACGTTCGTGAAGGGATGACATGAAAGCTCACTTCGTGGGGGTGTCGGGAACGGGCATGGGCGCGCTCGCGACGCTCTTCCGCGAGGCAGGTCACGA
>JAYUKI010000245.1:0-1555 GCA_043764595.1 Myxococcales bacterium | reverse complement strand
TCGTAGAGGCCCGACGTTCCTTCGAACTCGGTGCGGCTCTTGTCCTTTTGGGCCTTCGCGTGGAGCTGGAGCGCGTGCTCGCGGAGCTGGGTCTCGATTTGCTTCGTGGTCTCGGCCACGTTCTGTGGATCGCCCTGGGTCTTGGACCACGAGCTTCCCGCCGTGTAGCCCGAGAGGGCGCGCGCGTAGGTGGCCCTGAGCTTCGCCCAATCTTCGAGGGTGGCGTAGCCGTCCGCAATTTGAAGCACCCAGCGACCCGCGTCAGGATTCGTGGGCTCGAGCTTGAGCAAGAGCTCGTAGGCTTCGATGCCGCGTTCGTAGTGGGCTTGATCGTAAAACTGCGTGGCCAGCGCGCGAACGACTTTTCCGGCAAACCTGTCCCCGCCAATCTTGGTGAGGAATCCGTACACGTCCGAAGCGGTGTTCTTTTCGTCTTCGGTGAAGACCTCGACCAGGTACTTCAGGGCCTCGGCTTGGAGCTCGTCGAGCTGCTTCTTTTTGGTCGCGCCTTGGACTTTGTCGGAGTCGGTGACCTCGAAAACGCCTACGAACCGCTTGGCGGCGTCCTCCGTGCGGCCCATGCGCCAGAGGCACCACGCGCTCTTGAAAAGGGCCAATCCATAAAGCTCGCTGTCCTTGTGCTTCAGGACTTCTTCGTATTCGGCGAGCGCTCCGGGGTAGTCCGACTTGAGCCCGAACAGGAGCTCGGCGCGGGACATGTGGGCGTCGGCCACGAAGCGTGAATTCGGGTGATCGCGAAGGATGCGATCGAAGCGCGCTTGAGCTTCTTCGAGCTTGCCTTGTTCGGTGGCGAGAAAGCCGTCGACGTAGAGGGCGAGGTCGTATTGGGCGAACGTGGGGTATTCCCGGAGCACGCGCGCGAAAAGCGCACGAGCCGGCGCGTAGTTCGGATCGGGCGCGGGCCCACGGGAGTCTTGCGGCTTCTTTTCCCACTCGCGGAAGCGCTCGACGACGGCTTCGCGCTCGGTTTCCCAGGTGAGCTCCCCGAGGCGCATCAAGGCCTCGGGCATCTCGCGGGCCTCTTTCGGAGTCTCCGCGATGAACGTGGTCAAGAGACCCATGGCCTCTTTGCGGAGGCCGCGAATCTCGGTGAGATCGCGCTCCACACGGGCATCGAGCTGCACGCGCAGCCGCGCGCGAACTTCTTCCGGAAGACGCGGGCCGCGAAGATCGGGACGCTTTGCGCCGTCGGCCCGCCCTGCCCGGCCTACGGGACGCTTGGTCGGACCGGCCGAAATGGTGCGTTCGTCCGCGGCTTTCACGCTGGTGGTGGGTGCGGCCGACGGAGTCGTGACGATGGACGTGCTCGCCGACGGCGCGGTGGCCGGAGGCTTTTTGTCCGTGGGCGCGGCCTTCGCGGACGGCGCAGCCAACGCCGCGAACGCCACGAACGCAGCGAGAAGCGAGTGGCACGCCCGGAACGGCGTCTGCGGCACGCGCCTCATCGGAGCCCCTCACCGCCGACGTATTCGTCGGGCCAGTCGTCGCCCTCGAAGGGCCAGTATTCTTCCGAGTCTTTCAGGAAGCGTGCGGC
>JAYUKI010000244.1:0-19189 GCA_043764595.1 Myxococcales bacterium | reverse complement strand
GGGACGATGGGGTGGTCCGGGACGTTGAGCTTCATGCCAGCGCCCATCGTGATGGGCTGTCCGTTCGTCGCGGTCATATCGAAATCCTCCGGGGAAATGAGGCCTTGTGCGCTACCACGGTCTGTCGGGTTTGTTAAGGGTGTCTATCGGGTTCAAGGTCTGCGGGCCCTCGGCTTCGTCACGGCACGCGCATGTGCGCAGCGTGAACGGGCGTGGCGGGCGTGACGGGCGTGGCGGGCGTGATGGGCGTGGCGTGCTTCGAGGCAATACGCTGCCTAGCCGGGCGGGAGCGCCTTCGGGGCCGGTGGCGGAGTGGGCGAGGCGGAGGTCATGACCCAACCCGCGAGCAGGGCTCCGGCGAGCACTCCGACGATGCCCACGGCAATGACGGTGAGCCACATGGATTTGGACCAAGTCGCCGTGCCTCCCATCGACGAGGGCACAAGAACGACGGCCTGCGAGGGCGGTGGTGGCGAGAGGCCAACGCCGCGGTCGCGTTGCACGGCAAGCGCCTGCCGCGCAGCTTCGTCTACGGCATGACCAAGGGGCTTGCCATTCGGCTCGTTGGCGGAGCGCAAGGTTCCGTCGCCGACCTGTTGCCGAAAGCCGTCGTGTTGCGGAGGGGGATCCGAACCGGGGGAAGGCAGGGTTTTTCCGGGCGGAATGCGTGGAGGCGGAGCGCCGGGCGGTACGGTCATGTCGTTCGGCTTTGGTGCGGGAGAGGGCGATCCAAGAAAGGCGGTGGCCCGGCCAGCGGGCTTCACGGTGGGCGGCGCTTCGGGTGTGGCAATGGGAAGAGTGACCATACGCCGTGCACCTCCGGGATCGGTCGTGCGATCCGCCAGCGCGACGCTGGCATCCGCATGGGGCTCGGTGTCGCGAGCGAGGCTCTCGGGAGCCACGTCGGCGACGATGCGCTCGATCTCGGCGTTCACCTCGTGCATCGACGGGAAGCGATCTTCTGGGCGCTTCGCGAGCATGCGGGCGACCAACACCGCGAGCCGAAATGGGAACGTTCGGTCGATCTCGGTGAGAAGCTTCGGCGGATCGACCCGCCCATTTGCGCCGTTCGGGTGCTGACCGGTCAAGAGCTCGTACGCCACGACTCCCAGCGAATACTGGTCGGTGCGCGGCGAAATCTTGAGACCGGCGATTTGCTCCGGCGCCATGTAGCGGGGAGTGCCCAGAACGCGCCCTTCGAGCGTACGAAACGCTCCGGGGTCTTCGGTAAGCGGTCGCTTGGCGAGGCCAAAATCAAGGACTTTCACCATGCCACCGCGTGCAACCATGATGTTCGACGGCTTGATGTCGCGGTGAACGAGGCCGTGGTCGTGGGCTTCGACGAGCGCTTGGGCCGCATCCAAGATCCACACGAGACGCTTGCCGAGAGGAATCGTGGTGTCGCTGATGTAGGTCGAGAGGGTCTCCCCTTCTACGTATTCCATCGCAATGAACGAGCGCCCCTCGGCCGTTCCGTAGTCGTAGACGGCCACGATATTCGGGTGGGTGACCAGGGCCCCCATGCTCGCTTCGCGCTCGAACCGTGCCGGACCTTCGCCCTCCATGCGCTCGGGAAGAAGCACTTTCAGCGCGACTTTCCGCTTCAAGACCGTATCGGTCGCAAGGAACACGCGCCCCATGCCGCCGTGGCCGAGCTCTCGCTCGATGATGTAGCGGGCAAAGGTCTGGCCGGGGGAGAGAGACACGGGAGCGCGAGAGGGTAGCGTGATTTGGGAAGAACGTGGGGGCCGCAGATGCTCCCCTGGGGTTAGGCCTTCGGATGGGTCCAACGCTGCGCTGGTCGGTCCAGGAGCGGAGCGTCCTACTCCCAACCGCGACCGACTCCGCCGCAAAAAAAACCGCATCCCACGGACTTTGGCTCAGCGACGTTGAAGCAGCTTCTTCGATTCGGCATCTTTGCCAAAGATCGGCGTGCGCTCACCGGCCATGTTGAACCCGAGCGCGTAGAGAATTCCGCCAATCGCGCTGATGGGTGCGAAGAGCCCGAGGATGTAGACCGCGATGACCTGGGGAAGGACGCCGGCGATGAGCACGTGGATCGCGGCCGCAGGAATGGCGACCTGCCAGGGGGCCGCATAGAGCCACCCGAGCGGTCCGAAAAGCAGCGACAAGGTTCCCGAGAGGAGGATGGACTTCTTCGGTTTCACGTCGTCTCGAACCGCCATGGCATGCGGGGTAGCATGAGCACCGCATTGCGGCCAGGAGGGATGTGGTTTGCCGTCGATTGGCGCCGACGCTGGTCGAGCTTCGTGTCAACGGTTGAGTGTGTCCTTTGCTCACCTCTCGGCGGTGCCAGAAATCTCACGCGGCCGCTCCGAACAACGCTCCAACGCCAGCCGTTAGGGCCATCGCGAGCGAACCCCAAAAAGTCACTCGGATCGCCCCTCTCGGCGCGCTGGCCCCCCCGACGAATGCCGCCAAACCGCCCAGAATCGCGAGAAAAACCAAGGACGCACCCGCAACGAGCGGGGCGAGATAGGCCCCAGGCGCAACGACCCCTGCGACGAGGGGTAGCGCCGCGCCAACGGCGAACGTGCCGGCCGAGGCGAGCGCCGCTTGGACAGGCCTCGCAACGAGCAACTCGGAAGTGCCCAGCTCGTCACGGGAATGGGCCGCCAAACCGCCATGCGCCGTGAGCTGCTCCGCGACCTGTCTCGCAAGCGACGGGTCGAGTCCACGCTCGACGTAGATGGCCGTCAGTTCGTCGAGCTCGCCAGCCGGATCGGACGCAAGCTCTTTGCGCTCACGGGCGAGGTCGGCCTGCTCGGTGTCGGCCTGGGAGCTTACCGAAACGTATTCACCAGCCGCCATCGACATCGCTCCGGCGACCAACCCGGCTACCCCTGCGACCAAAATGGCGTGGCTCGTCGCATGGGCGGCGGCTACGCCCAAGATAAGGCTCGCGGTCGATACGATTCCGTCGTTCGCCCCCATCACGGCCGCACGTAGCCAACCAATTCGCTCTGTTCGATGGCGTTCACGGTGTGGCATGGAGTCTCGCAGTCGCAAGCACCGTGTCACCTTTCGCCGAGAACCTCCATTCCTGACGCCACCGGAGGTCGAATCTCTTGGTTTCCCACGCTCGAAACCGTGAGCGCTGCCCGGCGCCGAACACCGGCGCGTTGCATGAAAGGATGTCGACGTGCCGATCGCCGGCCGAGCCCGAGCCCGAGCCCGAGCCCGCGAACATGTTGCGCCCAGCGCGCGGACGGCGCGAGAGCGGCACCAAAAGTGCCTATCTGCCTTTGGTGCCGAACGCAACGAAGAATCCAAACTACGGTCATTGGCTCGGTGCCCGCCGATCTTGAATACGAACGTGGGAACCACGAATTCCCCGGACGTCTCCATCGACTCGAGCACCGTGCCGCGCTGCCTATCAGGTATTGAAGAACGATACCAGTTGCTGGAGCTCCGTGGCCATCCGTGCGAGGGCGGCCGAAGCGCGTTCCGTGTCACTCGCACCCGCGGAAGTGCTCTGCGCGGCCCGCGCTACCCCACTGATGTTCTGGGCGATTTCGACCGACCCCCGGGCCGCGTCGGCGACGTTGCGACTAATTTCGTTGGTCGTGGCGGTTTGCTCTTCGACGGCGCTGGCGATGGTACTCTGAATGTCGTTGATTTGGTGAATGATGGTTCCAATCTGGCCGATGGCGGCCACCGCGGAGCGCGTATCGACCTGAATCGTCTCGATCTTCTGACTGATGTCCTCGGTTGCCTTGGCCGTCTCCTTGGCGAGCTCTTTGACTTCGTTCGCAACCACGGCAAAGCCTTTGCCCGCTTCTCCGGCACGCGCAGCTTCGATGGTGGCGTTCAATGCGAGCAGGTTCGTCTGTTGGGCAATCGAGGTAATGACCTTGATGACCTTGCCAATATCCGCGCTGCTCTCGCCGAGCTTTCCGACGACGGCGTTCGTGGTCTCTGCAACCTTCACCGCGGAAGTGGCCACGCGGGCGGCGTCGGCGGCGTTTTTGGCAATTTCGCGAATGCTCGCCGACATCTCTTCCGTGCCCGTGGCCACGGTTTGGATGTTCCTGTTCACTTGCTCCACGGCGGCGGATACCACGTTGGCCTGCGAGGTGGTCTCGTCGGCGTTCCCGGTCATTTGCTTGCTGACGGCCGAGAGCTCTTCGGAGGCCGCCCCGAGCGCCGTCGCGTTCTGAGCCACGTTCGCGACCATTTCGCGCATTGCGGTGACGTCCGACGCGTACTTGACGACCTTGAAGGGACGTCCGTTCGTGTCGAGGATCGGGTTGTACGAGGCCTGAATCCAGACCACCTTGCCGCCTTTGGCGATGCGCTTGAACTCACCGGATTGGAAGTTGCCGGCCTTCAGCTCGGACCAAAAATGCGCGTACGCAGGACTGGAGGCGAAGACCGGCTCCGCGAACATGCGATGATGACGGCCCTTCACTTCGGCGAGCGAATACCCCAGCGCGCGGAGAAAGTTCTCGTTCGCGTGGCGGATGGTGCCGTCCATCTCGAACTCGATCACGGCCTGGGACTTGGATATGGCCGCGATTTGACCTGCGTAGTCCGTAGTCTGGAGCTTGTTCGCCGTGATGTCGGTCGCGAACTTGACGATCTTGTCGACCTTGCCTTGGGCATCGCGGATGGGGTTGTACGAAGCCTGAATCCAGACTTCCTTGCCACCCTTGCCCATGCGCTTGTACTCGTCCGTTTGGAAGCGCCCAGAAGCGAGGTCACGCCAAAACGCGGCGTACTCGTTCGAGCCGGCGTGGGCTGCCTCGACGAACATGCGATGGTGACGCCCCTTGACCTCGTCGAGCGTGTAGCCGAGCGTCCGGAGGAAGTTCTCGTTCGCCGTTCGGATGGTCCCATCGACGTCGAACTCGATGACCGCTTGCGAGCGGTCGAGGGCGGCGAGCTGCGCCTCGCTCTCCACGGCCCGAGCCTCCACCTTGAGGCGCTCGGTAAGCACCTCCCAAGTTAGGATGGCTCCGACATAGCGACCGGCAGGATCGTTCATCGCCGACACGTTGAGCGAGAGGGTATCCGGCCCCACCTTGATTCGTGCACTGTGCGGGAGATTGCGCGGGTCCGAGAGCATCCGACGCTGGTGCGACGGATTCTTGTGAAAGACATCGATCGTGGCGCCAATCATCTTGCTGGCCGGCACCGCGAGGTGCGCTTCGAGCGTCTCGAGCGTCTTGCGCGAGCTCGCGTTCATGTAGCGAATGACGAGGTCCGTGTCGCAATACATGACGTTTGCGGGCGCAGCGTCAAGAAGTTGGCGCATCTTCCCAAGCTCTTCGCCGTTCTCGTCTCGAACGAGCCTCGGGTTGGGTTCACGCGTTCGGTTCGGTTGCTCGGCAGTGTGACTCATCGTGTTCGCCCCCTAGATCGGTTCATCGTCGAACAAGCCAGGCGTATGCTTCCAAGCGGATTCGACGCTTTCTTTGGTTGGGTGCAGTGAATCAATAGGCAGTCAGGATTTCTGCAACACACGCCAACCCCCCATTCGATACCAATGCACTTGGCGTGCCGACGAACCGTCACAAAAATGGCGCCGGGCTCGTCCTCCCCACCAACGGCACGCCTGCTAAGGTGTCCTCGTGCCTACATGGACCGACCTCCACGCGGACCTGGAATCCTCCGAGCCGAGCGTTCGCGCAGCAAGCGCCGCCGGCATTGGGGCCCTATGGAAAACGGCCCCCTCGGCACTTCCCCCCATGCCAGACCTGCTGGCCGAGCTCGCCCGCTGCGACGAAAAGAACCCGGGCGTCGCGGACGCCTTCTTGAGCACGGTGGTGGACGAGCTTCGCGAGCGTGAGCTCCTCGAACGGTGGACCCTTCGGGTGCTCGAAGCCAGGAGCCGGTCGAAACGAGCGCTCTCCCCGATCGTGGGAAAAGGTCTCGAGTTTCATGCCCATGAGTGGTTCGACAAAAACGCCGATGCGCTCCGTTCGCTGCTCGGGTGGGGGTACGACGAGCTCGTAGGCATGGCACTCGAACATAGCGCGCTCCCTCGGGACGAAGACCTCGGGCTCCTCGAGACGCTTTGCGCAGAACATGCCCAATCCGAAGCCGCGATCGCCTTGGCGACGCGTTATGGCGTGCTTCGCCCGGCAGCCATCGCCAAGTGTGCCGAAACCGATGTCGACGACATCCCCGCCACCGTTCTGGCCCGGGCCTACGGAGCTCGTTCGCAGTGGGCGGTTCAGTGGGTCTTCTTTCGCGACGCGCCGTTCCCGATTCCACGCTCGCGGGAAGACGGCGCGACGGTGCTCGCCCGACTCCGCGCAAATGCGCTGCTTCCCGGCGAAGTCGAAGGCAAGATGGTCCGCACGGCGATAGCGGACATTCCGTTTCCGAACATCGTAGGAACCACGCGTCGGTCCTTTACCCCGCGACAGGACGTCGTGCTCGATCTCGCCGTGCGCTCGCGAACGAATGACGTGGTGGCGCTTCGTATCGTCCGCGCGAGAAAAGGCACGGCCACGATTCACTCGTTCGAGCCCACGGGCACGACCCGAGGCTCACCGAGGGTTGAATAGGCAGCAGGCCTCTTCACCCGTTCGAATACCGAAGCATGCCGGACTCGTTGGAGGCGGTGCCCCCACCGCGTTGACGTCGTCCACACGGTGCATTCCCGATGGACAAGGGGCCTTTGGATTCGCGCGAATCGCAGCCGGGCCGACGCATTTTCCGCCGAGAGCTTCGCATCGAGGTCGCAGATCGACGACGGCCGGGCTGGCGTCCACGCCGGAACCGTTCGGTAGTTTCGCAAGGCTCGTCCCCGACGGAACGGGCACGACCGTAGGTGCAACCGCGGCAGAGGAAGGCTCGACCACGTGCTCCTCAGGCCGTGCTGCGCCGCGACAGGCAAAAAGAAGCACAGAAAGCAGGGCATGTCGGGGCTTCACACCACGATGCTAGCGGTTCACGCGAAGAAGCGCTCCAGGAGTCGGCGGCGACCTTGGCCACAAAAGCGGGACTTGCTTCGCGGCTGCAAACCGTCGACGCTCGAACCATGTCCTCGAACGAATGGAAACGGTCGGCGTGCATTCTCTGCGAGTGCAACTGCGGTCTCGAGGTCCAAGTCGAAGAGCGCCACCTGGTTCGGCTACGCGGAGACAAGGCCCACCCGGCATCCCGCGGTTATGCGTGCGAAAAAGCGCACCGCCTCGACCACTACCAAAATGGGAAGGACCGCCTCACCACGCCGCTTCGCCGAAAGGCCGACGGCACGTTCGAGGCCATCTCCTGGGACACCGCGATTCGGGAGGTGGCCGCCCGACTCGCGGCGGTGCGCGACACCCATGGAGGCGACACCATTTTCTATTATGGCGGGGGCGGACAAGGCAATCACCTGCCGGGCGCCTACGCCACGGCCACCCGAAGGACTCTGGGCTCCCGTTACCGATCGAGCGCACTCGCCCAGGAGAAGACTGGCGAGTTTTGGGTGAGCGATCGGGTCTTCGGGGCGGTCACACGTGCCGACTTCGAGCACTGCGAAGTGGCTCTTTTCCTGGGCAAGAACCCTTGGCATTCGCACTCGATTCCGCGAGCTCGGGTCACCCTGAAAGAGATTGCCAAAGATCCGGCGCGCACCCTCGTCGTGATCGATCCGCGCCGCACCGAAACGGCCGAGCTTGCCGATATCCACCTCCAGGTAAGGCCGGGTCGCGACGCGGAGCTGCTCTCGGCCATCCTCGGCGTAATCGTGCAGGAAGACCTCGTCGATCACGCCTTTTTGGCGAGCCATGCCGTAGACGTCGAGCCCGTCCTTGCCGAGCTTCGCGGCATCGACGTCGCCAGTTGCTCGAAGAAGAGCGGAGTGGACGAAGCGCTCATCCGAAAAACGGCACGCGTCCTCGCGAAGGCTCGGGCCATGGCAAGCTTCGAGGACCTCGGCGTCCAGATGAACCGCGCGTCCACGGTGGTGAGCTACCTTCATCGATGGCTCATCGCCCTCACGGGCAATCTGGGAAAGAAAGGCTCGCACTACATACCGATGACCCTCGTGCCCATTGCGGGCGGGGCCTCGGGGAAAACGAGCCCTGTCGTCGGCGCGCCCATCATCTCGGGTCTCGTTCCGTGCAATGTCATCACCGAAGAAATCTTGACGGAGCATCCGAAGCGCTACCGCGCGATGATCGTGGAAGCGGCCAATCCGGCCCACTCCCTCGCCGACTCTCCTCGGACGCGCGAGGCGCTGTCGGCATTGGACACGTTGGTGGTCATCGACGTGGCCATGACCGAGACGGCGAAGCTTGCGCATTACGTACTTCCGGCGTCCACGCAGTTCGAGAAGGCCGAAGCCACCTTCTTCAACTTCGAGTTTCCCGAAAACTACTTCCACCTACGTCCGAGGCTTTTTGGCCCGCCGGAAGGCCCACTGTCCGAGGCCGAGATCCACGCGCGCCTGGCGGAGGCGCTCGGTGCAGTGACCGAAGCCGATCTGGCTCCGCTCCGCGAAGCGGCAAAAGCCGGGCTTTTGGCCTATCTGCAGGTCTTCATGACGAACGTGATGGGCGACTCCCGACTTGCGCCGCAAGCGCCCGTCGTCCTTTACCGAACGATGGACTTGCCGGAGGAGCTCCGTGAGGGCGCCGTCGTCTTCGGACTTGCCCTGCGCCATGCCATGGCTTTTCCCGAGTCTCTGGCACGTGCGGGATTCACGGGAAGCCCTTTCGAGGCCGCCATTTCCCTCTTCGAGGCCATTCTCGCGAGTCCTTCGGGCCTTATTTTCGCCGTCGACGAATGGGAGAGCGTTCTGGGTCGAATCGGCACGAAGGACAAAAAGCTTCATCTCGCACAGTCCGACTTGCTCGACGAGCTGCGCGCCGTACTGGCCGAAGTGCCGGTCGAAAACGCAGCGTACCCTTTCGTGCTGTCCGCCGGGGAGCGCCGTTCCTTCACGGCCAACACCATCGTTCGCGATCCGTCGTGGCGAAAGAAAGACGCACAAGGAGCCCTCCGCATCGCCCCGGAGGACGCGCGCGAGCTCGGGCTCGTGCCAGGCGAATCCGTGCGCATCACCACGAAACGCGGCTCGGCCATCGTGGCGTTCGAGGAGTCCGACACCATGCAGCGCGGGCATATCTCGCTACCGAACGGACTCGGGCTCTCGTATCCGAACGAGCAAGGCGACTCGACCACGGGAGTGGCCCCGAACGACCTCACGTCGGTCGAGGATCGCGACCGCTTCGTGGGTACTCCGTGGCACAAGTCCGTGCCCGCTCGCCTCGAACGTATTCCGGCCACCGCCTCGGCAGGATGAGACACGAACGTACACGAACGTACGCCAGAGAAAACGAAGCACGGCGGCGCGACCGAGGCGAGGAAGGCACGCTCGACGCGCCCACGCCGCGTCGCGGCGATTGTTTTTGTGGGGGGCTCGCGGAGGGCGCAGCTTGAATGCCTTCTCGTTCGACACTCTGGCCCCGACGTTCGTATTCTCGTTGGCGTGAGCTCCGAGATCGTCGTTCTTGCTGGCGTGGTCGCACTCGGCATTCGTGTCGCGTTCTTCGTCATTCGCTCGCGCGAAGGCGGCACCACGAGCTCACCCATTCCTCCGGCCGACGATCCGCGCTGGCACCGCCCACCGATCGAAGAGCGTATCGTCGGAGCTCCGTGCGTCCACTGCGGAGTACGGTTTGTCATCGCGGAGGAAGCCCGAAACTGCAAGGTCTGCGACGAGCTCGTTCATCGCAAAGTCTGCGGCAAAGAGCACCGCATGAAGGAACACGCAAAGAAGAGCGACGTGCCCTACCGGTAGCCGGAACGACGCTGTTTCGAGCCGAACGAAGAGCACCCAAGGAAGATGCGCCACACGTTTGGCGTACGAGGAGCGATCATGGCAACCGAGCTTCACCTTCCTTTGGACGGTCGTGTCGCCCGCGAGGCTCGAGCCGCAGCGCTCGCCGCCGCCGAAGAGCGCTTTCCCGAGGTCGCGCGGCGCTTTCATGCCGCCTACGGAATGCGTCTTCCGCGCCATGTGCTTTACGCGGCTGCCTTCTTCCTCGGTCTATCGCGCGAAGAACGAGCCCTATGCCCGTGCAGCCTTTTCGGCTTTTCGGAATGGTTCAACTGGCTCGCGCCGGACGAGCCCGAGCGCGTGGCCACGCTCGACGCTCGACTCGAAGGCCGGTTCCGGTCGGATCCGCCCGAATTCGTCACGATGGTCAGCGGCGACGGCGACGGAAGCCATTGGGGGCTCTACTACGACGATCCGAACGAGCTTCCCCCCCTCGTGTCCCATGGCTGGGCACGCGACGATGGGGTCGTTTACCCGGAGCAAAAGACCCTCCTCGCGTCCATTCGGTCGAAGGTCTCGCAACGTGAAGGGCTCGACGCCGACGACAAGCGCCGCGTGCGCGCACTCGTGGGCTATCTGGACGCTCTGCGGGACCTCGAAGAACGCGCGCGCATCGCAGAGGGCATTCCGTCCCCACCCACGTCACGAATCGAGCTCGCCCACGGCGGCGTCGGCGCCTTCGTCCCCGGATTCACGATGCCCGCCGACCTGCCGTCTGGCTACGAGCGCTGGAAGCTCTATGTCGAGGATGCGCCGGTGGTCCACGACTGGATAGCCCGTGCGGAGTCCGACCTCACGGAGGGAAAACCTGGACTCGCTCTCGTGCTCGGCCTCGAGCTCCACCATGCCGACCGGGATACAACGCGTGAGGACTGCACACGTCTCCTCGTCTCCGCGTACGAGGCGCTAGGACGACGAGCGCTCGCCGAGATCACACGCGTGCACCACGCCCACCGTGACTTGCGGTCGGTTGGAGTGCACTCGCGCGTCGAGGACATTTCCACCGAGACCGAGCCGCAGCCCGAATGGGTATCCCCTCCTGTGCTTGTGGCCATTCGGGCGCTGGACCCGGAGGCCCTCGAGGAGGCGCTTCTCGACAACCCGCCTCACACCGATTTGTGCCTTGCCGCAGGTGCCGTGGCGGACCGGTTCCAGTACCACGACGCGAAGCAAAAAAAGGCTTCGCTCACGATGCTCGAGCGTCTTCTCGAGATTGGCAAGAAGGAGCTTGCGTCGAGCATCCTCGGGAGCCACCTCATCCACGCTCGGCGAACGTTGGATGCGGAATACCTCGCGCGCATCTCCACGCGTCGGGACTCCACGCAAACCCAAGAAATCATTGCCATGTTCCTCGCGCCCAAAGACCGCAGCGCGATCGACCGGATCGTGGCCCACGGCGGCCGCGCGGAGCGGGCCATGGATGTCCAGTTTGCCATCGCCACGGGCCAGCTCGACCTCGCGACCGCCGCCATCGAAGCGGCAGCCGATTTGGCCGATTACCGAGGAACGTACGCCGCGCAAACCGGCTGGGTCGAAGGCGTCTCTCTCCTCCATTTTGCCGTTTGCGCGACCTCTCCCCGAATCGTCGAGCTTTTGCTTGCCCGTGGCCTCGATCCGTTGGCCAAAGACGACGCCGGAAACACTCCTCGCGATTTGGCCAAGATGCTTTGGTTCGTGAAGCCGAACGAAGCCAATCGAATGATCGAGCTCTTCGACGAGCGACTCCCCAAACCCGAGCTCGCGCCACAAGCTCCAAGCTTTGCCGCCGGGGCCAAGGTAAGCCACAAGAAGTTCGGCCAAGGCGTCATCGAGAAGATCGACGGCCAAGGCGACGAGGCCAAAGTGACCGTGCGCTTCGCATCGGAAGCGAAGACATTGCAGCGAAAGTTTCTGTCGCTCGAGGCGTGACCTCGAAGGGAAGGCCTCCCTCACCCCGGTATGGCACACCCATTTCGACTGGACGCCTAAGGAGTCTCGCGCGAGCGGCGCGTTCAGTCGATGCTTGTCGGCGGAGGTTGAGAGACTCGATTCGTCGGCTCGTCGGCAGGCGAAGCAAGACCGAGCGCTCCCACCGCGATCAGGCGCTCCAGGAGGACGAAGACCTCCTCGCGGGGCATCGCAGCCACTTCGAGCAATCGTGCGACGTTCGAAACGCCGTCGACTCGAGTGAGGAGGAATGCTTCACGCGGCTCGAGCGGAAGCCGAACGAGCTCCTCGGCCGCGACGGTGACGATAGGCACGGCATCGAGCGCGATGAGCATCCGCTGTCGCACACGATCGGCGACCTCCAGCGCGGCATCGATATGGCCTGCCAGATAGAGCTTGCGCATCGACTCGAGCTCGACGGGCGAACAGCCACGTCCCCGTGTGAGCGCCTCTTGGCCGTGGTCGAACGGCGGACCGAATGGCTCGATAGGTGTTTCCGGTGCAAACCCGTGGCTCATGCGCTCCTCCGTGCAAGGCGGCCTTTCGGCGGCATGACAAACCGTTTCCCCCGAACGGTCGGCCTGTCGCTCCCTCCACCTCGGTACCCCGAGAACGACGAGGCTTCCCCTGAGACCCTGCCAAGAAACGAGATACCGCGTCGAAGCGCGAGGAAGCGACGTCCGAAGCTCACGACCGCGTCACGAAAGGACAGGCGTGTGCCGAGCGGCCGCGCGCTCATGCGACCTCCTCCCAAGCAAAGAGAGCGGCGCCGACGAAAGCGTCGACGCGGTGGCGCCGTGCCTCGAGGGGGCGATCGCGTGGAGACGTGGCGTCAGGACCCGAATACGACATGCCCTCCATCCAGCACGGCATGTGCCATCGGTTTGAGCGCGAGGAATTCGGCGCGAGGCACCACACGAGGAACCGTCCGCGCCTGCATCGGGCACCTTTGATGCTCGCTTCCCGACACGAAAGGCATGGATCGCGAAACGGCGGCCTGCACACGTGCCTCGACTTGCCCTGAGCACTTGCTGAGGAGGCTTGGGCTGCGAGGGCGATGGTCCGCAGCGAGCGGCCGCGCGGCTGGCGTTTCGAGGCGGGCGGCCCCACACTGCAGTCATGGTGCGAAACGGATCGGTTTCGACGGGTTTTCGCGCTCTCGGTACTTCGGCGGGAATCGCAGTGGCGGCGCTCTCGCTCGCAGCACCGTCCGACGCGAACGCTGGCACCGAGCCCCCTGTCCCGAGCTGCCTTCGTGTCTCGGGGGAAGCACGGCTCGGAGCCTACGGGTACGCTCACGTCGTTCATCTCGACAGCGCCTGCTCCGCCGATGCGAAGTGTTCCGTCGCCACGGAGGTCGATCCTGCCCCCGTGGAAGTCAAAGTCCCCTCCCGCACGTCGGTGGAGGTGGTGACCCGGCTCGAGTCCCCCTCGCGAGAGGTCAGGCCCGTGGTCACCTGCACGCTCGCCAGCGCGAAGGCCAAGACTCGGCGTTGGTAAGCCCCTGTCCGGGCGAGGGCGGCCAGGACACCCCGAAATCCGTCCGGGTCACCCGCGCGGCGACGTAGAACCCTATAAAACACGGCACTTCGTGTTGGCCCGAAGCTCGCAAAAAGGCGGGCATGCACTACCACGTCACCACGGCCTTCGCCGGTTTCGACCACGACCCTGCGTTCGTCACCACGGTTCAACGGCTCTTCATGCCCGGGGAACGCCCCAAGGAGGAGCGCCCGACCTGCTTCAAGCCCGTGCCACTCTCGCCTTCCACGCCCGCAGGCCCGCTCGACCACCTGCTCGGCAAGAGCGTCTCGAGCTTCGACGCCGAGCCAGACGAGCTCGAACAGCTCGCGCTCGACGGCTCGGTTCGCCTTGGCCCGGATGTCTTTCTCACCGAAGAAGAGGCGAGGAATATGGCCCACGGCAAGCTGCCGGAGCGCCTGCTCCGCGACGGCTGACGCCCCACTGCACGGAGAACCGCCGTCCGCCGAGCGGCATGGCTCCGATGCGCGTGCAGGACGCTCTGGCCACATACGTCGGGCATAGTGGTCGAATGTAGCCAAGGGCCAAATTCATGCTACGAAACGGCCATGCGAACCGGAACTGCGCGGTGGGTGGGTGGGTTTTCACTGACGTTCGGACTCCTTGCGGCCCTTGGACAAGATGCCTGCACCACGTTCGGAGCGGGCTCCGAAGCCCCGGACGCGAGCTCGCCCATCCAGGACGGCGGGCCTCCACCGCCCCCAGCCGAAGCAAGCCTCGAAACCGCGCCGACCCTCGTCATCGACAAGACCGCCGAGCTCCGTCGTGGAGGCTCGGTCGTCGTGAAGCTCACCGTGGGCGGAGCACGAAAAGACGAAGGCCCAGCCAACCTCGAAGCCGAGTTTTCGCCAAAGCTCGACGGCGTCACGTTTGGAGCGATGAACGTCGACGTGGCCGCAGGAACTGGGACCATTGAGCTCAATGCCACCGCCACGGCGAAAACGGCTCCGACCGATTTGAAAGTACGCGTGGTCCTGCGCGGTGGAAGAAGCACCGGAACGGGAGTCACCAAACTGGACGTCTTCGGCAAGCCTGGTGAGCTCGACGAGTCGTTTGGCGTCGGCGGGATGGTGATTCAAAGGGAGCCCGGACTCGAGGTGGCGAGTGCCTCACTGGATCCGGTCGGCAACATTTACGTGGGTGGCGTCCTGCGTAGGACAACGCAATCTCCATACATTGCGAAGTTTGACAGCAATGGGAGCTCCGCCAACACGTTCGGCAATGGTGGGAGCCTCACGATTCCGGTAGCAGCCGACACCGTTGGCACCGTGCGCGGCCTCCACGCCCGAGGCGACGGAAGAGTCGTGGCGTCCATTGAGGGATCTCCAGTCTTTCCCGTTCCCGCCAACATCATTGGCTTGATCGGCTCACCGGCGCGGATGAGGTCCTTCCGCGGCACGGACTTCACGTTCACCGCCGAGCAAGAAGGTGCCGGCACGGGATGGGTTCTACTTGCATCTGACCAACTTACCCGTCTCGCTCCGGGAGGTTGGGGAGAGGACCGAGGCCTGACCCGGGGAGTCCCTGGTGTACCAGTAGAGGTCGTCGAAACAACGACTGCGGATTTCCTTGTTGGAAGCCGATTCCGTGGCGGGGCATACTTCGCAGTCCGCCTATTGAAGGACGGCAAGATTGATACCGGGTTCGGAACTGGGGGCCGTTCCAATCTTGGCGACGCAGACAACATGGTTCCTTACGGAGCAGCAGCGGGCCTAACGGACATGATCTACGTCTGTGGTGCGGTAGGCACGAACTTTCGTCTCATTCGCTTTCGGGCATCGGACGGAACGCTTGACTCGACCTATGGCACTTTCACCAAGGAGGTTCCAGGGCTAAGGACCGACGCGCTCCCAGAGGGATGCCTGGCGACCGAAGACGGCCTCTACGCCTTTGGAACCTCTTCGGATATCGACGGAAGTGGATGGGCAATGGTTCTCTTGAAGTTCAACCTCGACGGAACTATTGCCAGCGACTTTGGAGCCAACGGAGTGCTCCGCCGGAGGGTTGCACCGGGAACCTCGTTCCAGAACTATGGGGTGAAGCTGATGAACCCCGGAAACCACAAGCTCTTGTTGGTGGGCTACCACCGCACGCCCGACCAAGGGAATCAGGGAGCCTCGATCGCCCGCATCTGGCGCTGACGCCCTGGGGGCTTTGATCCAGGTTGAGTAGCCCATTTCTCCCCAATTCGGCCCGTCCCAGCACGTCCGCTCCCACTGGAAAGTTCCGCCAACCCTGCGAGACCTCACGGTTTCGTCATGGGGTCGTGCCTCCCCATTGCTGTCGGGCGCGAAGGCTGCATACTGGACGTTTCGGAGGTAGTTCTTGATGCGGAAGCGTGGCTTTTTGGTTCTTGGCGCGGGTCTTCTCATGGCGGTCGCGTGCGGTGAAGCCGCAACGAACCCGCCCGAGGTGGTCGAGCAATCGAACACGACCACGCCCACGCTGCCCGACGGCGCGCCGAATCCAAACTTCGATCCGGCCACTGTGCCCCCCATCCTTCCGGATGGAGCCCCCAACCCCATCTTCGACGCGTCCCTCCCCGACGGGGCCGTGCTCCCCGGCTTCGACGCCGGACGAACCGACGCCGGACGCGACGCAAGCACACCGCCCGCCGACGCCGGTCGGGACTCGAGCACGCCGCCCGTCGACGCCGGAAATCCCGGCACCCCTGGCATCATCGGAATTGCAGGGATTGCTTCCTGGGACGCATTGGCAGCCGCCGAGAAGGCAAAAGTGAACCAGTTTCGCAGTGCCTTTTTCCATCAATCCGTTGGTCAAGATCTCGAAGATGGGCTCAAGGCGAATGGCATTTCAATTGAGTTTATTGATCGAAACTCCACGCTTTCCAAACCGGGATTTCACGGCGGACCGTTCATGGCGGACAATGGGCAAGGCGTCCAGAAGATCGATGAATGGCGGAACTTTTCCACGAGGAACGGCTCCACGCGCCTCCGTGTCGCGATCATGAAGTTTGGCTATGCTGACCTTACGGCCGGCAGTCTCGCCTCTGTGCAGGCCGCGTATCTGAGTGCAACCAACACGCTCAAGAACGCCGGAATACGTGTTCTTCACGTTACGCCTCCTCTGGTATTTGACCAAACGGAGAATCCGCCAAAACTATCTACGCGACAGTGGATGCTCACCACATTTCCAACCGACGTCATTTTCGATCTGTCCGACATCGAGAGCACCGACGCGGCCGCTGGCGGCACGCGATGCCAGGTGGGCGGAGTGTGGCATATTTGCCAATCCGTCCGGTCACGAACCGGGTGCGCAAGTCTGTCGCAAGGGATTGACGGTCCCGGGCAAGGCCATCTCTGCTACCAACAAGCGATTCGCATATCGAAGGCGTACGCATACGCCATTTACCAAGCCGGCAAGTGACCTCGATGAAGCACCTTACCCTTCCGCTTTTGCTTATTGCCGCCAGTCCCCTACTCGGACTCGCATGCGGCTCGGACCCAACGACCAACGGAACCACGCCGACGTCGACGACGGCGGATGGAGCCCCGATTCCGACGGGTAGCACCACGTCCCCGCTCGACGACAGTGGTGTCCCGTCGGACACCGGGCCTCAGCCAACCTTCGACTCCAGCACGCCAGGTACTCCCGGGACGGTTGGCAACGCGGGAATCGCTGCGTGGCTAGCCCTGACCACAGCCCAGCGCAACACGGTACGCACTGGCTTCAAGAGCGTCTTCCTCCATCAATCGGTGGGTGGAGACCTCGAAGATGGGGCAAACAGTCCCTATGCGGCAGGCGGTGCGGCGGGGAACGAGACCTTCAAGTTCGAGTACTATTCGGGAAGCGGCGCGATCTCAGGTGCGGGACTAAATGGCGGACTGACGTCGAGCCCGAACGGAAATGGAGCCGGCAAAGTCGCCGATTGGAAAAGTGCGTCCCTGGCCAACCGCACATCGCTGCGGGTGACCAATCTCGAATTTGGATACGCGGACATCACTACGGCTGCGCTTCCGAATCTCCAGAATGTCTATCTCGCCGCCGTGAATAAAATAAAAACTGCGGGCCTCAGGGTACTTCACGCGACGCCTCCGCTCGTTCACGACACCAACGAGAATGGTCCGAAACTGGCGATGCGAGCCTGGATGATGGCCACGTTCCCCAATGACGTCATCTTCGATCTCGAGGATCTCGAGAGCACGGCGCCAGACGGCTCCAGATGCGAGGTTGGCGGCGTTTGGCGTGTTTGTGAGGTCTACCGCGTGGACAACGCGAAGGGCTGTACGAGCCAACAAAACGGTGGCCGAGATGGGGACGGACAGGGTCACCTGTGTCTCCAGACCGCCGCCAGGAAGATTTCTCGCGCCTTCCTCTACGCGATCTACCAAGCAGGGAAATAACCCCTACTTCACCACGACCTCTCCGCCACACGGAACATCCACGGATTGGCCATTTGCCCCGGAGCCAATACGGATGTTCCGTTTTCCGCATTTGACGACCATAGGGCCCGTGGACTCTCCCGCCATGGCACCGTCCATCCAAACGCGGTGCCCCATTCGGTTCGGAGCAAACACGATTCGTCCCATTCCTTCGGCGAGCTTGCCGGTGGACCCGGGAGGCGGCTCGACAGCCTTTTCGGCGGGCGGCGGTGGCGCCATGGATGCGGCCCCGGGCGGGACTGTGGCGGGAGCGAGTGGCCACCCGTTTCCAAGGGGGACCATCACGCTTGGCGACGGCTGAACCCCCGACGCACTGGGCGGCGCGGCGGACGGTGCGATAGGCGCGACGGGCGCAGAAGCCGTGGGCAAGACCGATGGCGGCACGGCGACCGAGGGAACGGTCACGGAAGGTACGGGCGCGTCGGGGGCTTTTTCGGGAACGAACCAGAGCGATACGGCCCCACCCGCGAGCGCGGAGAGACCCAAAATCAAGCCGCCCGCGAGCACTTTGCCCAATAGGCTCGAGCCCCTGGGCTCCTCGACCGCCGCCATCGGGAGCGGCCGGACCAGCGAGCCGTCGTGGGTCGTTCCGATGGCGAATGCCTGCGACGAAGGCACCATGAGGGACCCCTGCGGGACCAGCATATACCCCGCAGGAACCGTCGCGGCGTAGGCCAGGCCCGGCTGCTGCGGAGGCGGGGCATAAGGAGCCGACCCTTGCGGAGCCAAATACTGAGGCTGTCCGGCCGGAGCGAACGAAGGCGGGGGGCTCGACGGGTACGCCGGGGGCGACGACTGCGACACCGCAGCTGCAGGGAGCGGTGGCGCAAACGACGGCGGATTTTGCCGCGTAGGCTGAGGGAAATCGGTTCCCGTGAACGACGGTGGCGGCGCCGGAACGAACGGCCGAGGTGCCACGGACTCCGGCGCGCGAGCTGCCACGGACGAGGGCCCGGGCATGGGCGCAGGCCGCGACGACTGCGACGACTGCGACGACGCGACCGCACGACGAGGCGCATTTTCCGCAGCAGAACCACGTGAGGACGGTGGTGCATCGGAGCGCTTCGAGCGCGGCGCGGGCTCCGCGTACACTTCTTCCAGGACGTCCTCGATCTCGATTTCCCCAGTGGCGTCGAGCCGCGGTGGCGCGCGATCGAGCTGCGCCAAAATACGGTTCGCGGCGTTCGCGGTCATTGGACGCTTCTCCAGCGTCGCCGCGACGTCCGCGTCGGAAAACCGAGGAAGCGCATCCGCACGTCGCGTCGACGTTGGAGCTCGAGCGGGCGCAGGTCCCCGCGACGCCGGAACACGTTCACGCTCGAGCTCGTGCGGGTCCACCATGCTCGCGAACCGCGGCAAGGGCTCGACCTTCTTGGTGATGGTAGGACCGGACTCGCGTTCGCGTGGGTCCACCATGCTTGGAAAACGAGGCAAATCGTCGGCAGAGAAGCTCGGCAGGGCGCGAACGTCGTGGACCAACGGCCGAAATTCACCGGTGCTGGCCGACTCGTCGTCGTCC
>JAYUKI010000243.1:0-1557 GCA_043764595.1 Myxococcales bacterium | reverse complement strand
CTGGCAGTTTTGGAATTCGAGCCCCGCGTAGCTTGCGTTGGGCTCGTGCCGGCTGTGGGCTCATGGTGTTCCTAGTGCTCCTTCGTCTCGTGACATTTTGTTTGGTGTAGGTGCTGCCGCCAGTGCGACGAGGCGTGGTGCGAGAGCCACGGCGATGATTGCGTGGGCGATTCCCGCAAACGCCATGAACGTGGCGCAACGGATCGGAAGTGGGTAGCGGTGCATGGCGACGTCGACTCCCGCTGCAAGAAGGGGGCCCAGGCTCATTCCTATTGCACCCGCCGAATGGAGGAGTGCCATCGATGTTGCGCGGGTCCGCTCGGACGAAACGGCAGAGACGAGGGCGAGGCACGGGGCGTAGACGGCAGCCGATCCGAGCCCTGCTGCGACGAGCGCTACTGGAAGGAGCCTCGTGGGACCGAAAGCGAGCGCAACGAAAGCGGCCGCGAAGAGGACGGCCCCTGCGGGCACGAACGTCGTTTGAGTCTTCGTTTCGGAGGACCTCCCGATGAGCATCATCGCGATGGCAAAAGCCACCAGAAGCGTAGAGAAGTAGGCACCTACGCGTGCGTCGGAGATCCCGTGGACGGCGCGCGCCTGGACGGCGAAAGCCGATACCAATCCACCAATAGCGAAGCGCTGGGACGCCGCCACCCAGAGCGGGGCCGCGATCGGCTTCGCCGTTTCCCACATCGATTCGCGACGCATGCCAATCCGCGGCCGATTCGCGGAGGGTGAGAACGCGGTCCGAACCCCTAGCGTACAGGCAAGTAGCGCGGAAATCGCCGCTGCCATGCGAAATGGAGCAACTGGACCTACCTTCGAGAGAATTCCACCGATGGCAGGGCCCAAAGCGAGCGCGGCAATCATCGCTGCGCCGATGTACGCGATCGTCGACTTTCCCGAGCGACGAAGCTCGGAGAAAAGCAGGGCGAGAAGCCCCATACTCGCCAGTCCGTGGATTGGGCGAAGTACGAACACTAGCGCCGTGGGAATGGCGGAGGAGGTTGCAAACTGCACGCCCGCGTCGACCAAGGCGAGCAAAGCCGCGACGCGCACGTGGTTTCCTCGCGCATCGGCCTTCGCTGCGACGAGCGGCGCGCCAAGGGCGCCGCCCATCATCCCGACGGCCACGAACACGTGCATGCTCGAGGGCGATCCTCCGTGAACGTCGACGACGAGCCTACGAATGGCAGGAACCGTCACCATCGGCCCAAGCGCGGCGAGGAAGACCTTCATCCCAAGGGCGCCGGAGGAAATGTCCCGAGCCCCTTCGGCCACCGCCGAGCGGGCACCTCGAACGTTCACGCCGCCTCGGCCTTCGTGCGTTCGGCGGGGCCGAGTGCGGTAATGCGCTCGGCATCGAGAAGGAGGAGGAGTGGACCGTCGATTTTGTAGACGCCCGGAACGACATCGCGGAACGTGGCAGCCATCGTTTCCGGCGCGCGTTCGTACGACCGCTCGTCGACTTCGACAACGTCACCGATTTCGTCGACCAAGAGGCTCACGATGCCATCCGCCGTCCGTACGACGACGTTCATCGGGAGATCGCCGTTC
>JAYUKI010000242.1:0-5150 GCA_043764595.1 Myxococcales bacterium | reverse complement strand
TCGCACCCACCGTGGCGTCCCCGTCCAGGCACAATCCGACCTGATCCAAACAACACGAAGGACCAGTTGGACGGCACGTGTTGGCGGATTCGATGTTGAGGATGCAACTTTCGGCGCCGCACGTGGCTTGGCTGCAGTTCGGTCCTCCGTCCGTTGCGAGGATGATGAAGGTCTTTCCCGGAAGCTTCGGAAGCTTCGTGACGAGGGCCTCGAGCGTGGGCGCGGTCGGGGTGCCGCCCGATGCAGGGAGCTGGCGGGTTACGTCGGAGAGAAATTTGCTTGCTGGGCCGTACGTGCCACTCGGGCTGTCCCCGGGACGAACCGACATAATCTCGAACCCGGGAGCGCAAGCGCCGTCTTTTCCCGGGAACGCCGTCGCCCCGAAGCTTGCGCGGGGCCCGATGGCGGCCATGAGGTCGGTGACGGCGATGCGGACGGTCGTCCACTTGTTTCCGTCGGTCATGCTTCCCGAGCGATCGAGCACGAAGTAGAAGTTCGGCGGATCGACGAGGAGCGGCGTGTCGATGCAATCGCAAACTCCACCATCCGGCCCAACGCCACAGCCAGGCGGGGCGAGCGAGCTCGCGTCGAACCCGAACGTCGCGGCGTCACCACCTGCTCCAATCGCCGGACCGGGCTGGAATCCAACGCTGACCGGGAGGTAGTCGGAGCCGCAACCGGCCACGGTGAGCAGACAGGCAAAGGACGAAATCAACCCGAATCGGAGGGCGGGAAAGGCTCGCACTCTCCGAGGCTAGCATCGCTACCTTGGCGAAGCCCCCGCAACCTGGGAATATGGCTTACCGCGCGCCGCTTCTTCCCCAAAGCCGCCGCGGCGCGGCCGACCAGGCGTCTGCCGTCGGGACGACGAATCGATGCCGCACGAGAAAAAGCTGCCAAACGACGAGGGCTCGTCGAACGCGAGTGCCACTTCGTGGGATCGAGCGCTCGCGGCATTTCGTACCTTCGCGGTCGTCGTCGCACATTGGGTGGCGCTCCTCGTCGTCGCGACGATTCCGGGCGGAGCGAGCCGTCCGCTCGTGGTCGAGCTCGTGGTGCCCCCGCTGCCGAGCGATATTTCGGACCGGCCGGCCGAGCTCGTCGTAGCCCTCTACCAGCGCGCAAAAGACGGCAGCCGCGGCCCCGCGATTCCCGATGGAGCGAGGGTACGCGCGTTCAGCATCCTGGGTGGGAAGGCCTACGGCGCAGCAGACACGCGCGTCGAACACGGCACCGCGAGTGTGCGCCCGCTCCCAATCGGAGAGCACTGGATCGTCGCCGAAGCCAATGGCTATGCCCGTGCGTCGCGCATGGTGATGCTCGTAGCTGGAGCTCGCTCGCTCGAGCTTCTCATGGACGAGGCGAGAGAGCTCGAGATCGAGGTCGTGACCGAGGCGGGCGCGGGCCTCGCGGACGCCGAGATCGAGGTCCAAGGTGGCGATCCATTTCCGCTCGGCGCCCGGACGGACCAAACCGGGCATGCGCGTGTCTCGCGACTCTCCGACGGGCCTTACACCGTCACGGTGACCGTTCCAGGATTCGACACGATGGATGTTCGGCATCCGTCCTTCGACAAACCGCTGCGTGTGGTCATGAAGAAGCTCGCGGCCATGAAGGTCACGGTGCTCGGCCCGGACGGCGCAAAAGTGAAAAGTGCGCGTGTGGAGATCACCTCGGCGGTCCTCTGGCCTTCGCGTAGGGCCGACACGGACGCCGAAGGTGGCGTGCGCATCGGCGGTCTGCCGGAAGGCAGCTACGCGCTGCGCGCGACGTCGGGTGGGCTCTCGTCGGCAACGGAGCTCGCGGTCACGCTGGCACGTGGCGAGGAAAAAGAAGTCGTTTTGCGCCTCGTCCAAGGGGTGTCGATCGCGATTCGCGTGCTCGACGGCGATGCCGATCCGCCCGCGCCGCTTCCTGGTGCACGCGTGGTCCTCGCCGAGTCGGGGCTCGCGACGTTTCCGGTCGAAGGCATGAGTGGCAAGGATGGCACGTTGGTCTTGGGGCCCATTCCTCACGGTGGCGCCAGCGTCATGGCGAGCCGCGAGGGGTACGTTTCGGCGACCGTCACCGTGACCGAGGGGCCTGTGGAGGTCGTGCTCGAGAAGGCGGGAACGTTGAAGGGTCGAGTGGTCGACGCTCGTGGCTTTGCCGTGGACGGAGCGCGCATCGAAATCGTGGGCACCGACCTGCGGGGAATGCCGGTGGCCGACGATCCGAGGCGCACGCGTTTTCGCGACGTGCGCTTCGACGCTGTGCTGGGAGGGCCGCGTCCGCTTCTTCCCGCGGGCGAGCTCGGCGTCATGCCCGGGCCGCTGCCCGACACTCCTCGCGGGGGAGGCAGCGCGCCGCGCGCGATGACCGTCGGCGGTGAAGGGTGGATCTCCGAGCGCGATGGTCGATTCGTCGCGAGCCCCGTGACCCCGGGGCGTGTGCGCGCGTTCGTGCGCCATCCGCAATACGTGGAAGCCTCGAGCGACCTCGTCGATCTCGTGCCCGGGGGCTCCGCAGAGGTCACGATCGTCATGCGCGCGGGTGGTCTCCTCGAAGGGCGCATTTTCGATTCCCGCGACAGACCAGTGGAAGGGGCCGAGATCGTGGCGATGGCCACGCGCGGCACGTCCGAGCGCGTGACGAAATCCGATCGGTCCGGAAGCTTTGCGTTCGCTTCGCTGCCGGACGAAGTGACGTTGATCGTGGAGCGGCCAGCGGGGCAGCCAGGTGGCCCGACGCGCGTCGAAGCCAAGGTGCCCGAGGGAGGGCGCGCGAACGTTCGTATCGTGCTCCTCGATCCGCGTGACGATCTGCCCGTCCGTGTGGTGGACGCGCGCGGCGAAGGCATCGATGGAGCGCAGGTCACCGTAGGCTCGCTCGATCCCTCGATTCCGCTTCGTTCCACCGTGTTCACGGATCGCCATGGCGACGCGAAGGTCGTCGGCGCGAAAGGACTCGCGCTCCACGTGGAGGTTCGGGCCCCACGTGCCGCCACGCGGGCGCTCGAGCTTCCGAGCACCGCGACCGAGCTCCGCGTCGAGCTTCTCCCGAGCGAGTCGGTCGAAGGGGAAGTGCGAACCCTGCGTCGTGACTACGTCTCCGACGCGGTGGTGACGCTCTACTGCGAGGACGGAGCGCACCGCACACGGACGGACAAAGAAGGGGCGTTCGTCATGAAGGACGCACCCTCGGGGATTTGCCAACTTGCCGTGCGTGCTCCTGGTTTCGCTCCGAAATCGCTCGAAGTGAACGTGGTGTCGAGCCGCGGGCGTCACGCCACGACGGTGCCGCGGATCGTGCTGGGCGAAGAGGCGGTCGTCGAAGGGCTGGTGCTCGATGGGCGCGGGCAGCCCATCCCGCTCGCGCGCATCGCCAAAGACGCCGTCCCCGTCGTCCTCGCGACCGGAGCGCCGCCGCCCGGTGTCGCCGAGACCGATGCCCGCGGGCGCTTCCGTCTCACGGAGCTCCCCGATGGGCTCATCACGCTCGAAGCCTACGCGGCAGGTCGCGGGCACGTTCGTACGTCGGTTCGAACCTACGCTGGGCGCACCACGAAAGACGTTCGCTTGACGCTCGTGGCCGACACGAAGGGCTCGGATCCGGATAGTCGTGGGGCGGGAGGCGTCGCGATCACTCTCGGTGAAATGAGCGCTTCCCGCGAGGTGGGGATCGCGTCCGTCGTGGAAGGAAGCGCAGCGGAGCGCGCGGGGCTCGAGCCCGGCGACATCGTGCTCGAGGTTTCCGGGGTCGAAGTGCACACCATCGCCGAGGCCCGCGCGCGTCTCACGGGACCTCTGGGCGACGACGTGGTCATCAAGCTCCGACGCGGGAATCGGGTGGAGTCCCGACGCGTGGGCCGCGAAGAAGTGCGCAAGTAACTTCAGCGGCTCGTCGGTCGCTCGAGGGTCGCGTCTCCGATGCGGTGGAGGAGAAGCTCTCGGTCCGCGTCGACGTCGAGGTCGTGCACGAAGAGGCGAGTTTCCCGACGGTCCATGAGCACCTTCTTGATGACTACGCGTCGCACGCTCGATTCGCCATTCGCGCTCGTGTAGGTGACGAGCAGCGGGCTCGCGTCGAACCAAGCACGCTCTACCGCTCGGCGCACGTCGTCCGAGACGGGCACCTGCGGTACCCCGACGAACGAAAGCTCGGAGAGCTTCTTCTCGAGCTCCTGGGCGACCGGCCGCGGAAGTGCTGCGCGGACTTTGTCGAGCGCGGTGCCAAGCGTCTCGACGAAGGGGAGGGCGCGCATCTCGGTTGCGAACGCACCCAAGGCGACCAGCACCGCGGCCTCGCGCGCGGTGAAGTTCACGGGAGGGAGCGAGTAGCTGCGATCGAGGGCATAACCGCCTCCTGGGCCGCGATCCGAATGCAGCGGAAGGCTCGCCGCGCGCAGGGCGTCGAGGTCCCGGTAGACCGTGCGCACCGTGATCCCGAAACGTTCGGCGATGGCCTCCGCGGTGATTCCCGAGCGCCGGGACCGCAAGAGCTCGGTCATCGCGAAGAGACGCTCGGTGCGGCGCATTTCGATAGACTGACATAATCCTGACAGTTGGTCGATGGCCGACCTCGTCCGAGACGAGCCGACCGAAATCGAAAAAAAGGATCAAGGGCCCGCAACGAATCGGGAGCGCCCGTCGAGAGAGGGTCACGGCGGGATTGACCCGCTACCCCCGGCAAGACGCCGAGGGAACTTTCTCGAAGGAAATCGCCATGTTCAATCGCTCCAATTCGGTCGTTTCGTTTGCCCTCGTCACCGCGCTCTTCGGTTTCGGAACCGTGGCCTGCACCGGAAATGCTTCGCCCGACGAAGACCTCTCCGAGACCGAAGCTGCCCTCAGCTACGGGGAGCCCAAGAAGGATCTCCGCTCCGCAACGCCCTCGAACGAGCGGACCACCACGGCGAGTCAGCGCGTCGGTTTCGCCACAGTGAGTGGCACTTCGCTCTCGGCGGAGGACCGTAGGCTCGCGGCCGGCGCCCCGGGCTCGTTCGAGAAAGAGTCAGTCTTCGGTCGGGAGCGTTCGCCCTTCGAGTCGGGCGAGCGAAAGATGGCTCCGGGGGCACCTGGCTCCAACGAGAGCGAAGTTGCGGTCGGAAACCGCGCCGGCTTCGGTCCGATGCAGGTGGCGCGAGGTGGAGTGTTGGGCGGGCAGGAGAG
>JAYUKI010000241.1:0-19211 GCA_043764595.1 Myxococcales bacterium | reverse complement strand
TGCGCCCGAGAAACCTATGTGCAAGGAGGGGACGTCGTGCCTTGGGCGTTTTGCATCGCCCGCCGACTCTCGGTCGATGTCCATCGGAAGAGTGGGCGCGAAGTCCTCGGTGAGCTCTCGTTCGAGCAGGTGGACGGCCGTGGCAGTCCCGAAGATGCCCTGTCAAATCAGGAGTCTGCGCGTGCATTCCAACAAGCCTTGGAAGGTCTTCCCGAGCCTCAACGGCTCGCCTTCGAGCTCACGAAGTACGATGGTCTCACCCACGCCGAGGCCGCCGACGTCTTGGGCACGACCGTCACGGCCGTGAAGCTTCGTGTGCATCGGACTTACGAGACGCTCCGCGCGACCGCGATATCCCGAGAGGCACGATGAGCTCTGCCAACCCTGTGCAACTTCCTTCGGACGTACGCGCGCGCATCCTGGCGAGTGCGGCCCTGACTCCTTCGCGAACGCGAAGCGAAGGTCGCCGTCGCGCTGCGGTCGCCTACGGTTGTGCCGCACTCGTGGGCATCCTCCTCTTCGAGGCGTGGGGCGGGCTCGCTCATTCGGCAGGACGCCCACGTGTCCTGACGCTCTCGATGGCGTTCGGGGCGTTGGTGCTCGCGGTCGCGTCGTCGGCAGTCGGATGGTGGCGCGGGTCCACGATGGTTGGCCGGCCCGCTCGGATTCTGTGGACCGCGCCACTGCTCGTGCCGGTCATCACCCTCGCGTGGCTCTTCGCGTTCCACAACCGCTATGTCGAGCCTTTCGCTCGTGTTGGATACCGCTGCCTCGCCTTGTCGCTGGTCGCCGGAGGCGCGTTGCTTTGCGCAGCCGTGTGGTTGCGACGCGGCACCGTGGCGCGGCATGCGCCCCTCGCCGGGGCAGCTCTCGGAGCCACTGCAGGGGCGTGGTCCGCCGTGCTGGTCGACCTGTGGTGCCCACTCACGAACGTGCCGCATTCCCTCGTCGGCCACGTGCTGCCCATCGTCGTCCTCGCAGGCCTTGGTGCGCTGCTCGGCAAAACCAAGCTCCGATTGCGCGCGCCCCACCCGCGCTAGCCGCACCGTCGTTCGGCGGGATTCCGTCGGGGTGTCAGGGGGCTTCGGGGAGCTTTTGGCCCACGTCTGCGAACACGGCCGCTAGGCGCTCGGCAAATGCCGCGTCTTCCACGAAGACACCCACGTTGCGGCTCTTCAGGAAGTAGTCGCCTTCCCAGTTGCTCGTCCCGACCCAAGAACGCGCGCGATCGACGACCATGTACTTTGCATGAATCACGCGCGCGAAAGGGATCTGGCCGCTCGAATGGTCGGCCACCTGGACGATCCTCACACGAATGCCGACGTCGCGAAGGGCGAGAAGGGAAGGCTCTTTCCCATGCCAGTGACCGACCTGGAGGGTGACCGAGACGCCTCGTGCCTTGGCGGCACGGAGCTCGCGATCCAGCACGTCGAACGGCGTTCCATCCCGCAGTGCCGCCTTGTAGCCGAGGACTTGGACCAAGATTTCGTGCTTCGCGCCCCGGATGCGTTCCACGAGCAACGGCAGGTCCCACGCCACCCCATCGGGGAGTGCGTCTTTCGGGCTCGCGGCGAACGTGACGACTCCTCCGGTCGCCGGCGGGACGAGCGCGTGCACCACGGGAGGCTCGTCGCCCGCGACGCGGAAGTCCCGATCGAACGTCGCCTCGAGCGAGCGGACCACGTGCGCCTCCGCCGATCGCACTCCAAGCTCGTGGATGTGGGAGAGTGACCGGTAGTCGAAGTTTTGGCTGCCGAGGTACGCCTCGCGGTCGTCCACGACGAAATACTTCGCGTGCAAAATGCCGCCCCCGAACGCCCTTTTTCCGTCGATACGTCGCACCGAAATGCCCTTCTCTTTGGCCAGGGAGTCGGGCAGCTCGGGGTATTTCGCGTAGAACCCGTCTTCGACGAGGACGCGCACCCGAACGCTGCGAACGGCCGCTCGGCGCACGGCGGCGACGACGGCCCCGAGGGCCGATGGTGGCCCCTCGGGTTTCCCGGCGGGATCGTCGCTCATGTAGAACTGAGCAATATCGAGCGAGCTTCGGGCGGAGTCGATCATCGCGACCCAAACGTCTTTCGCATCCGGAATGTCGGCATGGTCGAGGGACGTCTCGAGGGGCCATGACTCGACCAGCGAAACGCCTAGCGGAGCGGCCCGAGGGACCGTGCTCGGTGGGACCGCTACGGAAGACGGCGTCGCGCATGCGCTGGCGGCGGTGAGCCCGAGCAGCAAGAGTGCGGCAGCGCGGGCAGTCCTCATTTCTTCTTCGGGTTCTTCACGATGTTCTCGACGTTCTCGACCGTGGCTTTGAGGGCGTTCAGATTCGTGGCACCGGCCACCACCAACACGAAGCCCCAGCCGGACTGCTCGACCGGTACGAGGCGGTTCGGGAGCTCGAACGGGTTCAAGACGAACGTCTTGCCCCACATATGGGAGACTTCTACTCCGACGACGAGCTCGGAGCTGTCCCCGTACGAACCGATTCCGATGGAGCCCGAAGCCCGGTTCATTCGCGTGAACGTCGTGGTGCCGAACGACGGCTCGCTAGAGAGTGGAGCGATGGAAGAAAAGTCGCTCGAGAGGCCCCCAAGGAGCCCAAGCCGAGGGCGAAAGAACCACTCCACGCCAACGCCCGTGTTGACGACCGGTTGCGTGTCCGTGGCGAACGGCGCTTCGTAGCTACGCTCGGCGGCGGGGCGACCCGAAATCGCCCCGAACTCGTCGACGGCGAGCTTCGCTTCGGTAGCTTTGGACCTCGGAAAGTGAAGCGATGCGTCGAGCTCGAAGCGTGCATTCTGCAGGTTCCCTGCAAGGCCCAGCCCGAGCTTGGCCGGCGTGGACGCGCGGAACGAGCCTTCCCCTCGTTTGGCGTAGGCGGCGTCCTCGCGACCGGAATACTGCGTCTGGTAGAGCGACGAAAAGTTGCCGAGCAAGTGGAGCGACGGGACGTGGGCCGAAAGACCGATTTGGTAGTGACGGTCGATCTTGTACGTGATGCCGAGGGCTGCACCGACGTCGACGCTCGTCGCGCTCGTGACGTTGTCGATGGCGGTGGCCAAGAAGCGCCCGCTCGACGAATAGATGCTCGTGTTGCCGGACGAGAGCTGGTCGAAGTTCGTCGCGAGCGCGGAGATCGAAGCGCCCACGGCGAGCTCGTCCGAAAGGTTCACGCTGTACGCAGGACCAATCGAGAATCGGCTCCACTTGCGCAAGAACGATTGGCCTTGATCGACACGCACCTCGCTCGAGCCACCGCGGTAGCCAATGGCGAGCTTCGACTGGGCGTCGCGTTCCAGCGTGCCGAAACAAAACGAGACTCGGTGGCGCGGTGAGTTGTCGGTGGTCTTCCCGCTGAGATTGATGAAGAGGCACAGCGTCGACGGGATGAGGTCGACCTCGGTGGTCGTGAGGCTCGTACGATCGAGGGACAGCTCTCCGAATTCCGCACGGCTCACCGAGCCCGGCTTGTGGAAATTCGGCACCGTGGTGGACCGCACTTGGAGAAAGTTTGCCGAGAACGCAAAGCCCGTGTCGTCCACGTTGGCGATGGTGGCCGGGTTCAGAAAAGGCGCCGCGCCATCCCGCCCGGCCGCGATGCCCGTGCCCCCCATGAGGGCCGACCGGCCTCCCAGTGGCGCCGTGCGGTAGTTTCCTTGGGCGCGTGTGTCGTTGGCAAAAGCCGTGAAAACTCCGGCAATCGCGGTGGCAACGAGGGCACGCAGGCGCCATGGCGAGTTTTGCCGAACCATTCGGAGCATAGAGTAGCAAGATCTCCTACGTCGTCGCCGACGGACTTCCACAACGTCGCCGAGGTAGTTTCGCGCAGCTGAACCTTTGCTATCGTTGGAAACGATGAGTGGACCCAAAGCGGGCGAGGGAACGGCGACCGCCGCGCTGCGGGAGCTGCGTGCCGAGTCCGGAACCCTCGCGATCGACGCTTCGGCGTCCGCCGAGGACCCGCACGAGAAAGACACGGTCGTCCCGCCGTACGACGTCGAAAGTTACGCGAAGCTCGCTTCGGAGCTTCCGGTGCCCGTCACGCGGTCGGTGTCCGTGATGGTGAGCCGAGCGAGCCTTTTTGGTTCGGAGACGCTCCAACCGAGCAACCTCTCGCGGATCAGTGTCCCGCCACCTCCGCCGACGGTTCGTCGGCCCACCGAAGCGATGGGCACGTTCGACGACGTTCCCTCGCCAGCGACGGTTCGTCGTCCGGACCTCGGCGCGAAAGGCATCCTCGACGATCCCAGTGCCATGCACCGCGTTCCCGTTCGTGCCGTTTCGGGCGAGCGCTTGCAGAACTCGATGCTCGACCACCGCGAGGGCTTCGTTCTCTCGCTCATCGACGGTCAGCTGAACATCGAAGCCATCGTCGACGTCTGCGGAATGCCTACCTCCGAAGTGCTCGAAATACTCGAAAGCTTTCGGCTTTCCGGCGTGATTGAACTGAACTGAGCCGGCCCGGAAACGCACCCGTGGCCGAGAACGGGCGGTCTGCTACGCTCGTTTTCGTCCCATGGTGCCCCGTCGCTCGTTCCTCCTTTCCGCAGCCGGATGCCTCGCCTTCGTGGCGCTTGGAACCACGAAGGCCCACGCCGCCGAGAGATACACCACCCGCGGCGTCGTGAAGTCGTTCGGCCGAGCCCGTCGCTACGTGAACATCGCCCACGACGATATCCCCGGTTACATGCAGGCCATGACCATGTCTTTCGAGCCATCCTCCCCGACTCAGCTCGACGGGATCGTCGAAGGCCAGCGTGTCGAGATTACCTTCACGGACGACGGCCAACGCCGCATTCTCGAGCGCATCGCGAACGCCTGACGAGCCGCGCCTTGCAACAGTTGACGGTGGCCGCGTGAAGCATCCCAACTAGCGTACGGCGAGTGCCACGAGGATTCCGAGCGCCGCGACCACGGCGACGGCCACGGCGACGCGCTTTGCCGGGGAAGCAGAGAATTGAGGCATTGGCTCGTCCGTGCTCGTACTCGCGGGAAATGCACCCGTGATGGCCGACTCCGGGAGCCTCGTGTGGGGACCGAGCTTTCCACCTCGCGCACCTTCGGCCGTGTCGAGTCCGATGGGAACCGGTGGGGCCAGAGTGGCCATCGGCTTGCGTGGAGCGCTTGCGGCTTTGACCCATTCGAGCTGACGTGCGCGCTCGCCGGGAAAGCGTTTCTCGAGGTACTCGGCGAGCTCGGCTTTGCGATCCACTTTCGCATCGACGAAGGCATCGAGCTCGCGCTGGAGCTCTGCTGCGGTGCCGAAGCGCTCGTCCGGAGCAATCGCGAGCGCGCGATGAACGATTTTTGCGAGACCCTCGGGCACCTCTGGGCGGAGCGATTGAACGTCGGGAATGTCCGCATCCCGAACGGCTTGCAGGGTTTCTGCGTCGGTCTCGCGCTTGAAGAGGCGACGTCCCGTGCAGACCTCCCACAGCGTGGCGCCGAGAGCGAAGACGTCGATGCGCCGGTCGATGGGACCGTGCGTCGCTTGCTCCGGCGCCAGGTACGGAATCTTTCCCTTCACGATTCCATCGCCCGTTTTTGCGGAGCGCCTCCGCGCGCGCGAGAGTCCGAAGTCGATGAGCTTGACTTGACCATCGTACGTCAAAAAGACGTTGCTCGGATTCACGTCGCGGTGGATGACCTGCAGAAGCGCGCCTTCGTCGTCCCGCAAGGCGTGCGCCGAATGAAGTCCCTCGGCGACACGGGCACAAATCCACGCCCCGAGAGCGAGCGGCATGTGCCCGCTTTCGTTCGCGTGGTCGTCCCAAGCGTCCGCGAGGGTCCGGCCGAGCAAGAGCTCCATCGCGATGAACGGATGGCCGCCCTTGGTGATCCCGTATTCGTGCGTGTGGATCACGTTCGGGTGCCCGAGGAGCGAGAGAATGCGCGCTTCGTCGAGGAACATCGCCTCGTAGACCTCGTCCCCGGAGAGGCCTTCTTTGATCACCTTGAGTGCGACGAGCTCTTCCTTGCCATCGCCGCCACGGCCGACCCCGAGGTAGAGGGTGGCCATGCCGCCGTCGGCGATCTTCGCGGTGATCGCGTAGCGTCCGAGCAGGACGGGGGTCGGAGGATTTTGGCCGGACAATCTCCCGTCTCCATACACGAAAAAGGCCGTCGTTCCCACGCTTTGGAGAACAGGGATACGGGACGATTCCGCTGCCACCAAAGCTTTGCGGCTCGTCCATGAGCCCGAAGAACTTCGTGCTAGCCTTTCGCCATGGGTCTCTCGCGCGCTTTCTCGGTTGGCTTGGGTCTCGTCATCCTCGGTGCGGGCATCACGTTCAGTGGGAGCGCTGTCGCGCGCGCGAAGCTATCGAGTCCGCCGCCCCGGGCGGCAACGAGTGGTGACAACAACACCGTGGACTGCGTGGGGATGGCGGCCGGTCAGACCTTCACCTACCCGGAAGGCGCGTCGGCCATCACGGTCACAGTCGACGACGGTGTCGGGGACAACAGTGTCGGCTGTTTCCAGGTCGCGTTCTTCGACGGAATGACCCGCATCGGGGAAATTTTCCAGGCTCCGGACGACACCGCGGCCGCAGCGGCCCGCACCGTAACCGTCCCCAACGCCACCATTCCAACCGTGTGTCGTACGAACGGGAAAGTTTGCACTCTGCACCTACGTCAGCTCCACAACGCTGCCGCGGGTTGCGCGGCGAACCCAACGGCCCTCGGAACCGGCACCGCCGGGACATTCTTCTCCTGTGGCGAGTTTCGAGTGCGTCAACCCGCCCCGCCGGACGCGGCCGTCCCGGTGGACGCCTCGCCACCGCCTGTCACGGGGGACTCGTCCACTCCGTCGCCAACTCCTGGACAAGACTCCGGATTTACGCCCATCCCAGTTCCCGAGGGCACAGGAGGCGCCAAGGTGTCGGGGCTCAATCCCAGCGATGCCGAATCGGAAGGCTGCTCGGTCGGCAACGTCGGAGCCCAAACCACCGTGTGGGGCTCGGCCAGCGCCTTCGCAGGAATCGTCGCGATGGTCGGCCTGGGCCTCCGTCGCAGGCGAAATCGCCGCTGAAGCAAAGAACGGGCGCGCCACGACGCCAGATCCGCCTGCCTCGAGCCGTCTCGTCCGCCTGGGGCACTCGAGGGAGGCTGGATGATTTTCGTCAAGACCGAGCCCAGCCTAGGAGGATCGCCCGGAGCCGACTCCTGTCGGCGAGGACGTCCGACGCCGGCCGGGCGAAGGTATTGGCGAAAAGCACCAGCTTCCTCAGCGCTGGGGGAAGAGCTGGCGCTCTTTCCACGTGCGTAGCTCGCGAAGCTCGCTCCACACCTCGCGTGCCGACGAATACCGGAAGGCTTCCCGTCGACGCAGCATCTTGGCCACGAGCAGAGCCACGGGAGTCCCAAGGCCCTCGGCGCACCGTCGGGGCTCGCCCTCAGCGACGTACCGCACGAGCTCTGCGTAGGGAAGGCCGCTCGGAATCGCCGAGCTGCCCGTGAGCATCCAGTAAAGCAAGAGCCCCACTTGGTAGAGGTCGCTCTGTTTGCTCGTGTAGCCCGTCGCCAGGATTTCGGGCGCCATGATGGCGTGGTGCACCACGTTCGGCCGAATGGCGGGAAGGCCTCGGAGCTCATGGCTGATGCCAAAGTCGCTGATCTTGAGCACCGGACGGTCGGTCGCGTGGGTCACGAGCACGTTGCCTGCGTGCAGATCGTCGTGGACGACGTCGTTGTCGTGAAGAAACTGAACGGCCGCGAGAAGCTGCCTGGCCAGCTCGAGCACGAGGCCTTCTTGCATCGGCGAGCCGAGCATCGATTTCATGGCGTGATCGCACTTTTCGAGAGCGAGGAAAAAAAGCGAACCTTGTTCGAACGCGTCGTAGATGTAGACGACGTTCGGGTGGCGCAGTGACATGAGCCGTGAGACCTCTCGCGCCCACTCGGCTTGCACCTCGGCATACGGCCGGTTCGCAGGACGAATCACCTTGAGCGCGTAGCTCTGGTCGAACGGGCCCGTGCACTCGAACACGGCGCCAAACTCGCCGCTTCCGAGCACGGACGACACGACGTACTGACCGCGCGTCGACGTGAGCACCATGCCGGGCTCGGGCATCTGGACCGTGATGCGGGACGCTCGCGAGCCTTCCGCGCCCACGGCCGCGAACCCTCCCGTGGTGGGCTTCGCGGCAAAGCTTCCCGTCGTGTGCGGGCCCGCGGGAGGCGAAAAACCAGGTTGTGCGGGGTAGTTTCCGCTCGACTGCGCCGACATGGGCTGCGCCGGATCGGGCATGCCGGGGACGGCTGGTGGTGCGCTCGCCGTCGCGGCGGCATATCCGCGCACGGATGGGATGGCGAACTGTCCGGTGGTCAGGTGGGCCGGAACCGGCGAGACCGGCACGGGAAGGGGGGCCGGGGCGATGGACGGCATTTTTGCCGTGTCGTGGAGGGGATCTCGCGCCTCGGGACCAGGCTTTGCATTCGGATCGCTCACGGCCCCAAGCTTACGTGAGCGAGGGGCCGGGGTTGAGATTCGTTTCGGGTAGGTGCCCGATTTTCGACGTGATCCCAGTCAAGGCTCAGAATCCCATGGCCTCCATCCCGTCCTTGTTCATCTTCAGGGCTTCGCTTCGTTGAACGGGCTTCGGGGCCGCGGCGGATTTCGCAACCGACGAGCGCGTGGCGCTAAGCTGAGCCACCTGGGCGTCGAGCTTCTTTTTCTCCGACACGTCGCGTGTCGCTTGAGCTTGCACCTCGAGCTTTCGTTGCGCCGAGCCGAGCTCGCGATCGGCTGCAGCGAAGTCGCCCTCGTTCACCCTTTGAGCGGCCGCGATTTGAATGCGGCCAGCCTCGAACACGGTGGCCATAGCCTTTACGCGGTCGTCGGCCGATCGAGCCACCGCGCCATCGTCGGACGAGAATCCCACACGTGCCACGACCTCCTTTACGCGCTCGAGATCGCCGTCGCGAGGATCGCGGAAGACGAGTCGAACGCTCGCGAGCGGACGTTCGCTACGGTCCTCGGCGGAATCGAGGGCCACACGGACGAGCGCCTCGCGGTGCTGTCCTGCGAAGAGTGCGCCGAGCGGAATGCGGAAGGCCCGGCCGTTCCATGTAGAGTGCACACCTTCGGCACCGACCACGCGCACGCCAGGAGCGGGCACGATTTCGAGGCTCGCGTCGCTCGCCACGGTGTCGCCCAACAACGACACTTCGCGCTCGAGGGTCGCGACCATCTCTCGGGGATCACCGATGTGGTAGAGGCGCCCGCTCGAGCGAACCGAGAGGGCGTTCAACGTGGTCTCGTCGTAGTCGAGCCCGACTCCGAGCGACGTGACTTGCACACGCGATTGGAGCCCGCGTTCGGCGACGCTACCGAGCGACTCCGGTGTCGACGGGCCGACGTTCGCGCGCCCGTCGGAGATGACGACGACACGTCGGACCGAGTGGCTTTGGGGGCTCTGCGTGACGTGGGACTCGGCGAGCGAGAGTCCATCGAACATGTTGGTCGAGCCACCCGTTCCGAGCTTCGCAATGGCGGTGAGAATGCGGGGCCGGGTCTCGGCGTCGAGGACCGTAGGCACCACGAGGGTCCGGGCCGAGTCGTCGAACACGTCCACTCCGACCACGTCACCGTCGACCAGGTTCTGCACGAAGGTCTTTGCGGCGGCCCTCGCGCTCTCGATCTTTGCGCCCGCCATGGATCCGGAGGTGTCGATGACGAGGCCGACCGCCACCTTCGGTCGGAACGCCGCGTGGCCTTTCGGAACGTCCACTCCCACGCCGAGGAAAGCCTCGCGCGCCCCCGTGCGAAGGACCGCGCTCTCCGCTGCGGCGAACACCTGGATGCCCTCGCTACTAACGGGCTTTCGGTCGGCAGGCTCGTCTCCCGGCTTCGTCTCGTGGCCTGGGTCGCGGGCCAGCAGATTGGGCGAGCTCGCCGAGGCGGCCAGAGGACCCACAGGCGGTGCCGAAGCACACCCGACCAGCGCCAACACCATGCACGAAACCCAACTACCGGCTCGCATCCGCATTGCATCCCTCCAAAGGTTCAGGCCCACACACACGCTCGGTCTCCCCGAGGGGCAGGGCACGAGCCGCTCCAACGCGCGGTGAGCCCAAAAGTTCTGTAGAGTCTGGAAATCGTGACGAAGTCCCTCAAAAAGCCCGAAAAGACACGAGAAAAGAGCTCCTCGGCCCCGAGCTCGCCGTTCGACCAAAGCTACTACGAGCGACACTACGGGCGTGAAGCCACCCGCGTGCACGGCCCCACCGAGATTGCCCACCTTGCGACCATGATGACGAGCTACGTCGCGTGGCTCGGTGGAACGATCGAGTCGGTCCTGGACGTGGGGGCGGGGACCGGCATCATGCGCGACCACTTTCGGAAGCACTTCCCCGACGTGCGCTACCGCAGCCTCGAGGTGAGCCCGTTCGCCGCGAAGACCTATGGGCACGAGCTCGCCGACATTTCCTCGTTCCGCTGCGAGGAGACCTTCGACCTCGTCATCTGCCAGGGCGTCCTCCAATACCTCGAAGACGTGCAGGCGAAAAAGGCGATCGAGCGGCTCGGCGACCTGTGCCGCGGCTTCCTCTACCTCGAAGCCATCACGGCCAAGGACCTCCGCACGGTGTGCGATCCCGAGCGCACCGACGCGGACGTTCACGCGCGTCCTGGCTCGTTTTACAGGCCGCTTCTCCGTCGGCATTTCCACTTCGTGGGTTGCGGTCTCTACTATTCGAAAGCGGGGGAGCTGCTTTTTTACGAGCTCGAACGAGGTGGTGCGTGAGCAAGGTCGAGAGGTTTTCGCTTCCAACGGATCACGGTCCGACGCTCTCCCTCCGGCGCACGACGCCAAAAGCCGGCCTCGCCGAAGGCTCGCGTCCGGTGTTGGTGGTGCCTGGCTACGGCATGAACTCGTTCGTGTTCGGGTTCCATCCCACGGGCCGCTCCCTCGAAGCTTCGCTCGCAGCTCGTGGGCTCGAAGTGTGGAGCGTCGATTTGCGTGGGCAGGGCAAAAGCTCCCACGGTCCCTCACGGGAGGTGTCTCTCGGGGATCTCGCGATCGAGGATCTCGGTGCGGCGATCGCGCTCGTTCGTCGTGAGACCCGTTCGGCCGCCTCGGACGACGCGGTCGATCTCGTGGGCTGCAGCCTTGGAGCGGCGCTCGCGTTCACGCACGTCGCGCTCGTCCCATCCGCGAACATAGGCGCCATCGTGAGCATGGGGGGCCTCGTCACGTGGCGCCGCGTTCATCCGCTCGTTCGCGTGGCCTTCGCGTCCCCGTGGATTGCGGGACAGGTGCGCATCGGAGGTACCCGTTTCGCCGCGAGGTTGGCTCTTCCGGCGCTCGCGAAGCTCGCGCCAAGCCTTCTTTCGATTTACATCAATCCGAAGTCCACGAACCTCTCGCGCTTCTCGGAAATGGTCGAAACCGTCGAAGATCCCGTGCCTTCGCTGAACCGCGAAATCGCCGAGTGGGTGAACCGGCGCGAGCTCGTGGTGCGTGGCGTGAACGTGTCGCGAAAGCTCCGCGATCTCACCCACCCCGTGATGTGCGTTCTCGGCCGCCAAGACGGCGTGGTCCCCGAAGAGACGGCCCGCGCGATCTACGACGAGATCCGTTCCGAGCGCCGCGAGTTGCTCGCCGTCGGCACGGACGAGTGGCCCATAGGTCACGCCGATCTTTTCGTAGCCGAGCACGCCGAAGCGCGCATTTTTACTCCGATTGCCGACTTTTTGCTCGGCTCACGACCCGCGCCACGCTCACCTTAGGACCACGAGCTTCAAGTAGCGGCCCTCGGAAAACGAGGGCAGGGAAGGGTGATCGGGAGGTGGGCCGTGGACGTCGGTCACGCGCAGATCGTCCCTTCCGGTGGCCCCGTCGTCGAGGGTGGCCAAGAAGTCTTCCATGCCGACGTGGCTCGAGCACGAGGCCGCACAAAGGATCCCTCCTTGGGCGAGCACGTGCGCCGCAGCGCCATGAAGGGCCCGGTAGGCCGAGAGGGCGCGCGGGACGGATTTTTCGTTCGGTGCAAAGCTCGGAGGGTCGGACACGACGAGATCCCACGTGCGGCCTTTTTTCCTCGCGTCGGCGAGGAACGCGTAGACATCGGCCGCGACGAACGCGTGACCCGTCAGCGCGAGCCCGGCGGCCTTGAAGCTTGCCTGCGCCGTTTTGTGCGCGAGTGGGGCGACGTCCACGCTGGTGGTTTTTGCCCCGGCGAGCGCCGCGTGGAGGGAAAAACCGCCCGCGTACGAGAAAAGATTCAGTACGGAAACGTCTTCGGAGAGGCCTTTGGCACGTCGTCCGGCCACGATCTCGGACACGAGCCGTCCGACACGCGCGCGGTTGTCGCGCTGGTCCAAGAATGCCCCCGTTTTTTGACCACCCGCGAGGTCCACCTCGAACGGGACGCCGTGCTCGGTGACGTGGATCGTGTCCGGAGGCTCGGGGCCGAAGAGCAGGTCGTAGGTCTTCTTTTCTCCTTTTTTGGACGAACGATGGATCGCCGACGTTATCCCTTCGACCCGCAACGCACGCACCAGGACCTCTTCGTGCCGCTTTGCGAGCACGTGGGCCGCGTCTCCGTCGGTTCGCAAGACGGCGATGTCTCCGTAGCGATCGAGCACGAGCCCTGGCGTGCGGTCGCCCTCGCCGTTGAGCATGCGGTGTGCGGTGGTCTTTCCATCGGCGAAGAGCGCCCGACGCAGCGAAAATGCTGCCTCGAGCCGGTGGGCCAGAAGCACTTCGTCCACCGGATGCGGGCCCCATGCGCGGACCGCCAGCGCCGAGGTCGGATCGTAGACCCCATAGCCAAGAACCGTTCCGGCCTCGTCGGCGAGCGCAACCGCGTCTCCGATGTCTGCGGTGCCACGGACACGGAGCACCGCTTCGCGAAAGACCCAAGGGTGGCCGCGTTTGACCGGCTCTTGCGCGCGCTTGTGGAGAGTGACCACGGGAATCATGGTGGCGAACCCTATTGCGCCCAGCGCCGTCTGGACAGGCCTTGTATTGCGCTCGTTTGCCGCTCCGCCCACCCTCGTCGAACGAGAAGGTACGTGAGAATGTCTTCCTGCGTTGACGCGGCGCTCGACACGGGCGAAAAGATGGGGCCTTCATGGGGCGTCGGATTCCGAGGCACCTTCGGGGGGACCGAGGACGAATGAGCAAAAAAGGCCGAGCGAACCGCACCTCCGGGGCCCCGAAGTCGAGCCCTTCGGTGCGCGCGTTGAGCTCCGCGTCGGGCGCGCCGCCCTCTTCCAAGAAGGCGGCCGTCGCAGAAAAGGCCGTTGAAGCCAAGACCGAGCCCAAGAGCCCGGAGTCGAAGCCAGCACAACTCGGCTCGAGCGACGACGCTCTCGAGGCCAAGGTGCCCGTCCCGGCGAACGAACCCGCGACGGAAAGCCCTTCGAGCGAGCCGAGCTCCGACACCAAGGCGACCACCTCGGGCGAGGCCGGTCCGAACGCGGAAGCTCGAACGTCGAGCGAACCGCCGAGGTCCGACAGCGTTCCGGTTTCGTCCGAGCCTGTCGCACAAGAAGCCAAGCGACCTTCGCGCCCCCCCGCCAAGGAGCTCGACGACGAGTCGTTCTTCGCGGAAGGCACGCGCCGTTCGTCGATGCCGCCGCCCATCGAAGGCGATTCGGCAGACGAGCGCACGGTTCGGTTGCTGGAAGACCCCGAGGTGCTCGCACGCCGCGCGAAATCCGTGAAGATGGTCCGCTACGTCGTCGGCGCGTTTGTAATCCTTCTTGCCGTCGGTGCGGTGGCCAAGCTTCGGGAAGCACCACCACCAAAGCCGCCCGCGCCCGTGTTCGTGCACGCGGAGGGCACTCCGGCGTCCTCCGCCGAAACGGGCCAAGTCAAACCGAGCAACAGCGCCGAAACGACGTCTGCGGCAGCTCCATCGGCGTCGGCCGTCGCGCACGAGGCGGGCCTCCCCACCGACTCGGGCGTCGCGGACTCTGGGCCCCTCGACTCCGGTGTCGTGGACTCTGGCGCGACGACCACCTCCACCTCCGACGCCGGGGCTGGCCTCGCCGAAGGGGATTCGGGCGCCCTCGCCACGGACGCAGGGCTCGATGCCAAAGCCCTCAAGCGGGCCTGCCAACGCGCGCTCGACGGTGGAAAACTGGCTCAAGCGATCGAGAGTGGAGAGGCCTCGGTTGCCGCCGACCCCACCGACGGCGAAGCTTGGCTCTTGCTAGGGGCTGCGTACGACCAAAAGGGCCGCGCGGCAGATGCCCGGACGGCGTATCAATCGTGCGTGCAAAAGGGCAAACGCGGACCCGTGGGCGAGTGCGCGGCGCTCCTCCGCTGACCTCGGTTGCCGGAGCTGCAGGCAAGTTACCGCAAGGACCTCACCTGCGGCTTGCGTCGCGGGCGAAGAGGCTCGACCATTGCTCGTGACCATGCTCGTACGTCGCCGCCCATTTCCTTACCTTTGTTTGCTCGTCACTCCATTGGTCGCCATGGGGTGCCTGAGCCTCGCCGGCGTGTCTGACTTTCGCGTCGACGAAAGTGCCGATGCGTCGATCCCCGAGGCCTCCGTCGACAAAACAGGCCCGGACACCTCCGTTGCCGATGGCTCGGGGGACAGCGGTGAGCCGAAAGATGCTGCCCTCGACGCGCCGGTCGACGCTCCGGTCGACGCTCCGCTCCTTTCCCCTGGGCTTTCGGTTTTGTCGCTCCCAGGAACGGGCGTCGGTGTCGGAAAGTCGATCGCGGTGACCTTGACGGCTCGAAACGACACGGGGGATCCCGTTCCTCGTGTCGGCTCACGCGTCACCTTCACGGCAACTGGGGGAACCAGCGTCGTGGCGTTCGGCCCAGCGATTGACCTCGGCGACGGTCGCTATCGGGCAAACGTGACCGGAGTGTCCGAAGGGACGAAGCTTGCCATCTCGGCCGTGCTGGATGGCGCGCCGCTCCGCACGCCTCCGCCAAGTCTTCGCGTCGCGAACCCGATTTCCTCGGGCCTCACCTTCTCGATCGACGCGGCCAACGCCGACGGCGCTGGAAACTTCGGCGGAAAAAACTGTCCTGCGGCAGGGCGAACGGCTTGGACGGACCTCTCGGCGAGCGCGGTGGTGGGCACTCTCGCCGGATTCACGACTCCCTGTGGCGTGGGCTCCGGATGGAGCGGTGCGGGCACTCCCGAGGACCCGGCTCGGCTCACGTTCGACGGCGTGGACGACCACGTGAGCTTCGGCGCCGTGAACTCCTTGGCCAAGTACACGGTGGTGGTTTGGGCGCGAAAAACCGGCGCTGGAACCCTGGGAAATAGCGGAACCGGTGGCCTCGCGGCGACCTTCCCAATTCTCTCGAAAGGCACGGCCGAGGGCGAAATGCCCGCGATCGACATCAACTACTACCTCGGCATCGACGAGCTCGGACACTTCGGCTCCGACTACGAACAAGCCGTCACGAGCACGAACACTCCACTCACCGGCACGGCCGTGCTCCGCGACGACACTTGGTACATGCTCGCGAGCACGCTCGACGCGACCGCCGGAACACGTGCCACGTCGGTCAACGCAGCCGTCGACGCGATGCTCGCACCCGTCGCCGGACCTGCGCTCGGTCCGTCGTCGCTCTTCGTGGTGGGTGGCTCGAACCGCTCGAACGGCGTCGGGGTCGGACGCTTCAAGGGCGACGTCGCCGCCGTGCTCACCTACGACCGGGTGCTGTCGGCTGCGGAGCTCGAGACGACCTGCCATGCCTATTCGGCGCGATTCGGCCTGCACACGTGCCCGAACTGAGGACTTTCCGATGAAACGAGCCCTTGCCCTGGTCCTGTCGGCCCTCGTCGCGACTTCCCCCGTTTTGGTGCCCACGCTCGCTCGGGCCGATGAGCCAAGCGCGGTCGACGCCGAGACGGCGTTGCAGCTCTTCAAAGACGGCAAGTCCCTGCGCGAAAAGGGGGACTTGCGGGCGTCGCTCGAGAAGTTTCGCGCAGCGTACGCTCTCGTCGAGACGCCTCTCACGGCTCTCGAGCTCGGACGAACGTACATGGCCTTCGGCCAGCTCATCGAGGCCCGCGAAGCTCTGCTGGCCGTCGCGCGAATGCCGCCTCGAAAGAACGAGTCCACAAAGTCGATCGAGGCGCGCGGAGAGTCCGAGCGACTCGCCGCGGAGCTCCGACCACGGCTCGCTTCCGTCACGCTCCGTGCCCAGCCGCGAGGCGCTTCCGAGCCGCCGGCTCGTGTCACGGTCGATGGTCTGTCGGTCCCGACGCCCACGCTCGGCAATCCGCGTCTCGTGAATCCCGGCAAGCACCTGGTCGTATTGGAAGCCGGCTCGGAGGTCGTGCGCACCGAGATCGAGCTTCGAGAGGGGGAGTCGCGCGAGCTCGATCTCGTACTGCCAGCCCAAGCGGAGCCACCTCAAGCTCCTCCTGCCATGATGCCTTCGCCCAAGACCTCCGTGCCGCCTGTCGCTGCACCCGCACCCGCGAGGCCTGCGACCCACGACACCGCAAGGAAAGCCACGATGGTCGCGGGCTTCGGGACCGCCGCACTGTCGGTCGCCGTCGGAAGCCTCACCGGAATTCTTACCCTTTCGCGTGCCGGGTCGCTCAAGGATGCGTGCACTCCCGATGGCCGCTGCCCGTCGACCTCACAATCGGATCTCGACGCGGCGTCCACGCTCGGGACGGTTTCGAACGTCATGTTCGGTGTGGCGGTGGTCGGCCTCGCCGTGGGCACGGCCACCTACTTCTTGTGGAAGCCGAGCCCCAGCGCCGTGGCCTCGGTTTCGCGCCCGCCGGAGGGCGTCCGAATCCTGCCGTCCGCGACCGGAGTCATCGGTACGTTCTAGAAGTGTTCGTTCTTGTTTAGAAAATCGTCTCTTCCGGCGTCGGTTTCGGTCCGCTCGGTCCGCTCGGTCCGCTCGGCGTTGCGCTGGGTGTAGGTTTGGCCTCGGGGAGCACGAGGGGCTTTTGGGTGCTCGGAGGGGGCGGCGCCGCGGAGCTCGGTGCCGCGGACGGCTGAAGTGGGACCGACGGAGTCGCCGCTGCGGTGGACGAAGCGGTGAAAGCCACGGAGGGCGCCGCAGAAAGCCCAACCAGTGACGGCGATGCCGAGGCTTTGGGCAGCGTCGTGGCCGAAGGCTGACCCGAAGCCGTGGAGCGGGTAGAGGTGGCGCCGAGCGCATACGCCAACACGACGGCAAGAGCGATCGCCGCTGCGGTCATGTAAATCGCCCACGGGCGGTTCGGCTCCGCCGGAGGCGGCAGACTGACGTGGTTCTGTGGCGCGGGGCTCGGATCGGGCGTGGCCGGCACTTCGGCGAGCGCCACGTGCTCCCCTGAATACGAGGGAAAATCGGGCTTCGACATCATGTTGCGCGCCCGCGCCCGTGCGTTGGCCGCCACGATGGACCGCTCGACCATCATTTGGCGTGCTCGAATCGTCTCGCCGAGCGTGCGCCGGAAGAAGTCGGCGACCTCCGCACACGACGCGGGGGGAACGGCCTCCCGAATCGCCGCAGCGAGGGCCGAAGCGGTCGGGTAGCGGTCGTCGGGGGAATGCGAAAGTGCCTTTAGTACGACCTTTCCGAACCCTTCGGGGACTTCGGGCGGCAGTGGAGCCAGTGGTTCCCGCGAGAGCTTTCGAATGAGGCGTGCGGCGTCGTTCGGGCCCTCGTGGGGCTCCTTTCCGCTCAGCATCAAGTACGCGACGGCACCGAGGGACCAGAGATCGCTCCGGCGGTCGACGTCTCCACCCATCGCGTGCTCCGGTGCCATGAACGGAATCTTTCCTTTCATGACGCCTTCTGCCGTCTCGGGCGTGTTGCGCTCCTTGGCTTTGGCGATGCCGAAGTCGATGAGCTTGACGTGACCGCGTTCGTCGACGAGGACGTTCTGGGGCGAGAGGTCTCGATGCACCAGGCCAAGCTCGACGCCACCTTCCCCGCGAAGCTCGTGGGCGGCCTCGAGGCCTTCGCAGGTGTCGACGAGGATGCGAGCCACGATCTCCGATGGAATGTGGGTTTTTTCCTGGGCGACGGCCTCGCACAGGTGGTCGATCGACTCGCCCGCGACGTACTCGAGCACGAGATACGGAATTCCCCAGACCTCACCGATCTTGAGCAGTGCAGCCACATGGGGGCTCTCGAGCGCCGTGACGATCTTCGCCTCGTCGATCATCATCATTTTGAGATCGTCCATGGCCGCGAGCTCGGGCAGGATCGTCTTTATGGCGACGAGCACTTCTTCGTCGTGGTCGTTCTTCGTGCGCCCGAGCCAGACGCTCGCCATGCCCCCTTGCCCGATCTTTACCAGCAGCTCGTAGCCGTCGAAACGGAACCCGGGCTCGAACAGCACCGTGGTCGGAGGTGGAATGGATCGAGCCACGGTTTCTTCATGATCGCAGAGAGTCTTGGCCCTCGGCAACCGGGACCACGTGCCCTTGGGGGATTTTTCGCCACTCCGGCGCTGCGACCGCTCTTCACCGCTCTTCACCGCTCTTCGCCGCTCTTCGCTTGCACATCGCGCTTCCGCGGGCGACGCTTACCGTTCCGGGATGAAGAAGCTCGCCTTGCCGTTGCTCGTGCTCGTTCCGGCGCTGGCGGTGGCATGTGGCTCGCTGGTGAGTGGAATCGGCCCCCCAGACGATGCCGGGTCGACCGTCGACGGCTCGTTCGACGACACGCAGCGCACGGTCGACGCGGACGCGGACGCGTTGCCGTCACCGGATGCCACGGCCTTGGTCGACGCGGCGGATGGGTCGCTGGTCGACGCGGCGGACGCGAGCGAGCCTTCGCTCACGTTCGCGGTCATCGGCGATTTTGGTAGTGGAAGTGCGCGTGAGGCAGCCGTGGCTCAGCTGGTCGCTTCGTGGAGCCCCGCCTTCGTCGTGACCACCGGCGACAACAACTACGGCGCGGCGGACGCGGTCGACTCGTACGACCCAAATGTCGGGCAGTTCTACCATTCGTTCATCGCGCCTTACACGGGCGCCTACGGTGCAGGCGCCGCAGCGAATGCCTTTTTTCCGGCGATTGGAAACCACGACTGGGACATTGGTGGAGGTGGGCCGTACTTCACGTTCTTCACGCTCCCCGGCAACGAGCGTTACTACGAGCTCGCCCGTGGGCCCGTTCGCCTCGTATTTCTCGACAGCGACGCACGCGAGCCCGATGGCCGCACTCCCGCGTCCGTGCAGGGGGCATGGGCCGAGGCAAGGATGGCCGCCGCGACCGAGCCTTTCGTGTTCGTCGTGTTCCACCATCCCGCGTACACCTCGG
>JAYUKI010000240.1:0-1559 GCA_043764595.1 Myxococcales bacterium | reverse complement strand
AGGACGGAGAGGTCATCCCGAAGCTGCTCGACTTCGGCATCGCCACGCGTCCCGAGGTTAGCCCTCAGCTGACCGCCGAGGACGAAGTGCTCGGAACTCCACGCGCGATGTCCCCCGAACAGATTCGTGGCGACTCCGTGCTCGACGGACGAAGCGACCTCTTTTCGGTAGCGTCGCTCATGGTGGAGATGCTCACGGGAGAGGCTCCGTTTGGCGCAAAAACGGCTGCCGCAAGCTTGGTAGCCGTGCTCGAACGCTACGTCGATCCTTCGCCTGAAATCCCGCCCAGGGTGTTCGTCGAGCTCGAGCGCGCCCTACGAAAACGGCCCTACGAACGGCACGCCACGGCGGCCGAGTTTGCACAGGCGCTGCGCGACTCGACCCCGACGGCCTTGCACGAGCTCGACGGCGCGCTCCGCGGACTGAACCCCGAAGACGCGACCGCCGTGGACCTTACGCAGGTCACCTCGCCGGTCGAGCGACGAAAGCGACCGCGTCGGACTCGCCCCTTTGGGCCGCTCCTGGCCGCCCTCGTGCTCGTGACGGTGACGGCCTTTGCGGTGGGCTCGCAGTTCGGAGGGCGTTCCGAGCGCTCGGCGAGCGCCTCTGCTTCCGTGTCGGCCTCGAGCGCGAAGGCCGTCGACACGCTACAAACCGCCAGTGTGCCCACGACCTCTGCGGCGGCCAAGACCACGGAGAGCGCGCCCGCACCGAGCGTTTCCGCCAAGAGTGTCGCGGGCGTCGGCTCGACCGCGCCAAAAGGCTCCGCACGCACGAAACCGACCAAACCCGTCGCTACACGTCCGGACTTCTAACGGCGAGTCGCGACGGACTCCCGCAACACCTGGCGGGGTCCGCTTCAAACCGTATCGCCCGGACAGCACTAGCGACTATTTGCCAGTCTTGGTGTCCTTGGGCCGGCACGCTTTCACGCTCGAACCCTCGACGCCATTGCAGTCCTCCGTGGTCGCGCATTGGGATTGCTCCGTGCAAACCGTGAGACAGCGCGGTGAGGTGGATCCATTCGACGTGCACACACCCCCACTCGCACACTCGTCCACGGATCCGGTCGTCGTGCACGGTTCCCCGATTTTTGCTCCGCCGCCACATGCCTGAAGCGACCCGAACAAAATGGGAGCGACGAGCAACATGCCAACGCCGAATGGATTTTTCATCGCCTCAACACTGCCGCAGCCCCAGCGAGCTTTCAAGCGGGGCATGCAGGCAGCCACGAATCGGAGCTCCCTGGCCACTCCACTGACCAGATGGATCACTGCGAATGGCCCACGATCTGCCGATCGGCGAGAAATCCCTGGCAACCCCAACGTTCTGCGACCGCCGAGCACGTCCTGCGACCGAACTTCGATCGGCGGCCGAATCCCGTTGCGAGACGGGGTGTCTGCGAACCAGGATACACCATGCGCAAGCTCCCTCTCGCCGTCGCCACGATCTTCGCGGGTGCCGTTGGCGCCAATCTCGTCTTCACCGGATGCGGCAGCGACACGGTCGATCTGTTCGCCGATTCGGGCGACGACACGAGCACGAACGACGCCACTCTC
>JAYUKI010000239.1:0-5158 GCA_043764595.1 Myxococcales bacterium | reverse complement strand
TCCTCAGACTACGGGAGTAGGCTTCCGGTGCGAGCGAATCGGGCAAAAGCCTCGCGTCGGTCTCGACGGAAGCGGACACACCCATTTCGACCGGGCGCCTAAGGGTCCGCCGCGAAATAAACGCGCTGAAATCGGCGTCGAGGCCCCGCCTCAGCAAGGCGCGTTTTCGACGACATACTCCTCGTATTTCGAGAAAACGCAACGTCGCTGGGGCGGATGCATCGGCGCCGAGTCGGCGCGTTTATTTTGCGGCGGGCCCTTAGATGCGCGAGCCCTCGAGCTGCGCGTTGAGCTCCGCACCGATGAGAAGCGCGAGGCTCGTGAGCCAAAACCACATGAGCAGGACGGCCACGGCGGCGAGGCTGCCGTAGTAGAGCGTGTATTGGCCGAGGGACGTCACGTAGAGACCGAACCCCCACGAGATGACCAGCCAGAGCGCGATGGCGAGCATGGCGCCGGGCCATACGCGACGCCGTAGCTCCTTCGGATACTCGACCGCGAACCTGTAAAAGACAGCGACGCCGGAAACACTGAGGACGAGAAAACAACCAATCGCGAGGGCGCGATTGATCTTTGCGCGGAGCTTCCGGGTGACTTCGGGCGATGGCATCGGGACGAACGAGACGGGCCCCGTGGGCGACGGAGCGATGGCGGAAGGCGAGCCCGCGTCCACGACGACTCCGGCATCGCGTGCGTTCGGAGCGGCCGGAGCGGTGATGGACTCGATGCCGACTGCGGCGAACGAGACGAGCGCCGCGGCCATGAGACCGAACACCACGAAGGCGAGCGAATAGAGCCGCTTCTTCCAGAACGGGCGACGCATGGGGACGGCGAGCGCGCGTTCGAAGGCGTCCATCATGCCGTGCACTCCCGACGATGCGAGCCACAAGAAGCCCACGAGTGCGAGCGGCGCCGTCGTGAAATCGGTCTGCGCGAGGCGCTCGAGCTCGCGCCGTCCGATGGTGGCAACGGCCGCAGGCGCCGTCTCGAAAATGGGCTCGAAGAGGACCTCGATTCCTCGTGTGCGCGCCACGTGTCCGAGCACCCATCCGACCACCACGAGGAGCGGCAAGAGGCTCAAGAAAAAGTGGAACGCCATCGCCGGTCCGGCGCTGAGACCGTCGTGGTGGTAAAGGCCCTCGACGAGGCGCCGCAAGATCCGAAGGAGCCTGAGCGGCGCGGGCGAATCGGCCGGCAAAGGGGGTGCGAGACGCGTGACCGGGAGGAGCGGAGGAGGGGCTTCGGCCGCGCCTTGGACGCGTGTGGGCTCCACATCCCCTTTGGAGGGATCCGAAGACTGGGATGGGCTCTCGCGCTCGGCCGGCGCGTTCGCGGCGAGGATCGAGTCGTCCATACGAACGGCTAGATGCTCACGTCCTCTTGCAAGATGTGTCAAGCTGGGCGTCGTGAAGAAGACGCTTCTTTCCCTCTTTTTTGGCATCGTGCCTCTGGCTGCCGTTTTTGCGTCGGCATGCTCCGACGGGATCTCCGATGTGGGCGGCCAAGACGGCGACGGTGGTCCGACGGGCCGTCCAAGGCTCGCGAAGCCCATCATCGTCGATGCGTCTTGCCCGATCGTGATCGACTCGCCGCCCCTTCTCGACAGCCCTCATGTCGCCATCGACACGCCGGTTACGTACAACTCGAACCCGCCTTCCAGTGGTCCTCACTATCCGATTTGGGCGGCATTCCGCGAGTACGACAAGCCAGTCGACCGTCGGTACTACGTCCACGACCTCGAGCATGGCGCGGTCGTCCTCGCGTACAATTGCGAGAAGGCCGGGACAGAAGGCGGTGGTTCCTCCGATGCGGGCGTGGCGGCCTGCGAGCGCACGATCGCGAGCCTTCGCGCCGCCATCGCCGCCATTCCCGACGATCCGATGTGCTCCGGCGAAGGGGTTCGCGTGCGCGCCCTCCTAACTCCCGATCCACTTCTCGACGTCCCCATTGCGGTCGCGGCGTGGGGGTTCATTTACCGTGCACAATGCATCGATACGACGTCGCTCGTCGACTTCGTGAAGTCGAACTACGGCAAGGGTCCGGAATCGCTCTGTGCCAATGGCCAGCCGGTCTTCTGACACTCGGGGACGAGCCATGGGGCTCGCCTCACTGGGAGCGTTCAGATGCCTTCGCCTTGGTTCGTGTCGTCTTCAGGCTTGGGGGAGGACGGTGCCGCCTCGACCTTCGGAGGCTCGGATGCCGCGCTCGCTGCAACCAACGCTACAGGCCCGCGCCCGGGCGCTTCCGCAGACGACGGCGCCGCGTGGCTCGCGGACGAGGCTTCCGCGTGGGGCGCTTCCGGAGACGACGGCGCCGCGTGGCTCGTGGACGAGGCTTCCGCGTGGGGCGCTTCCGGAGGCGACGACGGAGCCTTGGCTGCCGCGGGTGGCTCGCTCTTCGGGGGTTCGGGCGCGGGGCTGTCTGGTGTGGAGCCCAGCATTTCGCGCTGGATCGTGGTGGCGACGTTCTCGAACGCGCGGCCCACTTCGCGGGCGCCCGACGTGACCGCATGCTCGATTCTCTCGGTCGGCACCTTGGAGGCGGCCGTCTTGGCCGCAGTGCCGACGACACGCGCGCCAGAGAGGACCACGCTCTCGATGGCCGCGAGGGGGACTTTTTCGGACGCATGCTTCGCGGCTTCGCCGACCTTGTGCGCGGACGAAAGCACGACCTCTTCGATCTTCGCCGTGGGTACGTGATCGACCGCAGCCTTCGCGCGCTTGAAGAGCGAGCCCAGACCGTCGGCCATTTCCGAGAAGACGTCCTTCTTTTTCTCGTCGCTCATGACGCCATCATGGGCGCGCGACGCGGCACTGTAAAGCGCGTGGCAGCGGGAGATGCATCGGCTATGGGGAAGCCATGCGCACCGTGATTCCTTTTCCGACCCGGTCCAAAAGTGCGAGCCGTTTTGCTGCGATTTCCGCAGTGGTTTCCACACTGTACGCCCTCGTGGGCGTCGCGTGCGGTGGTCCGTCGAAGGTGAGCGCGCCGCTCTCGGGTCCGGATGCGCCGTCGAACGTCGCGGCACTCGAAGGGGACGCCTCGCCGAACACGACGCCCGCGCCGAAAGGCTCGCCGGGCGCCAGCATCTCGCGAAGTCCCCTCCCCTTGTGCGGCTGTGCCTTGTGCAAGCCGGTGGTGTCGGACGACGTGTGCACGGCCGATTCGGACTGCGCCCCGGCGACGCCTTGCCACGCGGAAGCCTGCGTCGCCAAGGCCAAAGCCAAGCCGCTTGGTTCAGGGCTCTCGTGCACGGCGATCCTCATGTGCAACACGGCCGACGCGAATGTCTGCGGGTGCCTGGACGGGCGCTGCGCCCTTCACGCCAAGAAGTAGGTTCGTGCACGAGCGCCGCGCGAGGCTATTTGCGCGCGGCGCCGCGCGGTGCTTTTTCTTTCGTGGGCGCGGCCTCGGAGTGTGCGATTCGAATCTCGCTCGAGCGTGGCTGCCATGCGGACGAGCGGTTTCGCCCGGTGCGCTTCGAGACGTAGAGGGCTTCGTCGGCGGCCTTGAAGAGCTGTTCCCACGTGCCACCAGCCTCCGGGAAGGTGGCCATGCCGACCGAGCACGTGACGCTGAGAGGGCCATTTTCCGACTGGAACGTGGTCTTTTCGAGCTCTTCGCGAATGCGCTCACCTAGGAGCATCGCGCCGGCTTCGTCGGTTTGCTCGCAGAGGACCACGAACTCTTCGCCACCGAAACGCGCCACGACGTCGGTCGAGCGTTTCTGCCGTTTCAGGATTTCGCCGAGGCCTTTGATGACGACGTCGCCCACGTCGTGGCCGTAGGTGTCGTTCACCTTCTTGAAGAAGTCGATGTCGGTGATGAGCACGGACAGCTTGCGACCGAAGCGCGCCGAAGAGGCAATCTTGGAATCGGCGGCGTCGAACATCGCGCGCTTGTTGAGGAGGCCGGTGAGACCGTCGGTGGTCGCCATCGTCTCGAGCTTTGCGACCATACGTGCGTTCGAGAGCGAGACCGCCAAGTGGCTCGCGAGCACCTCGAGGGTCGGCCGCACAGAGTCTCCGAAGGCGTGCTTCCTTCGCGCGCCGAGGATGAGCGTTCCGAGCGGCCGATCATGGAGGACGAGCGGCAAAACGAGCAGGCTCGGGAGCTTGGGCCAGGGGAAACGCTTGCCGAGCACGACTTGGTGCGCGGGGTCGTATTCGCCCTTGTAGGGGAGCGGAAACTTGTTCTGCACGACCATCGACACGAGGCCCGTGTTGTGCGCGAACTTCGAGCCCACGAGCTCGTCGACCGACTTGTCGTCGCTCTCGGCGGCGACGATTTCGTGCATCTTGGTAGCTTCGTCCCACACGGTGACCGCCGCCAGATCGAAGCTTGCGATCTCGCGGGCGGCACGCACGCCGGCTTGAACCACCTCTTTTTCACTGAGCGCCGCGCCGAGAGCCTGCGCCGCTCGGTAAAGCTTGCCTTGCTCGACCTTGGCGCGCTCGAGCTGGAGGAAGACGCGCTCGTTCTGGATGGCACGAAGGCAGTAGCGCGCGGCTTGAGCGGCGAGCTCTTGCTCGTGCGGGGAGAACGGACGGTTCTCTTTGCGATCGATGGCGAGGATGCCACGGAGCTGCGCTTCGCGCGGGGGCTCTTTGGGCGAGCCTCTTTTCCCTGCCTTCGGCTCTTCGGCGAGTGGAGCCTCTTCCATGACCGGGAGCGCGCACAGCACGCGAACCGGACACGGCCCCGTGTAGTAGGGCACCTTGAAGGTGGGCCTCAGGTTCTCGAGGGCCACACGCTCGCGCTTGGCGAACGCGGCGCCAAGCACGCCGTCGCCGACCGAAAACGGGGCGTCGTGGACGTCGTCCGACGCCGTGGAAAGCTCGCTGATGCGGAGGTGGGTGCCCGCGTCGTTTTTCCACAGCAAGACCGCCGTGTGGAGATCCAGCGTGCGACGGAGGAGCTCGAGCGCGTAGTGGACCGACTGGTGGATCTCTTCGACACTGGAGCGCGCGAGACGATCCTCGGACTGCTTCTCGCTGCCTTCGCCTGCACCAAGAAGCCTGTAGCTTCGCGCGTCTTCCTTTAGCTTGACGAGCTCTTCGTCGAGACGGACACGCGACAGGACCCTGACCCGGGCCACCTCCGCACGGAGGAACGCCACGTTCAGAATCGTGAACGCGGCGCCAAAGATCGCGCGCGA
>JAYUKI010000238.1:0-1565 GCA_043764595.1 Myxococcales bacterium | reverse complement strand
CCCGCCGCAGAGGGCATCATGGAGATTCGCCAAGCGAGCCACGCGAGCCCCGAGCTCGGGGGCGCGCTGGGTCACGAACGGGAAAAGGCCCTCTTCTTCGCGCGCGAAGTGGGTCGCGAGATCGTCGAGCAGCGCATCGACACCGTCCGAAAGGGACGCACGGGCCGTTGCATCGAGCGGCGCCTTCGACCACGACGTCGCGAGCTCACGCACCTCGAACACGAGGCGCGAGAGGTGGGAGTGATCGTGCTGGAGATCGTCGAGCGCTTTCTCGGACATCGCTCGAACATACCACTCGATAGGCAAAGACGCAGTGCGGCGTCGGAAGGTCTCCTGAGACCAACGCATGACGCGCGCGGAATACCTCGGTGACTCCTTTCGCCCTCTCCCGAAGATCCACTACGATGAAAGGGTTCGTCGTTCCTTCGCCATGAGATTTGCCTCCGCCAAAAGCGGAGCTCGGAGCCCCCATGAAGCACCTCGCCCTTGCCGCCGTCGTGACCTCGACCCTCCTCGCCGCCGCCGTGACATTCACAGGATGTTCGTCCGAAAAAAAGCCCGACGAGAATCCCCCGGGCACGTGCGATCCGACGAAAGAGCAGTGCGATCCCGACGCAGGCCCCGGAGGGCTCACGCTGAAGACTCCCGCCCTCCCCTGCGCCGATGCGCCCGCGAGTGTGTACGATGCACCTTCTTCGCCGCTCGCCGCGGACGTCGCGAAACGTGGTGAGATCCTCCGCTGCGGCATCGATGCCGACGTCTCGAAAGACGCACTCACCGCGAAGCTCGCCGAGGTCGGATACAAAGGAAAGCCTCCGACGAGCGGCGCGCGGGTGTACCGAGTGCTCTTTCAGACCGAGCGCGGAGACGAAAAGAGCTCCGCCGGTGCGTCGAGCGGGCTGGTCTACATCCCGGACGTTCCGCGTGCGGCCAAGCTGCCCGTCGTCGTCGCCGCACGCGGAAGCCGTGGACAGGCCGCTGCCTGCGCCGCGTCGAAGTTCGACAAGGCCGCAGAGTCGGTGAACGACGACCTCTACAGCCTCGTGTATCCGCTCGTTGGCGCAGGCTACGCGGTGGTGCTTCCCGACCTCGCGGGCTATGCGAACTACGGAGCTGCGGGCAATCCACCCAGCGTCTACGCGGGCGCGGCCGACGTCGGGAAGTCGACGCTCGACTCCGCCCGGGCCATTCGGAAGCTCTTCCCGGTGCTCGATGAGAAGGTCGTGCTCGTGGGTCACTCGCAAGGCGGACACAGCGCCCTTGCCGCGCTCGCACTCGCCGAATCGTACGGCGCGGGCCTGAATGTCGCGGGCGTGGCGGTGTACGCGCCGCTTTGGCTCTCGCAGCGCTCGTGGGGCGCCGCGCTCTACAATGGAGTCAGCAAGGACTTCCCCATCGCGACGGCCCCCTCGATCGCGGCCGTTTCGCTTTGGTACCACTACACGCACGCCGAGATGCTCGACGGTCCGGGAGAGGGCAAGAAGCTCTTTGCGCCGGGCAAACAAGACCAAGTGAAGGCCTTCGTCGACTCGAAATGCTGGGGCTCGAAATACCCCGAGCTCGAG
>JAYUKI010000237.1:0-1566 GCA_043764595.1 Myxococcales bacterium | reverse complement strand
AGGTTCTACGTCCAGGCGTTCGCCGAGGTGCGGCATCGTGCACTCGGAATGAGCACGTTGGTGGCGCTCGGGAGCTCCGCGGCGTTCGTGTATTCGGCCTCCGTTTTGGCATTTCCATCGGTATTTCCCGAGGGAACGGCCCACACGTACTTCGAAGCATCGACGTCGATCGTGACCCTCGTGCTGGTCGGAAAGTCGCTCGAAGCACGGGCGCGCTCGCGGACCGCTGCCGCCCTCACAAAGCTCGTCGCGCTTCGACCTCAGACCGCGCACGTCCTCTTCGACGGGGAAGAGCGCGCACGGGAACCCGGAGAGGGAAGGCATGAACGTGACGTCGCCCTCGCCGAGGTCCGCGTCGGGGACATCGTCGCGCTGAGGCCAGGGGAGATCGTTCCGGTCGACGGCGTGGTCCTCGAAGGGGAGAGCCTGGTCGACGAGTCGTCGATCACCGGAGAGCCGATGCCCGTGACGAAACGCGAGGGCGAGCGGCTCTTCGCGGGCACTCAGAATGCTCGTGGAGCGCTCACGTTTCGCGCCACCCTCGTGGGCGAGGACACCACCCTCGGACAGGTCATTCGCCTCGTCGAAAACGCGCAAAGCGAAAAAAGCGAAGCGCAGGTGATGGCGGATCGAGTCGCGCAAATTTTCGTTCCAATCATCTTGAGCGTCGCGCTCGTGACGGTGGTCGTTTGGCTCGTCGTGGGTCCCTCCCCGACGCTCTCCCACGCGTTCGTCGCGGGGGTTTCGGTGCTCGTTGCGGCCTGTCCGTGCGCCATGGGACTTGCCACTCCGGCGGCGCTCATGGTCACGACGGGCCGAGCCGCCGAGCTTGGGGTGCTCTTGCGCAAGACCACGGCCCTCGACGTGCTTGCCCGCGCCGACACCCTCGTGCTGGACAAGACCGGAACGGTTACGCGGGGAAAACCCGAAGTCGTGGAGGCGCGCTTTCTTGGGGAAAAAGAAGCCTGGGATCGCATTCGCAACGTGACCGCTGCCGTGGAAGCGAAGAGCGAGCACCCCGTCGGCCGCGCGCTCTTGACCCACGCGCGGGCCCACGAATCCTACGCCGCGCTCGAGGCCACCTCGTTCGAGGCCGAGCTCGGACAGGGTGTGCGCGCCGTCGTCGATGGGGACAAAGTGCTCGTCGGAACGGCCAAGTACCTCGAGTCGCATGGAGTCGATACGGCCGTCTTTGCCAATCACCTCGCCGACATGGGGAGCGCGGGGCAGACTCCCGTTTTGGTCGCGATGAATGGCGCGCCATGCGCCTCGTTTGCGGTGGCCGACACGCCCAAGCCCGAGGCCGAAGAAGCCCTCGCCGCGCTTCGTGAGCTCGGGATAGAGACCGTGATGGCGACGGGGGACGTCGAGGCTTCGGCTCGCGAAATGGCCCGCAAAGTCGGGATCTCGAAGGTGTACTTTGCGCAGAGCCCGGCCGACAAAGCGACGCGCGTGAAGGACCTTCGAGCGGCGAAGAAAGTGGTCGCGTTCGTGGGGGACGGCGTGAACGACGCGGCCGCGCTCGCCTCGGCGGACGTGGGCATCGCCATGGGCACGGGCGCGGAC
>JAYUKI010000236.1:0-5178 GCA_043764595.1 Myxococcales bacterium | reverse complement strand
TGCCCACCGAAGACGACCACCTCGTCGCGAAGATCGGCGCCGGGAATGTCGGTGACGTCGATCATGGTCATGTCCATCGACACGGCCCCGACGATGGGGGCGCGTCGCCCGCGCACGAGCATGTGTCCCACGTTCGTGAGGCGACGCGACAGCCCGTCGGCGTAGCCCATCGGAACGGTGGCAATCTTGGAGGGACGCGACGTGCGGAACAGCGCGCCGTAGCCCACGGGCTTTCCGGGCTCGAGGTCACGCAAGGACACGATCTCCGAGCGGACGCGAATGACCTGCCGCACGTCCGTGGTGAGCGGTGTCTCGGCGCCCTCTGCACGAGGCGATACCCCGAAAATCCCAATGCCCGGGCGCACGGCGTCGAGGTTCGCTTCGCCGCGAAGAAGCGCCGCGCTATTGGCCGCGTGCCGAAGCTCGGCGCGAACCCCGAGACGGCCGAGCGTGGCCGTGGCCTCGTCGAACAAACGAAGCTGCTCGGTGGTCTCTTCGGACGTGGCCGCGTCGGCGCAGGCGAGGTGGGTCATGAGGCCGGCGATGCGAATCTCCGGAAACTCGTGGAATGAGCTGGCGAAGGCGGGGAGCTCGGTGAGCGGAAGGCCGAGGCGCGCCATGCCCGTGTCGATCTTCACGTGCACGGGGACCGGGCTCGTGAGGCCGAGGGCACGAGATGCGCGTGCGAAGGCTTCGAGCTGGCTCGCTTCGTAGATGACGGGCACCAGATTGCGGGCCAAGACGTCTTCGTGGGCCGTCCCGTAGTGGCCGCTCATCACCAAGATGGGGAGCGTGATTCCGGCGTCGCGGAGCTCGACGGCTTCCTCGAAGAGGGCGACGCAGAAGCCGTCGGCGCCGGCACGGGCGAGCGTTCGTGCGACGGCAGGGGCGCCATGGCCGTAGGCATCCGCCTTGAGGACGGGCCACACACGGGCGCCTTTTGCGGCGCGCTTCATCACGTGGAGGTTGTGACGAAGGGCCGCGAGGTTCACCTCGGCGCGCGTCGGGCGCACGGCGTCGGCCGGCGCGGCACGGCGGGGCCGCAGCACGCGAGGGTCGGCCGCGTCGGTGGACGCGTCGGCAGCGCGTGTGCGGTTGGGATGGAAGCGGTTCTCGGACAAGTGGGACGCCATGGACATGGGACGGACCTTCTCGGAGCTACGGGCTTCGTCGTGGAGAACGGCGGTGGGCCTTTCACCTCGAACGTCGCAGGGAACGCAGACGATTCCCGACCATCGCATGGGGCCCGAGAAGGCCCGAAATTTCAGGACAAAACGTGTCCTACATCGGCGCCGGGAAAACGCAAGCGTTGCGGGTGTGGGCGTTCGTGTGCAACGGCAGCGGGAGCCGCGACGCCCGCGCGAGGCCGAGCGCAAGGCGAGGTGAAGGTCCACGACTCGGTGCGCGTGGTGCCGTCCCGAGCTGCGGGCCGCGCGGTATTTCCGCTTGGGTCTTTACGCCCACGCCTCCCGGCTCCTACGTTCGTGCGCATGAGCACTCGCCTTCCCATTGCCGGTCGCGCTGTTCAGGCGACGCATGCCCCCATCGATCCGAGCCTGGACCTCGAAGCCGAGATCGTGCGCCTGAAGCGCGAGAAGAACGCGGTCGTCCTCGCCCACTATTACCAAGACTCGGACATCCAAGACATCGCCGACCACCTCGGCGACTCGCTCCAACTCGCCCAAGCCGCCGCAAAAACCTCAGCCGACGTCATCTGCTTTGCCGGCGTCCACTTCATGGCCGAGACGGCGAAGATCCTGAACCCGAACAAAATCGTGGTTCTTCCGGACCTCGAAGCCGGCTGTTCGCTCGCCGAGGGCTGCCCGGCCGACAAGTTCGCGGCGTGGAAGGCGAAGTATCCGGGGTCGCTGGCCGTGAGCTACATCAACTGCTCGGCCGAAGTGAAAGCCCTGTCCGACTACATCGTGACCTCGTCGAATGCCGAGAAGATCGTGCGCAGTCTGCCCGCGGACAAGACCGTTCTTTTTGGACCGGATCGCAACCTCGGCGCGTGGCTGAATGGGCGCGTGGGCCGCGAAATGAAGCTCTGGCAGGGCAGCTGCATCGTCCACGAGACCTTCAGCGAGCGAAAGCTCCTGGGTCTGAAAGAGCGTCACCCGAAGGCTCTCGTGCTCGCCCATCCCGAGTGCGAAGAAGCGGTGCTGAAGCACGCCGACTACATTGGCTCGACGACGGGCATTTTGAACTACGCCAAAGCGAGCGCGGCCACCGAGCTCATCGTCGCGACCGAGCCAGGCATTCTTCACCAGATGCAAAAGGCCTGTCCGGAGAAGACCTTCATTCCGGCCCCGCCCGAGGCAAACTGTGCCTGCAACGAGTGCCCCCACATGAAAAAGAACACCCTCGAGAAGGTGTACCTGTCCCTCCGCGACCTCTCGCCACGTCTCGAAATGCGCCCCGATCTGCTCGAAAAGGCGAAGATTCCCATCGACCGAATGCTCGCCCTGAGCTGAGCCAGCCGAGCGAGATCGTAAGGAGACGACGCGACGAAGGGAACACTCTTCGTCGCGTTTTGCGTTGGTCCCGAATGCGTTCGAGGCGAGGCGTGCGAGGCGTGCGAGGCGTGCGAGGCGTGCGAAGCGTGCGAAGCGTGCGAGGCGTGCGAGGCGTGCGAAGCGTGCGAGGCGTGCGAGGCGTGCGAGCAAGCCGCAAAGGTCTTCAGGCGTCCGAGGGCTTCCGTGCGAGCAAGTGCTCCGAGATGTGGTCGCCGAGCGCGCGCCGCATCAGTTTCGCGACGAACTCGCCGAGCTTCTCTTCTTCTTCGGCGCCAGGGAAGAGGAACCGAATGCCCATTCCGGCGGGCTGTTCTTCCGTCGCCTCTTCGACCTTCACGATCCACTTGACCACGCCCGCGAGGCGAAGCTTGCCGTCCCCGAGCTCCGCGTCCGGGACGGGCACTCCGAGCTCGAAGACGAACTCGGTGCCAATGTCGAGGGGTCGATCGGTGCGAATGAAGGTTCCGCCGCGCGAGATGTTCTTCGTGTAGTCGGCAAAGAACGAGTTTAGTCGCTTGTAGTCGACGCGCAGCGAGATGGGGCCGCGCTCCTGGGATCGCCGCTCGTCTTCGAGGGCCTGCGCGGCCGCCTCGGCTTCGGTTTCGGCGCTGGTGGGAGGGTCGGCCATGGAAAGCGACGCCAGTATACGCGGGATCAAGCAGCGCGGCGCGGCCGATCGATGTGGTCGGCCTCGGCCTTCCGCCGGCCCCACGGACGCATCTTTTTTGTATGCTCGCGAGGATGCGCGCCCTTCTTGCGTCCTTGGTCGACCGTGCTCGCGACGTTCCGGTGCGGGGCGCGCTCGTCGCCAAGCTCGCCCAGGAGACCGGGATGATGTGGAGCCTCTCCCGGCGCGGAGCCGTCGAGGCCGTTCGTGCGCTCGCCGGGGGCGCACAGAACCCCTCGCTCATCTATCGGATCCACGCGGCCAACGTGCCGAACAAGCCCGCGGTCGTGCAAAGGGACGTCTCGTGGACGTTCCGCGAGGTTGACGAGCGCATCGATCGCCTGGCCAAAGGCCTCGTGCGGCGCGGAATCGGCCGCGGAAAGAGCGCCCTCGTCATGTTGCGCAATCGACCGGAGATGGTCCTCGTGTCTGCCGCGTGCGCGCGCATCGGCGCTGCGGCCGTCGCCGTGTCGTGGCGCTCCAAACCGGACGAGCTCGTCTATCTCGTGAACCACTCGGGAGCACGCGCGGTCATCACCGAACAAGACCTCTTGCCCGTGGCCCTGGAGGCCCTGCCGAGCTTCACCAATCCGGCCGTTGGGAAGAACCTATTCGTCGTGGGATCCGCGGTGAGCGGCGCATCGTCCTTCGACGATCTCTATGGTCCGTCGGGAAGGTACACGGCCGAGCGCGGGGCCGACGACGACGCGGCCGTGGTCGTCTACACCTCCGGCACCACTGGCAAGCCAAAAGGGGCCGTTCGCAAGTTCCCGAAAGACACGCTCTCGGGCGCAGTGCGTTTTCTACTTGAGACCCCGCTTCGCTCGGACGACGTGCACCTCGTGGCGTGTCCGATGTACCACTCCACGGCGTACGGCTTTTTGTCGCTCTCGCACATCATGGGGGCCACGTGCGTGCTGCTCGAGGAGTTCAAAGCGGAGCACTTCCTCGCCGCGATCGAGGACCACGGAGTGACCACGACCGCCGTCGTGCCCACCATGCTCCACCGCGTGCTGGCGCTCCCGGACGACGTCCGAAAAAGCTACGACGCCCGCACATTACGCGCGGTCTTTTCGGGGGGCGCACCCCTCTCGGCGTCGCTCGCCACGTCCTTCATGGACACCTACGGAGACGTCCTCTTCAACTTTTATGGCGCGACGGAGACGGGCCTCGTCACTCTCGCCAAACCCAAAGACCTGCGCGAGGCCCCGGGAACCATTGGTCCGGCGCTTCCGGGCAACGAAGTGCGCCTTTTGGACGACACCAAAAAGGACGTGTTCGCCGGGGACGTGGGGGAGCTCTTCGTGAAAAACGATTTGCTCGTGGCGGGTTACCACTCCGACACGACCTCGACCGAGCAGAGCATGATCGACGGATTTTTCTCGGTCGGAGACCTCGCGCGGCGCGATCCTGTCGGGCGCTACTTCATCGAGGGGCGCAAGCGGGACATGGTGATCTCCGGAGGGGTGAACGTCTATCCGGTCGAAATCGAAAGTGTGCTCGAAGGCCATCCCGACGTGCTCGAAGCGGCCGTCGTGGGCGTGTCCGATGCCGAATGGGGCGAGCGTGTGCGGGCGTTCGTGGTCCTTCGCGAAGGCGCAGCTCTCGAAGAGCAAGAGCTCAAAGCGTGGCTCAAAGAACGTCTCGCGGGCCCGAAGCTCCCCCGTGACGTCGTGTTCCTGTCGAGCCTGCCACGAAACCCCACGGGCAAAGTGTTGAAGCGCGAGCTCGTAAAAGCATGAATCCGCAGCCGAACGCGTCGACTGCGGATTGCCAAAGCGCGAACCGAACGAGTCGAGCTCAGCCCAAGACGTGAACGCGAATCGAGTTCGTGCTTCCAGCCACTCCGAGTGGCGCGCCAAAGACGATGACGACACGCTCACCCGGCGAAGCCAGCCCGGATGCCAGAAGGTCCCCCGTGGCCCAATCCACGAGCTTGTCGGTGTCGTGGAGCGAGGGGCACGTGCGCGGGATGACTCCCCAGTAGAGCGCCAT
>JAYUKI010000235.1:0-19295 GCA_043764595.1 Myxococcales bacterium | reverse complement strand
TTAGCTCACCTTGGCAAGTCCGACGACGTCGTTCTTTCCATAGGTTTTGGCGCATCGTGGGCAGGTCGTATAGAAGAAATAGAGCGTGTCGAGGTGCTTGCTCTTCTCCTTGACGACCTTCTCCATCTCTTCGCTCCAGCTCCGAACGTCGGAGAAGGGACCCTCGAACACCTTCGTGAGAAAGGTTCCGCTCATCTCGACCATGGTCGCGCCGGGAACGGCTTGATCTACGGCAAAGAGATGCTCCGCATGCCAAGCCGAGTCGTCGTGGCTCATCACGAGAAAGCTTCCGGTATCGGCGTGAGCACGCTGGATGGCTGCCCAGGTCTTCGCGAAGACCGAGCCCATGTTGAGCGGCATATGGAACACGCTCACCGTGGAGGCTCGGACGAACGGTTTGCGGTCGAAGACGAGCTCTTGGTTTTCCCAGGGATCGGGCTGAAAGCGCGGACAACAGCCTGTCGGATTGTCGCTCGTGTCGAATCTCGGGATCTCGTTCACCTGCATGGCGTTCCTCCACGGCGTGCCGTGCACGTCGCTTGCCAAACGACGTTTCGCGCGCCCGAGGCGATGGTCGGCTCCCCGGCCGCAGTCTCTGCGCCGCGGCGCAAAATGTGGATGTCCCGAGCATCGGCCGCCGAGGGATGACCGTCGAGCTCGAGGCCTTCTCCCGGTTCTGGAGCGAGGCCAAGAGCTCGTTACGGGCACGGATCATCGATGTGCCGTTTCGTTTCCCTTTATGATGCGCCGGCCCCAAATGCCGACGAAATTGTAGAGGAAGTGAATGGTTCCGCGGATGGCACCAGGCAACTGCGCCAAATCCCAGCTTCGACCATGGTTCGTACTGTGGCGTGCGAGAGCCTTCGTTCGTGGGGCCTGGGCCTCCGGCAGAGGACGCTGCCGATGGGCCGTCAGCAGCGCGGCCGCCTGAACGGCGCGATACACCGAGGATTCGTTCGCCGCCTCGCGAGGTTCCAGGGTCCGCGCAACGGGACCTGGATGGACGACGACAGGCTCGGGCACGATTCCCGCTTGGATGTCCGAGCAATGCTCGGCTCGAGCATTGATCAGGTTTTGCTCGGACAGCATGGGCTCGGTGAGCTTCGGGTCCGGAATCGAGCGCGGGGCGCGATGGGGAACCTTCGCGCGCCCCGGGCTCTTCCGCCAGCGACGCACGGTCCGGGTTTCGAGGCCGAGCTCGAGGCATCCAGCGCGGAGACGGCACCCGCTTTCACGGGCCTCGTCAAGCAACCGAAGGGAACGGCTGCGCTCGTCACTCGCTACTCGGCGCCCTCTTCCCCCCAGAGGGCCACGGCTTTTTTTCGGAGCACCAAGAGCGCCACGGTCTCGGCCAGGGCTACCTCCTTGCGCTTGAGCGTCCCTTCGAGGGCCTTGATACGCTTCTGATCGCTCGGGGCACTGGCCCGGGGATGCTTGGTGTTCGAGGGCGGATGCTTTGCAGTGCCGATCACGACTTTGGACGTCGTGAGCGACCGCTTCGAGGTGTCGTTCGAGGGCTTGGACGTTCTGGACGAGCGCTTCGGAGTGTCGATGGAGGCCCTGCGCGTGGTCGAGCTCTTGGTGCCGGCGGAGGCCTTGGACGTGGTGGAACGCTCCGAAGTGCCGGTGGAGACGTTGTTGGTCGGATTCTTGCGAATCCCGGTGGCGACGTTGTTGGTCGGATTCTTGGGAATTCCGGTGGAGACGTTGTTGAGCGAATTCTTGGGAATTCCGTTGGAGACGTTGTTGGTCGGATTCTTGGGAATTCCGGTGGAGACGTTGTTGAGCGAATTCTTGGGAATTCCGTTGGCGACGTTGTTGGTCGGATTCTTGGAAATGCCAGAGGCGACGTTGGTCGGATTCTTGGTAATGCCAGAGGCGACGTTGGTCGGATTCTTGGAAATGCCGATGGCCGCCTTGGACGTGTCGGTCGAATGTTTGGGAGTGCCGCTGGAGGTGTTGGCCGAATTCTTCGGAGTGAGCCGCGAATCCTTCGTAGCGCCGCTCGGGCCTCTGCCATTTCCGGAAGTCAGGTTTTTGGCGGTGGCCTCGGGCCGAGTCGCGTCGGGGCGGCAGGCCTCGGCGAGCGCCATGGCCTCCATCACGAGCTGTGGATTCGTTCGGAGCGCTTCGTTTGCCAATGGGGGCAGCAGTCCCAAGTCGATGCCCGACATGGCCAGCCCAGCAGTCGTCACGGTCTTTGGATTCGGTTTCGTATTCGTCACGGTCCAACCCTCCTTGCTCAACCCTTGTAGGAAAAGGCACCTCGGCGTTCGCTCATGTCGGCCATGAGCGTGCCGGGTAACGCATGGCCGCATTTGCCGCGCCACGCAGAACCAGATTGCAGACCTCGTGCCGAGGGTAGAAAATTGGGAAAAGCGGTCGTTTTAGGCCGATGAGGCGCTTTCCGTGCTCGGAAGCATGACGACTCGTCAAACGGTTGGCGCATCCGAGCGCCAACGGATTGGCGGAGGTCGCGTCGCTTCGACCACGCGAACGGCCAGGGCAGCCAAGAACAGGCGTTACTCCTGGGCGCTCGGAAAGGTGCGGTCGCCACGGACATGCCAGTCGCCTTCGGCTCCCTCGCACGTTCTTGGACGAGCTCGGCCGCCGTGACGCGCGATTGGCTGCGCTTGATCCGAGGTTTGGTGGCTCCGGCGGGCCCGGAGCGCGAGGGCTACTTGAGGAGGGCGTCCAAGCCAAGCTCCCCGCACTCGCACCCCCCGGGGTCTACGGCGGCCATCCCTTTTTCGTGGCAACAATCCTTGCAGGCGCGATTCCAATCGTAGCTGGGGCCGCCGTCCGCTTGGCCGGCCACGGAGCGGTCTACGCAGGCTTTCGTCGTGGCCGCGTCGTACCTGGTCTTCACCCGGCAGGATGCGAGCAAGAGCAGGGCGACGAGCACGGCGGAACGAGCCAGAAGTTGCACGTAGGGAAGGTACCCCGAAGAGGGATGCCGCGTTCGATCGGCACGAGGGGCGCGGACGGGCGGTAGGCGTGAACCGTTCGCAACAGGTGGCCTCGAAACGGCCCAATTTCCAGGGAAATCGGTCGGCACGACCGTTGCTACATGTTGAGTGGTTCAACCAGTCAACAAATGTGTGCCCTGAAAGAGGTATCCCGATGAAGCGTTCGTTCCTGCTCTTGGCGGTCGTGGGTCTTGGTGGCTGTGGTTGGTCGGAGAGGACAACCATCCGCCCGTACGAGTACGACCAAGACCCCTCGACGACCACGGGGGACGGCACGCGGACTCCATCTCCGACCGTAGGGCCCACCGTGGACGACCCTTGTGTCGATCCGAACGGGTTCGACGGTCTCGGTTGTTACAAGTGCGCGCCGAAGACGAGCGAACAGCTCCTTTCCGCCTGCACGCCCTCCCGATTCGAGACGTTCGACAATGCGCGCCGAATACCGGGCTTCGATCCGTCGAATCCGAGACCCGAGATGGGTGAGCAGGGTCCCACACCGCCTGCGTTCGAGCCGGCTGCGGGGTCGACCACCGATCCTCTGCCGCCGCCACCCGCGTGCGCCCTCGATGCGAAGCCGAATCCTGTCATGATCCTCGGAGCCACGGGCTTTCCGATGGAGACGCTCGCCAAGGCGATGGGCAAGGACGCGACGATTTACTTTCAGGAGGCTGGTTCCTGCGACGCCGTTGCCGCGATGGTCCTCCGCACGAAGCTCGAAGGCGTCGTCACCACGTACGATTCCGAAGGGCAAAAGAGCCGATGCTCGCTCGGCGAATCGCACCCACCGGATCTCGCCCTGTCGGCGCTCTTCGCGAGCTCTTGCGGTGGTCAAGCCGGCCTCGCCGACGCGGTGGCACTTCCCCCGGACGTCGAAGACGCCCTCGGACCGACGAACCCCGTCATGCTCGCCACTCCGGCCACCTCCAAAGAGCGCGCAATAAGCGCGGAGGCCGCGTATCGGGTGTTCGGAATGGCGGGTAGCTCTCGCGTGGCTCCCTGGAATGACGAACGCTACGTGTTTCGCCGACGGTCGAGCTCGGGCAACCAACAGACCGTGGCGCGCACCCTCGGAATACCAGCCGACCTTCTTCGGGGCCGCGACTCGAACGGCTCGAGCAATATGCTGTCCGCCCTACTGTCGACCGACGATCCGACGAAGACCATCGGCATTAGCTCCTCGGAAATCGTGGATACCAACCGCGATTCGCTGAAGGCGCTTGCCTACAAGCACTACGGCCAGCCGGTCGCGTTCTACCCGGATAGCGATCCGGGCTCGCTCGACCGACGCAACGTGCGCGACGGCCACTACTTCATGTGGATTCCTCTCCATGTGTTCGCCAAGACGGTCTCCGGGGACCCCGTCGCAGCCGCAAATCTGGTCCTGGACCCGGATGGAAGCCGGAAGTCGGCGCGGGACGCTACGGTCAAGCGCCTTCTCTACGTCATGGTCAGTCGCCAGCAAGCTCCCGTCCGGGGCGTGGATCTTTTCGGAGCGATGAAGCGCCAGGGCAACGTCCCCTCTTGCGCCATGAAGGTCCGTCGCGCCAAAGACGGTGCACCCCTCGAGCCCTATGCGCCGGCCTTGTCGTGCGGCTGCGCCTTCGAAGCCGCAGCGCCCGGAAACACCGGGGCAGAATGCAGGGCCTGCCGCGACTCGAGCGAGTGCTCCGGGACGAAGTCCACGTGCAGCTTTGGATTCTGCGAATAGTCCAAAGAAAGGAAAAGAGCGCCGCGGACCGTGGTCCGGGCGCTCGATTGTGGTGCAAAGCGAGACGCCTATTCGGGATACTTCGCGCCGCCCGAGACGAGCGGAGTGCAGCCCACTTTGCCGGTGCGATCGCTCACGTTCGGGTACACGCGGAGGGGGCGAACGGCCCGAAGGCCTGGGCGCATCTCGAGGGGCGCGCCGAACGACTCGAGCGCCATTTCCTTCTGCGCGAGGTCGCCGAACGAGTTCCAGTTCGTGCACCACACGCCGTCCGCTTCGGTGAGCGAGCGATTGTAGCCGCTTTCGCCAGTGGAGAGGTCGTAGAGCTTCTTCCAGGAGGGCTCGTCCATGCCCACGCGCTTGGCGATCTTGGTGGCAAAGCCGGACTCGTCGCCTTCACGGGTCACGTAGATGACCTTCTTGCAGCCGGCGTTCTTGAGGACCAAAACGGGAGCGAGGTCGGACCAGCCGCCTGCCGACACTCGACCGTCGGGGAGCTCGACGAAGCGAGACAGCCCAGGCTCGGCGGGGGAAGCGGTGAGGACCTCGCGCCACGGTCCGCCCCCGAGCGACGTGACCTTCGAGGTCTTGAGGTCGGTGTAGCCGCGCGGATTGGCGCGAACCTTCTCCAGATCGGCCGCGCGTCCCCAATAGCCGAATTTGATGGCCTCGAAGGGTGGAACGAACGCGATGTCCCCGGTGGGGAACTTGCCAGTCAGGTATTCGTTTCGAGCAGTTTTGTAGGCCGTGGCTGCTTCGCCGTCCAAAACGCTCGTGGTGATGAGCTTCATGAGCGGCGACGGCATGTCCACGCGGTCGTCGATTCGGCTCTTCGCGGGAGGTTTCGCACGAACCTCTTTGCGGTAGTCGTTGACGAGGCCGATGAAGCGCTCGCCGCACGTGCCGCTCTTGGTCGTGGTCTGCGCGGCTTCCGTCCAGGGCTTGCCGATGCTCCCGGCCGCGCAGTCGTCGAGCCAAGCTTTCATGCCGGAGCCGTTTGCTGGGGCATAACCCGCGTAGAAGCTCGCGACGCGCCCGAAAAGCTCCGCCAAAGCGTTCCAGTTCAGGAGCCCGGGCCGGAAGAAGAGCCGGTTGTCGTCGACCGAGAACGCGCCGAGCGTGGTGATCGATTTTTGCACGTCTTTTGCCGCGAAAGCGGCGCGCGCTGGCGAAGCCAAGAGCTCTTTGATCTCCGGATTCACGATGCTCGCAAACTCGGGAATCGCGAGCACTTCTTGGAGCTGTTTCGTGGCCGCTGCGACGTCGCTCTTGAGGAGACCCTCGACGTTGCGCTTGTCGACCTCGGCTTTGAGCTTCGTGACGAGACCGACGAGCTCGGTGATCGAGACCACCTCGTCCGAGCCCGCGAGCGCTTCGCCGTACCCTTGGAGCGACTTCAAAGTGAGCGCCACGCGGGCGGAAGCGTCGCCCTTGTTGCATGCGCGATCGCCGCACGTTCGTACGCCGGGGTTCATCAAGATGGACTCGTAAACGAACTGGGAAATGGACCCGGAGCTACCACCGGACATGCCATTCGGAATTCCGTAGTGCTCCACGATGCGGGCCATCGAAGCAAAGTGGGTCACGATGTAGTGACCGTTGCCGCGAACCGCGACGCACATGTCGGGCGAGGCACCGACCTTCACGGCGTCTTCCGAAGTCGGATCCTCGGTGCCAGGATCTTCGGCAACCGTGGCGTCGCAAGCGACGAGCGAAAGCAGGGAGGCTGCCAAGAAACCAACTGCCCTAAGAGCTGAGACGCGCATGAATTCTCCTCGGATGACGGAATCCGCCACCATGCCACGAGAATACGCGGCGGGCTCCCCTCACTTCCTTCAAAAATATTCGTGCCGGAAGGCGCCATGCGTCACGAGGCAATGACGCTCTGCGCGACGACCTTGGCCAATGCGCTCACTTCCAGAGCTTGTTGCGGTCGGACACGCACGGCCGAGGTCGACTCATCGCTTCATCCAAGTTGACGTCGACGCCGTGGCGGAAGGTCCGCGACCCTGGTCCTCGTGCGCTGTCATCGCAGACGAAAGCTTCCGGTGGCGAGGTGCTCCTTCCCATTCCCGAACCGGCCCCACGGCTAGGGTCTCTCGTCATCCGGCTCGCGAGCCGCCCGCTCCGTCACGACCTCCGAGCGGGCTCGTCGGAGCGTGAGAGCGGAGAAGCCAGGAATGCGTGCACGTTGGCGTCGAGACGCGTAGCCTGGAGCCTGAACGAATCGTCGTTCCGCAGCCGTCGCACCGTCCCAAAGACCTTCGTGCGCGTTCAAGGTTTTACCGTCAGAATGGGAAATACTTTCGGCCACCTCTTTCGGGTCACGACGTGGGGCGAGTCGCACGGCACGGGTATTGGCGCGGTCGTCGACGGATGCCCTTCGCGTCTCCCTCTCTCGGAGGCCGATCTGCAGCCTGACTTGGATCGTCGAGCGCCGGGTCAAAGCACCCTCGTGACCCAACGCAAGGAGTCCGACACGGTGCACATCGAGAGTGGTGTCTTCGAGGGCCTGACGCTCGGCACTCCGATAAGCCTTCGCATCGTGAACGAAGATCAGCGCTCGGGCGACTACCGGGAAGTGGCGGAAAAATACCGGCCGAGCCACGCCGACTACACGTACGACGCCAAATATGGACACCGCGACTACCGCGGAGGCGGCCGCACGAGTGCGCGCGAAACGGCCGCGCGGGTCGCCGCCGGAGGCATCGCGCGGAAGCTCCTTGCCCTGCGCTACTCGGTAGAGGTCGTCGCGTGGGTGTCCAAAGTGGGGCACCTCTCGGCGGAATGCGACCTGGATACGGTGACCCGTGATGCGGTCGACCAAACTCCGATTCGCTGCCCCGATCCCGAAATAGCCCAGCAAATGATCGAGCGGGTTCTGGCCGCGCGAAAGGCGGGCGATTCGATCGGCGGTGTCGTCACGTGTGTCGTTCGGGGGTGCCCGCCTGGCTGGGGAGAACCCGTCTTCGATCGCCTCGAAGCCGATCTCGCCAAAGCCATGATGAGCTTGCCTGCGAGCAAGGGATTCGAGATCGGCTCGGGTTTTGCTGGGACGGAGCTCTCCGGAATGGAGCACAACGACGCCTTCTACATGAAAGACGGGCGGGTTCGCACGCAAACGAACCGGAGCGGTGGAGTTCAAGGCGGAATCACGAATGGCGAGACCATCCACTTTCGTGTCGCGTTCAAGCCCACGGCTACGGTCATGCACGAGCAAAATACGGTGACTCGGACGGGCGAGGACACGACCCTCAAAGGTCGCGGTCGCCACGACCCATGCGTGCTCCCACGCGCGGTTCCGCTGGTCGAGGCCATGGCCTCGCTCGTCCTCGTGGACCACGCGCTCCGCCACGAAGCCGGTATTTCACGTCGCTGAGGCCGTTCGAGTCACCAGTCCGAGTCACGCGGATGCCAGTGCTATCGCGAGCGAAAGCCCCACGAGCAGACCGAGCCCGATCGACACGACATACCCCAGGATCCAAGACTGGGGAGGCGAGCCCGTCGCTCGCTGGATTGGATAGCCAAATAGCGTAATCCAGAGTCCCGAGAGTGCCGCCACGGGGCCAAATAGGGCGGAGGCTCGGCCGTAGGTTCCCCCGTGGGAAAGCGTGTCGACGGTGCTCCACGTGAGTAGCGCCCCAAGGACCGCGAGGCCCACTCCAATGGGTCTCGGGTGGCGAAGAAGCAGGATATGCCTCTCCCAAAACGTCGGGGAGCGGTCGACAGGTGGCTTCGTGTCCGCAAGTGTCGGGTGTTCCGCAGGCCTCGCAACGACCACGCGTTTGCGTGTGGGCTCTACCTCTTTGGGAACGACCGGTGCTTCGCGGTAGACGCTCTTGGGAGGCGGCTTGGGAAAGTACGGCTCACTGGACATGGCGTGAGAAGGTCACCACTCAGCGCCGCCGTCGGGTGGCCAGTAGAACCAGGCTGGCCAAGAAGCCAAGCGCGGCGAAAGGAGAGCCATTCGTAGGAGACCCCGGTGCCGACACGCAAGCGCAGCCATCTTCGGGGGTGCTTGGCGTCGTCGGTGTCGAAGACGGTGTCGAGCTCGTGGAAGGGGCGGGGCTCGAGGCCGTTGGCGCCGGTGTGGGTGCCCCGCTTGCATCGGGGCGTGTTTCGGCGTCGTTCGGGCTACCGGCGTCGGTCTCCACGACGGCGGGAGGCTGTACGCTCCCGACCGGTATTCCCGGCACGAATTCGTTGTCCTCTTCGCCCGTGACCACGACCACCTGGCGGTAGTCGATGCCGCGGAAAATGTCTGCGTACGTTCGTGGGGTCGCGTAGTCGACCAAGGCTTCGAGCATGACGGGCTCCGACGAGAACGCGTCGGCGTAGCTCGGCATCGCGTTCGTCACCATGTCGAGGTACTTGGTTCCGGCGGGATCGTCCGCGTTCAGCGCTGCACGGGCCTCGCGGAGTCGGCCGTCGACGTAAGCGAACGTGTCGCAGCCATTCATGAAAAAGAGAAGGTGGTGACCGGCCGTGTAACTGCCCTTTTCGAGAAGCGAGCGCACGTTGGCGCCGAGGCCCGCATGCCCGTGGTACATGACGATGTCGGCTTCGGGAGTGAGCTGCGCAAACCGCGCGTCGAACGCCGGGCCTTGTGTGCGTACGTTGTCCACGAGGAGCATGTGGATGCGGACCTTCTTCGAATACGGAAGAATGGCCTCGAGCGTGACGTCTGGAGCCTCGGCTCCAGGGCGTGCGGCAATCGATGCGGGGACCGTGGTGATGGGCGACGTGGCCACGGCCGCCAATCTCTGGCGCATGCGCTCGACGAAGAGCCCGTAACCCGCAATCCCCGGATCGGACGACGAGGTGACACCTTCTTCGTATTTGCCATACACGACGACGGCGTCGAGCACGTCGTCCTGCCACACGCGATGGTATTCAGGATACTTGCCCGTGGTGTTGCCGGTCGACAGGGTGACCGTCGCGTTCACGTTCACGACGTCGCTCGAGGCCAACGTGCACCCGAACATGCGGGGACGGTAGAAATACCAGAGGCTTCCCGCGTTCACGTCGTGTGCGCCGGATTCGACGCAGGTCGTGCCATACGCCGTCGAGAAAGTGACCAGCGAATTCCAGATGCCGACGCGAGGGAGCGTGAGCGCGAACGTGGAGGGCCGCGCGCGGCGCACGTTCCAGGCCACCGGGAGCTTCGCGTGGTAGGTCACGCGGTATCTGCCATCCGCCTGGGGAGTGACCACGACATTCGTAGTGACGAGCTTCTCGAGCTGGCCTACCGAATCGAAGTCGTTGAGCGACCCCACGGTGTAGAGCATTTGGGCGCCAATCGCGTCCGGTGCGCCGCCCGTCCAGTCGGTGACGACCTCGCCATCCCAATCGAAGTCGACGAGGGTGGCCTCGCTGCTGGTGAAGGCCTGTCGCGATCGACCCGCTTCGGCCGCGCGTGCGCCGTCGCTGGAGGACGGCGACGCCGAGCACGCCGCGGCGCCGAAGACGGCTCCAAGGGCGAGCGCGAAAACCGTGACCTTCGAACCGAAGACGCGCGAGGGTGGCATGGTGGCTTGAGCTCCGGAGCCGGGTGGACGGTCTCGTCCATGGCACGGCACGTTCTGCTACGCCACCCGTTCGAAACTCTTCCCCCGGTCGCCCAAGAATCGGTTCTTTGCCGTATTCGCGGCCTTTTGTGGCCCGTTTCGCCCGAGCAGCAGTGCAGTGTCCGAATTCTTTTGGCCGGAGTCGGAGCCGTCGCGCGGCCTTTCTCGACCCACGGGCCTCGTGATAGCTCTGGCTCATGCGCAGGTTCGAGCTCAGCGAGGGTACGGCGAACAAGTTCTGGCAATTCGAGCTCGAAGGGGCTGACGTGCTGATCTCCTGGGGCAAAATCGGCACTTCGGGACAGTCCCAAACGAAGAGCTTCGCAACACCGAAAGCTGCGCTCGCGGCCGCCGAAAAGCTTGTCGCCGAGAAGACGAAGAAGGGGTACTCGGAGGTGGCTCCGTCCGACACGGACGCTCCTGCACCGAAGCCAAAAGCACCCTCTAAGGCCCAGTCTGCACCCGAGGTCGAGCCCGAGCCCTCCGGCTCCAAGCGCTCCTCATTGGACGTCGGGCCGACTCTCGAAGAGCGCCTCATTCCCAATTCGGAAGAAGAATCCCCGACACAGCTGCCCGAGCTTCCTACGGAGGCCGAGTGTTTGAAGTCCGTGGCGAAGCACGCCGCCGAAAAATCGTGGGACAAGTACACCCGGAAGGGCGAGCTCGAGTCGGGGCTCACGCACGCCCAGGGGAGCTATCGCGAATACGCGGAACGCATTCTCAAGACCTATGCGGTCGGCAAAGCGCCTCCTTCGCTCGATCCAAACGGCGACGCGGCGCTCGTTCACTTCGCCGATCAACAGGCGGCTCTTGGCTACCTCTGCTTGCGCGGCGGTCTCCCTTACCTCGTGAAGGTGCTCGTCCGAGCGGCGTACGTGCAGCACCCCTCGGTAGGGGGACAGGGCGGAAGCTGGCGCTACTTCGAGCCGGCCCTGCCCGACCTAAAGGGCTATTGCCTCTCCTACACCATTGCGCAATTCATTCGCTCACTCCGCGGCGCTTCGGTCGTGGACTTCGCGGCCGCCCGCGCGGAGGCCGAAAACTGGCGGGGTGAGCCACTATCGATTCGCATCGCACTTGCGTATGCCCTCCACGAAGAGGCATGGATGGCGGACGACACCCGCGCCATCTTGGCTCTCAAGAAGAACGAGTACTACTACGGACTTCCGAGGTATCTGTTCGAGGGGCTGGGGGACCTCGAGCTCGTTTTGGCCCTCGCCGCGCGGCATCCGACCGACGTCGACGTCGACGCCGTGCTGGATCGCTTCGGCATTGCAGCCGAGAAGGCAGCCATTGCCAGCTTCGACCCGAAGAACGATTGGTCGGCCCAGAGGCTCGTGCGGATCGAGTCTTTGGCCGTGGCAAAAGCGTTCGTGGAGGCTTTGCCCCATAAAAAGCCCTCCGAAACCGTAAAAGAGTATTACGGCCGAAGGCCCGATCTCGCCGTGGTTGCCCTTGCGCCCGTCGTCGCTCGAGGCGACAAGAGCGCCTCTTACGCGAAGCCTGTTCTGGACGCGCTCGTTCGAAAGCACCCGGAGCTTCCCCACAAGCTAGCCGCACATTTGGAGCCAAAATCATTGGCTCTATTCGAAAAGGCTGCGGCCGTCGTGCGGCTTCCCGAAGCCAGCCTCTCGAGTCTTCCCGCAGCGCTTGCTGCGCCGCTAGCGCCTCCGAAGCGTGGCAAGGCTCCCAAAGTGCCAGAATTTCTCGACCTTGGCACGCTTCCACAGGTCCTGCTTGCGGACGGCAAGCAGGCTCTGCCGATGGCAGCGGTCGGCACGCTCGTGGGGATTCTTCAGCGGTCCACGTTGGTAGAGCCACACGAAGCCTTTTCGCCAGCGAAGAAGGCTTGTTCCGCAGCGAGCCTCTCGGCTTTCGGGTGGGCCATCTTCGAGGCGTGGCTCGCTTCGGGCACCGGCTCCAAGGAAAATTGGGCCTTCACCTCGTTGGGCCTCGTTGGAGACGACGAGGCCGCGCGTCGTCTCACTCCCCTCATTCGCAGTTGGCCGGGCGAATCGCAGCACGCGCGTGCCGGAGTCGGTCTCGACGTGCTCGCCGGAATCGGGACAGACCTTGCCCTCATGAACCTTCATGGCATTTCCGAAAAGGTGAAGTTCAAGGCACTCCAGGAAAAGGCCAAAGAGAAGATTGGAGCCATTGCGGCTGCACGGGGCCTCACGTCCGAAGAGCTTGCCGATCGTCTCGTCCCGGATCTGGGTCTCGGCGAAGATGGGGGTCTCGTCCTGTCGTTCGGCGCGCGCACCTTCAAAGTGGCATTCGACGAGACCCTCAAACCGGTCGTTCGAGACGCGGATGGCAGGGTTCTTGTGGACCTTCCGAAGGCCACCAAGAGCGATGACGCCATCAAATCCGCCGAGGCCACCGAGCGCTGGAAAACGCTAAAGAAAGACGCCCGTGCGATCGCGAGCAGCCAAATCCTCAGGCTCGAGCTGGCCATGTGTGGTCAGCGAAGGTGGAAGCGTGACGACTTCGAGAGCTTCATTCTCCGCCACCCGCTCGTGCTGCACCTTGCGCGTCGCCTCGTGTGGGGAATCTTCGAAGCTGGAAAGCTCTCGGGTTCCTTCCGCGTGGCCGAAGATGGCACTCTCGCGGACATGTCGGACAAGACACTCGTGCTCCGCTCCGAGGCCATGATTGGTCTCCTGCACAGGCTCGAGATGCCCGACGACTTGGTGGAAAAGTGGGGCTCGGTACTCTCCGAGTACGAAATTCTCCAGCCCTTCGATCAGCTCGGGCGACAGGTGTACGTGCCCACCGACGAAGAAAGGCAAGCCAGTGCGGTTTGGCGGATGAAGGGAGCCGAGGTGAAGACGGGGAAGGTCATGGGGCTCGAGATTCGCGGATGGCGCAAAGGGGAGGCTCAAGATGCGGGCTGGGTCTGGGACATGTGGAAGCCGCTCCCGGGCAATTTCGAGGTCACGCTTGCCATCGATGGCGGCCTCTGCATGGGCGCTCCCGACATGAATCCGGCCACTCAAAAGCTCGACGGAGTCCGTATCGCGAAGGTGGCTGGCGGCGAGGCCACGTTCGGCCAGCTGACTCCCACTGCGTTCAGCGAGCTCATGCGGGAGCTCGTGTCTCTCCGCGACTGATCACGAAGCCAACGTTCGCGTCAGTCAAAAGGCCGCGCCCGCAGGGCTCCTTGCGCCACTCCGTTCTTGTAGGCTTGGTAGCGCCACCCAAGATCGCCCATCAAACGGTACGCCGAGTCCGGAAAAGGCGTTTCGATGATGGCCATGAGGGCTTCGGGAGGGATGTTTTCGCCGAGGGAGAGGGCAGCCGTGGCCGCGTCGAGGGCGCGTTTGACGTGCTCGGCAGGGCCATGTTGCTCGTCGAGTGGAACACCAGGCTTGATCATTCCACCACCACCGAGGGGTAGTCCTCCGGCGAAGTGGTAGCTCGCATCCTCGGCAAAGTGGCGCGCAATGCGAAGCGCGGAGCGGTTGTGCTCGGGTTCGGGGAATCCACAGTTCAAGAGGGCCGCGAAGCGCTTGCGGCCATTTGGGTTTTGGGTTCGCGCCCGCGCTACATGCTCGAGCGCGCGTGTGGCCAATGCCGGGAGCGAATCCACGTAGAGCGGCGAAACGAGCACGAACAAATCGGCCGCCGCGACCGCCCCTGCTGCTGCCGCCGCTCCGGCCTCGTGAAGGAAGTCGGTCGCAAAGTGGTATTCGGTAGAAACGCCTTCCTTTTCGAAGCGTGCCCCCATCGCTCGCGCCAACGTTTCCGAGGTGCTCGTCCCTTTGGGTTTGGCGCTCCCAATCACGAACGCGACCTTCTGGGCGGGCACCAGCGCAAACGGAGAGTACTCCGGCTTCGCGGCGAGAAGCAGCTCCGCTCGAAGGCTTTCTCTCTCTTGAATCCTGCTTCCTGGGCGCTCTTCCGATGCGAGCATCGTCCGGATGGCCGTCGCCCACCCGTCCCGGTCCGCGTTGCTCACCACAGCCGAACCTACGCGCGGCGCGAGCATGTTGATGGCATTTGCATCGGCAAGGCCCCGCCAGGTCTCGCTGCGGTATTCGTCCGCGGTCGGACTGAATCCGAGCGCAAAAAAATTCGGATTCTTTTCGTAGCGCGAATCGTGGTGCGTGAGCAGCGAGCGCTTTTCGAAGAACGGCGCGAGCAGACAGATCAAGCGGTCTTGTGCCCGTTTTAGGGTGTAGCTGTGCCCGCCAAAGGTCACCGCATCCAGGAAAATCAGGTTCTCGGCGTCGTGAATGGCCCGCACGATGTCCTGCTCGGCATCCAGCGAGCGGCACACTCCCGGCGTCTTTACCCAACAGTCGAACTCGCCCTGGCAATACGCGAGCTTGATCGCGGCAAGGTCGAACCTGTGAACGTTCTTGGTTTCGGTCCGTGCGAGCTCCTGCTGGAGCAAGGCTCCCAATTCCTGCACGCCCGGGTTTGCGGGGGATGCCGCGGAGAGAATCACGGTGGACATGACCTCGACGGAAGCAGCCTTCGTGCCGAATTCGAGCAGGGAAAGATGGGGTCTCCGTCGCATGCCGTCCGAGCTGGGTCGCAATTGGTGCCCCTGGAACGCAAGGGTTGCACCATGATCTGGCGAAAAGAGAAGCTCGTGAGCGCCGGCTGGGGTCGAGCACGTGTCGCCCGACACCGGTCGGTCACCGAGCTTGCCAGGCCCAAAGGAGAGTTGCTTACGCACGTCTTGCTCGGGAAATGTGTTCCCGAATCGGGAGTTGTTCCCATACGATTGCCGAGGGCGGGAGGCGCTTGCCTCGACCCAGAGAGGCTCATCCATGGCTCATTTCGAAGTTGTTCAGCGTTTGGCGGCTTTGGCCACCACTTACGACGTGAGGGAGCAAGGGAGCGATGCGGTGGTGCTCGTGGCCCGAGGGGCTCCCATGAGCTTGACCCCGAAGTTCGTGGTGATGGACACGAACGAGAAGGAGTTGGCGAGCCTGGAAGGAAACTTCAACAAGACGGAGTTTCACGTCTTCGATCCCCAGCGCAAAGAGCTCGCGAGCGTAACGTTCCCGTCGATCGCCTTGAAAAAGACCCTTGCGCTCAAAGTGGGAGATCAGAGCTACACGGCGGACGCCGGCGTCCTGGGGCTCGAATACGACTTCAAATGCGCCGACGCAAAAGGGGTCGTGGCCATCGAGGTCAAGAAGCGCGAAGGCTTCACGCACGTCCGCGATCGCTTCGTTGTCGAGACCGGCGACGGAATGCCGCGCGAGGTGGCCGTGCTTCTCACCGTGGCCATTCACTCACGCTATTTCGAGATGGTCTGAGCCGAGCCTGGCCATGACGCCATGCGGTGTGCACGTCCCCTCTCATCCCTTGGGTCTGGCGGATCTCCAGGAAAGAGCGAAATCCCGCTGATCCGAACCGGGCTCCGCCGGGCTTCGTGAGCTTGGCGTCCAGGTAGGCCACATCCGTCGACCGAACGGACCTTGGGATAGTCACGCTCTGGGAAATCGACCTGGAGCGTGGCGTGAAGGCTGCGGACCGTGTCGGCCGCTCGCATCCATCGTCGAAGGTCAGTTTGGAGCGATGCGCTCCCCTTTGGCGATTTTTCGAGCGGTTTCGCGAACGCGCGGCTCGGCGTCCTTGGTCGAAAGCTCCTGAGCCAAGGTGCGTGCACCCGTCGCGTCGAGCTCGGCAAGGGCGACGAGCGCCGCTTCGCGCACGAGCGCGTACGTCTCGCCGCGCGCGGCCTCGTGAAGAGCCACGGAGGCCTCGCGTGCACTGCCGCTCTTTCCGAGTCTGCCCAGCGCGGATGCGGCAAGAGTGCGCATGGACCACTGCGGGTGGTCTTTCAGGATCTTGACGATTTGAAGCGTGGCCTTTGCGTCGGCCGTCGCGCCTACGGCGTCGAGCGCCACCCGTTGAACGGTCGCGTCCGGATCTCCGAGCGCGGAAACCATCGCTGCGCGAGACGCTTCGGACGAAGACCTCGCCAAAAGTGCAATGGCCCGTACGCGCAGGGTCGGGTCGGGATGCCTGGATAGCGCGACGATGCTCGGCTCGAGCGCGACGAGCATTTCGCGGCCCTTTTCGCGCGCTAATTTGGACTCTGAGGACTCCCGAGGCATGACGAATGGCTCGAACGTGCCATCGCCGCGGCCGAGGGCCTCGAGCACGGTGCGAGCGCGATCGTCGGAGGTTTGGAGAGCCGCAAGCGCAGAGCGTCGAATCGCCTCGCGAAAGGTCACGAACGCCTCGGCTCGGTCCTTCTCCGAAGTTTCGATGGTCAAAAGTTGTTCGAGTGACTTTTCGGCGTCGAGACCGTCTTCGGGGACGGGAAGTGGCTCGCGTTTCGGATCGGCGCCACCCTTGGTGGCGAGGACCACGAGCGCAAACGTCCCCGCCTTGGGCAGCCCACCTCCACGACCGGCGGCGCGCTCTCGGGCCGAGGAAAATACGGCGTCGGCCATCGCATTGGTGGCCGCGCCCCGCGCTTCGCCCTTGCTCGCGTAAAGTCTCGCGAGCGACACCAGGGCTGCTTCACGTGACAAAACGTCCGCGCCTTCGGTCATGGCGAGCAAGGGGCCCGTCTCTTCGATGGCCCCGAGCTCCCCGAGCGCATAGGCCGCAGCGGCGCGTGCCACGACGCCTCCGTCGAGCGAACGAGTGGTTTCAGCGAGCAGTGGAATGCTGGCCTTGTCCTTCATCGCGGCGAGGCCGAGCGCGGCATAGGCCCGCATTTCGGGAGTGCCAAGCTTGAGTAGCTTTTTCAGGGCCGGGAGAGCGCGTTTGTCCTGCGACTTCGCAATGCCCCAGGCCGCGGCCACGGCGATTGGATCCGAAGCCACGCCGCCTTCACCCTCGCCTTTGGGAAACACGAGAGCTTCGTATTTTGGAAGGAGACCAGGATCGCGCAGTGCGCCGGAAGCCACCATGGCACGGGCGCGGAGCGACAGATCTGCGTTGCTTTGCGCGAACGAGAGCAGCGGCAATCCAGCGTTCTTGTTTTGCACGTACGCGAGCACGTCGATGGCAATGCGCTGCTGTCCCGCGTCCTGATCCACGAGCGCATCGAGCAAGGGCTTGACGGCGCGCGCACCGATGCGAGCGAGCGCATTTCGCGCTTCTTCGGCGTCCTTGCCGGAGCCGTGTTTGACGCGCTGGACGAGCCCGAAGGTGAGGTTTCCGTAGATCTCGACCAAGAGCTTTCGGTAAATGTTCTTTTGCGGATTTCCGATGGCAATCGGAAGAAGGTCCTGCTCGAGGGACTCCAAAGTTCCTTTTCCAAGATTGATTTGCATGGAAAGGCGCGCCGCTCGTGCGACGAGCTCCTCGTCCGGGGCGCCGCGAATCACGCGCCGAAACAGGCGATCGGCCTCGTCCGATTGACCCTTCGAGAGCAATAGGTCAGCGAGCGAGAAATAGACGATGTAGAGCCGATCGTTTTTTTGAATGGCCGCGCGGTATTCGAGCACGGCACGCTCGGTGTCTTGGCGGGAGCGGTACATGTCACCGAGGCGCCTGTGACCCTCGGCGTCGTCGGGATTGAGCTCGACCGCGCGGGCCGCATACTTGATGGCGTCGTCGTCCTTGTAAATCTGAAGGGCGTACTGAGCCATACGTTGGTAGAGCTCGCGGGCCCGCTTCGGTTCGACCGCCACGAGCTTCTCGAGCACCACGATGGCTTCGGCGATCTTGTTTTCTTGGACGAGCACGCGCTCGAGGGCGAGGTACGTGTCCGAGTCGCCCGGCGCGACCACGAGCACCTTGCGCAGCGTGGCTTCGGCCTCCGGCAGCTTGCGGAGGTGAAGCTCCACCTCGGCCAACGTGCGTCCCGCTTCGGCGTCGGGGGGATTGCCGTTGAACGCCGAACGAAGCGCTGGGATTTGCGCCTCGAGCTGGCGCTCGAATCCCCACAAGGTGACGAGACGCGAACGGGCCTCGCGCGCGAGGAGCTTGTCGTTCGTGGCTTTGGCTTTGGTCGCCAGCTCGGTCCAGATCCCTCGGGCTTCGCGGTACTGTTTGCCTCGCTCGTACGCTGAAGCGAGCTGTTTTTTGTAGGTCGGCGTCTGTGGTTCGAGCTGAACGGCTTCTTTGAAGGCCGCGAGCGCGTCGGCGGTCATGTCGTGCTCGAGGTACACGTCCCCCAGTGCGGAGAGGGCCTTCGCGCGAGGCTGGATGACGGACAAGATTCGCTTCCACGTTTGGATGGCGAGAACCGTATTGCCGTCCTGGAAGTACCGGTCGCCGAGGTCCACCAAGTGGCCTGGGTCGCCCGTCGATACTTGTGCGAGCCTTTGCAGCACACGCATCGATTTTTCGTTTTCGCCAATACGCCCGTAAAAGTCGGCCAAACGGCTCAAGACTTCTTCGTCGCTGCCGCCTCGCGCCTCGAGCTCCGTCAAGAGCTTCAAGGCTCGTGTACGGTCCCCCCGTTGCATGAGGGCCTCGCATTGCTCGAACACGAACGTTGGGTTGTTCGGAGCCGCGCGAATTAGACCTTCGTATTCGGCAATGGCCTTGTCGAGCTCGCCTTGGGATTGCAGTACACGAATGACCTTTAGGCGCAGGTCGATGTGCCTAGGGTTCACCGCGAGTGCTTTTTTGTAGGTCTCCAGGGCCTTCTGCGCGTCCCCGGTTTCTTCGTAGAGAGACCCGAGCAGCGAGAGTCGGGCGAAGTCGGTGGGGTGCTCGTCCTCGAGCTGTTTCACGAGAATCGGAAGCTGTTGGTCCGCGCGGTAGAGCTCCGTGATGGTCTCGTAGATTTCGGCGCGAACGGCGGCTTCGGCACCTGCGGCCGCGAGCGCCCGTTTCAGGGTCGCGAGGGCCTCCTTGTTCTTGTGGGCTTTTGCCTGGGCGCGTCCGAGGTCTTTCAATGCAGGAGCAAGTGCACGGTTGTCGCCTGCGGCGGCGTTCACCAAGTCTTTGAACTCGGTTTCCGACTTCTCGAACTCGCCGCGCGAGAAGAGCTCGCGTCCTAGCTCGCCACGCACGAAGAGACTCGTCGGCTGCATCTTGACGAGCTGCGCGTGGTAGCCCTTCGCGCCCGTCATGTCTTTTGCGTCGAGCGCGAGGGTCATCAACGTGCGAAGGGTTTGC
>JAYUKI010000234.1:0-5182 GCA_043764595.1 Myxococcales bacterium | reverse complement strand
CGAAGCGTAGCGTGGGCACGTTCGACGGCGATGCGGGCGGAGGCGACGCGGTTCGGCTGTCCGGCGCCCATTCCGAGGAGCTGGAGCTCGCCGTCCTTCTTGCGCTTCACGATGGTGATGGCGTTCGATTTCACCGAGCGAACGACACGCGAGCCGAACTCGGCGAGCTCGCGGTCGGGCGTGTGCGCGGTCTTGGTGGCCGTCTCGAGCTTGGTGAAGAGCGTGTCGTCCGCGTCCTGGACGAGCAGGTGCCCGAGACAGAGCCGGAGCTCTTCCTTCGAGAACACGGACTCGGCCGCGAGCGGGAGCACACGGAGGTTCTTGTTCGTGGCGAGGTAGGCCACGGCGTCGTCGTCGAACGCGGGGGCCACGACGACCTCCACGAAGCGCCGCTTCGATTTGTCCGCGTGGTCGAGGGCGAGGGGCTCGACGTCCGCGCGGGACACCTTTCCACCGAACGCGATGACCGAACCGAAGGCCGACACCGGGTCTCCCGCCCAGGCGAGCTCGAGGGCACGTGCGCGCGTCGTGCCGACGGCCACGCCGCAGGGGTTTCCGTGCTTGACCACCGCGCAGGCGTTCGGGCCGTGTCCGCGCACCGCAGCCAGCGCCGACTCGACGTCCAGAAGATTGTTGTACGAGAGCTCTTTGCCAGACAAAAGAAGCTCGGTGGGGGACTTCCTTCCTCCGCCACGCCGCACGAGGACGCGCGCGCTTTGGTGGGGATTCTCGCCATATCGGAGCGCTGCTCCGGCCGAGAATCCGAGGGTGCGCGAGGGCTCGCCGCTCTCTTCGTCGAGGTGCTCGGCGATTTGCATGTCGTAGTCGGCTGTCGCGCGGAACGCCGTGCGCATCAGCTTCTTGCGGGTCTCGAGGGACAAGGCTCCTGCGTTCGCGTCGAGCTCTTTCACGAGGTCCGCGTAGTCGGCTGGAGCTACCACCGAAGCCACGTGTTTGAAGTTCTTGGCCGAAGCTCGCACCATGGTCGGGCCGCCGATATCGACGTATTCGACGAGCTCGGCGAGGGCGAGCCCTTTGTCGCGGTACTCGGCAAAGGGGTAGAGGTTCGCGACCACCATGTCGATGGGAACGATTCCGAGCTTCTGGGCTTCGTCCTTGTCGCGATCGCGGTCGAAAAGGAGCGCCGAAGAGATCTCGTAGGAGAGAGTCTTCATGCGTCCGCCGAAGGCTTCCGGCCTATTGGTGAGCTCGGTTACGTCGTGCACGGTGAGGCCGCCCTCACGCAGAAGAGACGCGGTTTTTCCCGTGGAATAGAGCTCGGTGCCGTGTTTGGCGAGGCACTTCGCGAGCTCCAAGAGTCCGGTTTTGTCCCACACGCTGAGGAGGGCACGACGCACGGTGACGTTCATGGGGAGACTTCCTTTTTGGTGCGGCCACTCTCGCGGGCCGCGGCGACGAGGTTTCGGAATACGAAGAGGCCATCGCCTGCTTCGGGGAGGGCGGTGCCCCGCTCGGCATCGCGCGCGCGTTTGGCCCAAGCGGGGTGAAGCTGGGGAAGAAGGTGGGCCTCGGGATGAGGCATGGTCCCGAGCACACGGCCCGTCGGATCCGTGAGCCCCGCGCAGGAAAGCTCGGAGCCGTTCGGGTTGTCGGGATACGTTTGGGTCGGGGCGAGGCTCGCGTCGAGGTACGTGAGGGCGACGAGCCTTTGCTCGACGATGGCGCGTGTGACGTCGGCATCCCGAGCCACGAGCTTGCCTTCCCCATGCCGCGCGGGAAGCGCGTACGTCTTCTGTCCACGGAACGCAGGCGAGGGCGAATCGGTCGCTCCGCACGTCACCCAGCGATCCTCGAAGTGGCCCGAGTCGTTGTGGGTCAGCGTCACCTCGGGAGCAAAATCACCGCCAAGGTTTGGCAAAAAGCCGGACTTTACGAGGATTTGGAAGCCATTGCAGACCCCGTAGACGAGGCCGCCATCGTTGGTGAACGCCGCGAGCTCGCGGAGCACGGTGGAGCCCGAGGGAAGCTTCTGCATGCGAAGGCGATTGGCGAATACACGGCCCGAGCCGAGGTCGTCACCGAACGAAAAGCCTCCCGAAAGGTGGACGATCGAAGCACTCGAGAGCGAGACTTTTCCCGAGAAGAGGTCCGAGGCGTGAACGACGCGGGCGTCGAGACCCGCGCGCTGGTAGGCGTGGGCCGTCTCTTCTTCGCAGTTGAGCCCGAATCCCGTGACGACGAGCGCGGTCATGCGAGCCTCGTTTCGTAGGCAGCCGTGAGAGTGGCGAGAGGGAGCTCGACCTCTTCCGCTCCGCTCTTTAGGCGAAGGGAGTGTCCGCCCGTGTGGCCGAGCCGGGTGGCGCGCGCTCCCAAGATGCGCGTCATGGCGGCCTCGTGCTCGGGACGAACCGAAACGACGAACCGGGCGTGCGACTCGGAAAAGAGCGCCGCGTAGGTCGACAGGCCCGAAGGCGGAATCACGATGTCGCACCCGATCTCGGAGCCGAGGCAAGACTCGGCGAGCGCCACCGCCAGGCCGCCGTCGCTGAGGTCGTGGGACGACGCGAGGATTCTCTCGTCGTGCGCCTTGGCCATCAAGCTGTAGAGTGCACGTGTCTCGGGAATGCGCACGCGCGGGGCCGTGCCTCCGGGGTCGCCCAAGAGCTCCGCGGCAATGGAGCGACCGAGCTCGTCGTGCGTCTCGCCAATCAGGAAAACCACGTCCCCGGCGGCTTTCCACTCGGTGGTGACCACTCTCCGGACGTCGCGAATCTTGGCAATCATCGTGACGAGCAGCGTGGGCGGCACCGAGATCTTCTTTCCGCCGGCGCGGAAGTCGTTCTTCATGCTGTCTTTGCCGGACACCATGGGAATCTCGAAGGCTCGGACCATGTCGGCGAGGCCCTCGGCCATGCGAACGAGCTTGCCGAGCTTCTCGCGGCCATCGGGATTGTTCGTCGCGTGGAACACCGAGTCCGGCACGCAAAAGTTGTCGCACCCGGCGAAGGGCTCGAAGGGACCTTCGGCATCCCCAGGCAGACGCGCTCCGACCGATACCAACGCGCGCACGGCTTCGTCGAAGGCGCCTTGGGCCATCGCGTAGGCGTCGAGGTCGCCATACCGAGGCACGATACCGCTCGAAACGCCGATTCCCTCGTACCCGTCGTGACGCACGAGCATCACCCCAGCATCTTGGGGAGCGTGCCCTCGTTCGCCCATGTAAGGCTTTACGACGGTCTTGCCCTTCACTTCGTGGTCGTAGGCTCGAACCACGCTCTCGCGGCTCGCCACGTTCGGAGACGCGAGCACCCTCAAGAGAAGTTGCCCGAGGTCCCCGTCGTGCGCGCGCGACGCGCTTCGGTTCGGCGCTTCCACCACGGCTTCGAGCGAGAGCGAAGGCACACCCTCGTGAAGGAAGTGAAGGTCGAGCGCCGCCACTCTCGTTTCGCCGTGCGTGACCTCGAGCATGCCCGAGTCGGTGAACACGCCAATGTCCGCAGCCTCGACGCCGCGTGCGTGGGCAAGCGTGAAGAAAGCTTCGAGCATCGGAGGCCGCACGGCGAGCGTCATGCGCTCCTGCGACTCCGAAACGAAGATCTCCCAAGGAAGGAGACCCGGATACTTGAGCGGAACCCGGCTCGTGTCGATGCGCGCACCACCGGTCACCCGAGCGAGCTCGCCGGCCGACGAAGAGAGCCCACCGGCGCCGCTGTCGTTCACGCCGACGACGAGTCCGAGAGCGGCCGCCTCCTCGAGCAAGTCGACCACGAGCTTTTGGGTGATTGGACTGCCTACTTGAACGACGCCACGACTCTGGCCTTCGCGGAGCTCGTGCGAAGAAAAGGTTGCGCCGTGAATGCCGTCTTTGCCCACGCGCCCACCCACCGTGACGATGCGGTCGCCCGGACGAACGTCTTTGGTGAACGAAGGTTGTCCCGCGGCGTGAGAAGGCACGAGGGCCGCCGACCCACAGAACACGAGGGGTTTGCCGGCAAAACGGTCGTCGAAGACGAGGGCGCCATTCACCGTGGGAACCCCGGACTTGTTGCCACCGTCGCGAACCCCGGCATGCACGCCCTCGAAGACACGTGCAGGATGCAACTGTCCGGGGAGCAAGGGCTCCGCGTAGCTCGGCGGTCCAAAACAGAGAACGTCGGTGTTGAAATAGAGCCGCCCGCCCCCGCGTCCCGTACCGACCGCGTCGCGGTTGCAGCCGAGGATTCCCGTGATGGCGCCGCCGTAGGGATCGAGGGCGGAAGGGGAGTTGTGCGTTTCGACCTTCAGCGTGAGGTTCGTGGTTTCGTCGACCCGGACGATGCCCGCGTTGTCGTCGAACACGGTCACGACGAAACCCTGACCGCGCGCGTCGAGGGCTTTCTTGAGCTCGCGGGTAGGAGTGGCCACGTACGTCTTGAAAATGGAGCGAACCGTTCGGTGCTCGCCGAGCTCGCGGTCGTCGACCGCAATGGTCGCGTTGAACTCTTTGTGTTTGCAGTGCTCCGACCAGGTCTGCGCGAAGATTTCGAGCTCGCAGTCGGTCGGCGCCGCGGGGTAGCCTTCGCGCTTCCGGCGTTCGCGCACGTCGGTGAGGTCGAAATAGGCCACGATGGCCTTCATTTCGTCGAGCGACAGGCCGAGGCTTCGCTCTTTGGAGAGGGCCACGAGGGCTTCGTCGGTGGACGGAAGCGGCACGGTGTCGACGTGGGCGACGGACGAAAGGGTCACGCGGAGAGGGCGCTTCGCCACGAACGGTAAAGGACCCCAGGTGAGGGTGTGTACGTTCGGATTGCCCAGTATCTCGTGGGCAATCGCGTGGAGCGTTTCTTCGGGCAACGTGTCGTCGAAGACCACGAGCTCTTCCGAAAAGAACGTCCATGGGGCGAGCTCTTTCCCGGTGAAGAGCGAAAACGAGAGCTCCGCGCTTCGGGCTTCGTCGTCCGTGAGCCCCGGCAAGCGTGCAAGGTGCACGTAGCTTCCCGAGCGCCCTTTTCCGACCACGTCCGTGACGAGCACGTCGTCCACGATGGGATCGGCAATGGCCCCTCGCGCGACCTCCAAGAGCGTCTCGGCCGGTATCGCGTCCGCGCACGCCAAAAGGCGCATGGCATGAACGCCTTCGATTCGCAGTCCCAAGTGCCGCTCGATCTCCGCACCAATGGCGCGTGACCTCGGATCCTTCGCCCCCGCTCGGGCGGCGATGGTCACCACGTTCGCGGGGGCA
>JAYUKI010000233.1:0-5182 GCA_043764595.1 Myxococcales bacterium | reverse complement strand
GTAGGCATGGTTGCCCGCGTATGCGATCGGGTTGGCTTGTTCGTAGGTCAAACCGGCTCCAAAGAAGAGCTGATCCTGTGGGTAGAGGAGGCCCTGGCCGCCGACGAGAAAGAAGCCATCCCCGAGGACGGGTCTCGTTCCCACCTTCACCATATTCACCGATGCGCGCACGATAGGATCCGCCCAGCGGGTGTAGCCGAGTTGAGTCTGGAAGTATCGCGCTGCTGCGAGGAGGTTGCCCTGAGCATCCACGGCGACGCCCTTCGCTCCCCCGGGCGCAACGTTGGTGTCGCACTCCATCGGCTGGGAGGAGCTGGGATCTCCGGTGCACTCTGCGGCGGTTCCATCCGGACGTTGAATCCGAATGGGGCCGGACGGCCCGCTCACTTCCATCTTATGGGCGGGGGTAAGGTAGACCGTCCTCGACGCGTTTCGCTCATAGCGAAGGTCCGAATCGTCCAAGTAGTGCGCAGCGGAGAGAGCTTTTGCACCGGCCATTTTGGATTGGGTCTCGAGAATCGTTCCGGTGTCCGCGTCCACGTCGACTTGTAGCGCGATCCCATCTTTCGAGAGCGTCATCCGATACGCAAGCCTCGGGTGATCGTGATCCTTGGCGTTCACTCCCAGCACGGCCCCGGAAGCCTCGTAGCCGGCCCCGAGCTCAGCGAGGGCTAGGCGGGTTACTTCCGTCGCAGACAATGCACCACGTTCCTTGATTCGATCGAGGCCACGCGCGTGCGTCGTGGATACGTACTCGAGCACACCTTCTTTCGTGACCGCGACGACGAGCTGTCCGCCGAAGACGGGAATCTCGGTTCCAGGAAGGTGCTGCGCAAATCGATAGATGCCTACGGCATCGTCCGTCGCCGGAGTGAGACATTCGCCTGCGCCAAACTCACGCGAGAGGTCGCTGCCCAGCCCAAGCTCGGCGGCGAACGGAGCGAGGAGTGCGAGGGCGTCGCTCGGCGTACGCCCAATATCGGGGAGGACGGCCTTCCCCTCACCTGCCGAGAAGTAGAGAAGCGCCGTGCCGGCCTCGTTGCGATCCGCGCGCCAGCGCGCACCCGTGAGACCTTCGAGCTTTGCCTCGAGGCCCAGAGGTTGGGTGTCGAAGGGCGGTGCTTCCTCGGGCCCTCCCGAGCAGGCAGACACGAGGGCCAGAACGCCCACGACGCCGAGGCTGAGACCGAAACGCACCACCGACAAAGGGCGCCCACCCGATGGGCCCCGAATCGCCCGAGCTTGACCTTCGCGACGTCCGGGAGCGTCGATGGAGAGAGTGAGCGCGTCGATCTTCGTGTTTCTCGTTTTCATGTCGTCACCAGCCTTTCGCCCTCTCTCTCGACGGCTGGCCGGTATTCGTTGCGTCGGGCGTGTCGATTTCTTCAACGGCTCGTATGCGGGCTTAAACCCACCATCTCAGATCCTCCCCAGTCCCGCGTCGTGGTGGCATGCAGGCCGTCGATGACTGAGCCCGGACGCAACTCTTCGGGAATGCCGGAGAGTGCAGCCCGAGCTCGCGGTGCTGCCTTCGGGAACGTCTTCGCCGGCTCCTCGTAGGTGCGCCCGGGAGGCAAGCTGGCTCGAAAAGCTCGGGGACGCGGTTCAGCCAGGGGCTTCGCGACCCGTCCGTACTTGCGGTAGGCTTCCCATACGATGAGTGACCTCGAGAAAGTCCTGGTCGCGGCCCTTCGCTTGTCTACGGAGGAGCGAGCCGCCGTGGCGGCCGAGCTCATTCAGAGCCTCGACGAGGCGACCGAGGACGTCGAGTCGGTTTGGGCGGAAGAAATCCAGCAACGTCTCGTCGACGTCGATGCCGGCGTGGTCACGCCAATCCCTTGGCCGGAAGCAAAGCGACGATTTTTTGCCGCCGCGAACGGCCGACGTGAAGCTCCTTGAGCTCCTCCCGATGGCCCTCGCGAGGCTGAGGCCGCTGCGTCATGGGATGCGGAGCAGGATCCTCGCGTAGCCGTCCAGTTCGCGGAAGGAATCGAGGCCGTGTTGAACCGCATTGCGGAAGCGCCGGCCCGCTGGCCTCGCTACCTTGATGGCACGCAACGAGTGCTTCTGACTCGCTTTCCTACGTCGGCGTATACCGCGAGGAACCGACGCGGATACTCGTGGTGGCGATCGCACACGCGAAACGGAAGCCGGGCTAGTGGAAAACGAGATGACGGGAGTGCCGCACGCTCAAGGTGCCAGAGGAAGTACGTCGTCCACGTCAATAGCTGCCGTGTTCAACTTGCAGGCTCGAAGAGCACCACCCGAACGTCCGGCAGAGGCGCGAACGCATCCACGATGAGCGGACGCACATCCGACCAAGCCAGGCCGCCGTTTCCGCACCCGAGCGCGGGGATGGCGAGTGACTTGAGGTCGTGCACGCGAACCGTCGCGACGAGGTCCCGGAGGCCGTCCGTGACGTAGGCGAGCTTCGAAGGCAGGCGCCAGAGCGTCTTGGTTGGAAAGTTTACGATGTAGCGAGGCGACGTGAGTTGCGGCACGACGTGCATCTTGCCCGGCACGACCTCCCCCGCCTTGCACGCCCGCGCGTACGACTTGAAGGTCTCCGGGAATGCCTTCTTGAACTGGAGGGCCAGGCCCTTGCCCATGACCCCCTCGGTGTTCACGGGGTTCACCAAGGCGTCCACATCGGCCTTCAAGAGGTTTCCTATTCCCCGCTCGATGGGCATGGCGTCTTTCAGAAGTTGGACGGGGGACGTTTAGGGCTCGCGCAGCGCTCAGCTCGGCAGCTCGAACACCCCGGAGTACAGCGCGTCCACGTCGAGGGTGGCGGACACGGATCGGATCAGGACGCTCCCGCCCGACGAAGCTTCACGCAGGCTCCACGAGCCATCCTCTTGCCTGGCGAAGTGCTCGATGTGCGCCTTGTGCTGGTTAATGAGGACGTGATCCGAGACCGAGGCCATGCTCCGGTAGCCCTCGGCTTTCTCGCCGCGGTCGTACCGCTCCGTGCTCTCGGACAGGACCTCGAAGATCACCTTGGGGTTGGTGACGACGTCACTGGATCCCTGGTAGAGCGCGGGAGGGCCGCACACGACGGTGACGTCGGGGTACGTGAACGTCTCGAGTGACGAGACGTACACCTTCAGATCCGACGGAAACACCCGACATGGGCCCGCGCCGAGTGCCTGTCGCATGTGGAAGAGCACGCTCGACACGAGCGCGTTGTGCCGAAGACTCGCGCCCGCCATCGCGAACACCTCGCCGCGCACGTACTGGTGCTTCTCTCGTGAGGCGCGCTCGAAGGCAAGGTACTCCGCCTCGGTCATGAGGAGCCGCTCGGCCGTCTCGGACATATTTGAACGGTAGCATATGGGGATGGCTGGATCGCGCCGGTCGGAGGCCGACGCGGGTTGGACGACCGAGATGCTCATGGAGATGTGCGCCTCTCGCGAAGGTCGGCTTCGCGTCCCCGTACCCCCACCGCGAAACCCCATCACTCACCTCACACGACGAAAAGCGGCCCCGACTCTTTTGGAGTGGGGCCGCCGTCCGAGGTCCCAAACAGGGATCGCTCAGATGTCGTCGTCCGACCGTCTTGGTCCCTAGCTCGACGGGTGTACTCGGTGCCTTCGGAGGCGCAGCTGCGGCGGTGTCGCGACGACGACGGGGATCGTCGAGATCCCTGCTGCGTTCGGACCTGCGCACGCGCCCGCACACACGAAAACAAACATCGAAAATGCAACCTCGCCCCGCAGCATTGCAGGAGCTTACGGCACGCCGACACGCAACACTACTTGGTCGACCCGAGCCGAGCCTTGAGCAGCAGCAGCGCGTCCGTATAGGAGCCTGCGGGACCGAGAGTCGCCACGCTCGCTTGGCGTCCAGTGGGTCAGCGGTCGGGAATGACGCGCGCACCGCGGGGAACGGCTACCCAGCGCACCGGCACGGTCACGGCGATCTCGCGGACTGCGTCGTCGCCGAACGGCGCGTCGACGCGCTCGGCGATTCGCCCGTCGCTCGCGCGGAGGCGGCCATCGACCACGATGAGCACATACGGATACCCAATGGATTGCGTGTCGACTGCCGTGCGGTCGGAACGGCCGCTCGCGCCATTGAAGCTGATGTAGTAGTCCAGCGCGCCGCTCGGTGGCACCGGCGTGAGCAGACCCGCGCGATAATCGGCGACCATCTCTGCCTGCTCCGCTGCCTGCTGCGCTGGGTCGGGTGGTCCGAGGGGGAGAAAACGCATCTCGTCGACCGCGCCGCGATGGATCGAACGCGATGGGCCCCACTGGTTCGGGTGGAAGACGTAGTTGGGCTTGCGGAGATCGACGCCGATCGCCGCTGTGGTCAGGTTCTGGATCCGGACGTGGATGAAGAAATGCGGGTCGCCGACCTCTTCGTAGACCGCACGCTCGACCGCGACTTCGATCAGCGACCCGCGGACGACCGAGGACCACTCTGCCGCGGATTTAACGGGCTGCGCGGCGGGCATCCCCGCTCGGGCGATCGAGGCCGACTCCGCCGAGGACTTGACGGGCTGGGCATCGGCTACCCCCGCTCCTGTGCACGCCACGCAGAAGACCGCGGAGAGCGCGCAGCGCATCGTCGGAGGATACTTCTCCTGGGGCACATAGAGTCAAGCACTTCCCGCATGAGCCTCCCGCGCGCACGAGTGCTCTCGCTCGGCGCCTGGAGTCGCTCCTCGACCCCATCGCGCTCGGCGCCTGGATCCAGGCGCTCGCGCACGTACTGGTGCTTCTCTCGTGAGGCGCGCTCAAAGGCGAGATGCTCCGCCTCGGTCATGAGGAGCCGCTCGGGCGGCGCGGGCAGGTTGGAACGGGAGCATATGGGGATGGCTGGATCGCGCGGGTCGGAGGCCGACGCGGTTGGGTGGAACGACCGAGATACTCATGGACATGTGCGCCTCGCGCAAAGGTCGGCCTCGCGTGCACATAGCCCCACCGCGAGACCCGACCGCTCACCTCGCACAACGAAAAGCGGCCCCAACTCCTTTGGAGTGGGGCCGCAGTCCGAGGTCGCAAACAGGGATCGCTCAGATGTCGTCGTCCGTGTCGTCGTCTTCCGGGGTGGTGTCGTCGGTTGGCTCGGGGAGGAGGTCTTCGTCGCCCTCGAGCTCTTCGCGCTTGGCCATGCGGCGGCGCTCGCGATGGGCGGCGCTCGCGGCCTCTCGGAGAATGTCCGGGTAGTTTCGGAA
>JAYUKI010000232.1:0-1569 GCA_043764595.1 Myxococcales bacterium | reverse complement strand
CGGGGCCGGTGCAGGTGCTCGAGTGCGCCCACGATCCCGCCGCCAAACGCTCTCTCTACGAACGCCTGCGCGCCGCGCGAGCCGAAGGCATCGTGTTCAAGGACAAGGATGCACCCTACAAGCCCGGACGTCCGGCCTCGGGTGGCGCCCACTTCAAACACAAGTTCGTCAAGACGGCCGACGTGGTTCTCACCGAGAATGTCGGCAATGCATACCGCATGACGGTCTACGACGGAAAGAAGGTATGCCAAATAGGAAAGGTCTTCTCGGGTACGACCAACGACAGTCGTCAGGAGATCGACCGGCGCCTCTCGGAGGGGGAAAAGCTCGTGGCCGAAGTGCGCTACCTCTACGCGACGGCCGACGACCAGCTCTTTCAGCCCGTTTTCGTGCGCCTGCGTAGCGACAAAAAGCCTTCCGAGTGCTTCCTCTCGCAGCTCGAAAAGACGAGTCGCGACGTTCACGACGTATGAGCGTCGAGGGCCGCGGCAGCGCTCGTTCGACGCTCGAAGAGTGCTATCGTCGTCGCACGTGAAACGCTCCCTGGCCGACTCAGGTGCACAAGACTCCGGCAACGCACGGCTCGGCCGTCGCTCGCTCGCACTCGGGCTCGCTGGAATCGCGGTCGGTACGGGACTCGTTCCTTCCGCCCTTGCGCGCGGCCGAATGCCGCTTGGAGGGCGCGTCGCGTTTCGTGTCCCGTGGCCGCTCGACCGATTGGATCCTCACGACGGGTCCAGCGTGGCGGCTGCGCTCTTCTCCGAGGCCTGTTTCGATACCCTGTATGCGCGCGACGAAACGGGAGCCTTCGTGGCGAGCCTGGCCGAGCACGAGCCGGAAGTCGTTGGCCCAGAGGTTCGCATCACGCTTCGCGAAGGCCTGAAGACGGCACGCGGAAGGCCCATTTCCGCGCGCGAGTGTGCGGCGTCCATCGCTCGCGCTCGCGGCGCTGGCCTCTCGGGCTGGCTCGCCGACGTGCCCGCTCCGCGCGTCGAAGGCAGCGTGCTCCGCTTCGCGACGAAGGACGCCGCGCGACTCGTTCGTGCCCTCGCATCCCCTCTGCTTGCCATCGTTCCTTTGGGCTTTTCCCCCGAGGCTCCCGACGGCACCGGACCGTTTCGCGCAACGTTTCGCACCGACGGGCTCGTCCTCGCACGGAACCCGAATGCGGCACGCGGAGCTTCTTTTCTCGATGAAATCATCGTCGGAAAAGCCCAAGATCTGAAAGCTTCGCTCCGGGCGTTCGAGAGTGGTGCAGACGACATGGGATGGCTCGGTATGGGCCTCTATGAGCCCAGGCCGGGCGCACGGCCGTTCGATGCCGGGCCGGTGGCCCACGTTGGGCTCTTCGTTGGGCGTGACGCAGGCACGTGGGACTCTCCCGGTCTCGCCCAGCGGGTGTGCGATTCCCTTCCGCCCACGCGCCTCGCCGAGTTCTCGCTTGGTCCGCCATGGTCCGTCGATCCGGGTGACGGCTGGCAAGGGCCAGCGGGTGCACTTTTGGTTCGGGAAGACGCGCCCTACATGGTCGAGCTGGCGAAGGCCATCGTAGGCATACTGTCGCGCCCC
>JAYUKI010000231.1:0-5189 GCA_043764595.1 Myxococcales bacterium | reverse complement strand
ATTTTTCCACGCGCGAAAGGATCGAGCGATGGGCCTGCGCCGGCGGGTCCCGCCTTGATTTTCGCGTAGATTTCCTTCGCTTTGTCGTACTTGCCGCGGTCGTTGTACGTGACGGCGAGGTTCAACGCGGCTTCGGTGTATGCGGGGTTGAGCTCGAGCGCGCGCTCGAAATGGTGCTCGGCCGCGACGAAGTTTCCGCGGGAATGGCAGATTACCCCGAGCATGTCGTGAACGTCGGCGTACTTGTCGTGCTCGGACAGAACGTCCCGGAGAATGCGCTCGGCCTGGTCGAACTCGCGCTTGGCATAGTGCTCGCGACCAAGGACGACGAGTTGTTTCACGCGTTCGCTCACCGACATGAAGACGTCTCCTTCGTGACCCCGCGGACGCATGCGCGCCGCAGGCATTTCGTCCTAGTTCGTTTTCTGCGACGCGTCGAGGGCTCTCAAGCTCCGGTGGGCCAGTCGAGGTCCGGGAAGAGCCTCGCCCGGGCGAGCGGGATTGCCTCCCGGCCCAGGCCCGGGTAAGCGGGACCAGTCTTGACGCGCGATCCCGAGAACGACCCCAGCGAGACGCCCGCGCCGCATGGCTCGAGCATGTCCGATCGCAAGGGCGCCGAGCCCGAAGGCGTCGACCTCCCCGAAGGCGTCGATCACGAAGAGTCTGCGCGTGCAGTGCCCGACGTGATCGAGCCGGCCCCGTCGAAGCCGGAGGCCGACGCTTCGACACCTTCGGACGAAGCCGCCGTGCGTGCCGGCGGCGGCGACGGCGGCGAGGCGGAGCTTGGCCTGGCGTTGCCTCCCACGTCCGCCGCTCCACCTCCGCCGGCCGCAACGAGCGAACTGCCCGGCGGAAAGCGCCTCGCCGCCCTCCTCGCCTCGGTCGCCGTGGCGCTTTGTCTGTCGGTGGGCGCGCATCTCGGGGGCCGCGAAGCGGGCGTCGCGAGCGTGTCGGATGGAGGGACCGACGCGGGGACCGAAGACGCGGCGGTAGCGAGTGCCGTGCCTTCCGCGGTCGTGTTGCCGAGCCCGAAGGACCCAGCGCCCGCGCCGAAGGCTCCGACGGTTTGGCGTGTGTCTTCGCTCAAGGACGATGCGAGCGTCACGTACGTGGAGGGCCCGATCGGGAAAAAGACTCTCTCCGGCGCGCTCGCCCACGCCGGTATGCCCACACGCGAGGTGCATCGTCTCCTCAAAGCTTTCGAGGGGAAAAAGAAGCTCGATCGCGCTCGCCCTAAGGACACGTTCGCGTTCGCCGTCGACAAGGAAAAAAAGCGTCTCGTCGCCTTCGAGCTTTGCACCTCCCCCGAGGACGTTTGGCAGGCCAAAGAGGAAAACGAAACCCTCGCGGTCAAGAAGCTCTCGCTTGCCGTCGAGCGGCGCCGCGTGGCCGTCGGTTTCACCGTGACGGAGGAGCTGCACGAAGCGGTGACCCGCGCGGGGCTCGACGACGACGCCCTCAAACGCCTCGACGATGCCCTGGACGGCCATTTCGAGCTCTCCGATCTTCGGCCAGGAACGCGCCTCCGTCTCGTGATCACGGAGCTTCGTGTGGAAGGCGCCCTTGCCCGGTACGCCCACGTCGACGCCGTAGAGGTCCGTCCGCCCTCGGGAAATTCGACCGTTCGCGTGTACCACTTCGACGAAGAGGCCGACACGGACGCGAAGGACAACCCGAGGGAGAAAAAACGCCATCATCGCGAGCGTCCCACGGGCTTTTTCGACGCGAAGGGCCACCAGCCGTACCACGGGGGATGGCGTTCGCCCGTGCCAGGGGCGCGCATCTCGTCGCGCTTCAACCCGACCCGGCTTCATCCGGTGCTCCACGTGGTCATGCCTCACAACGGCATCGACTTTGCCGCGCCCACGGGCGCAAAAGTCTACGCCAGCTCGGCGGGCAGCGTGGTGATGGCCGGCAATGGCGGTCCGTGTGGGAACATGGTGCAAGTCGAGCATCCCGGTGGGCTCGTGACGGCCTACTGCCATCTCTCGAAGTTCGCGGCCGGCCTTCACGCGGGGCAGCACGTCGACACCCGACAGCTCATCGGATATGTGGGCGCGACAGGGCGTGTCACGGGGCCCCACCTGCACTTTGCCCTCAAGAAGGACCAAAAATTCGTGGACCCCATGATCCTGAAAATGGACGGCGTTCGCGTCCTTCCGGCGCGCGACCGCGAGGCGTTCGGAGCGGCACGCGCTCTGCTCGACGGTGCTCTCGATGCCGTTCCGCTTCCGGCGTCCGTCGGGCCAACCGACGCGGGCACCAAGGATGAGGAGGTCTTCGACGATGGCGACGACGAGTCGGACGCTGGCAAGGCCGACACGGGTGCTCCATAGGCGCGCTCTCTCGCGACGTCGTGGAACGAGAGCGTCGCTGGCCCGGTGAGCACCATGTGGCGATCCAAGGTGGCTTACTCGCCTAGAAACCGGGCTCGTGGTCCCGGGATTGCCCCGTGTCTCGGCCGCAAGTCAACTTCTGCTCGGGAGTGGACGTTACTTACTGAATCGTCAGGCGTGAACGTTCTCACCGGCCCTCCGTTTTTCCGCTACGGTACGCCGCTGTAGGCATGGCGAAGCTCACGCAAGGCGCGAAAGTCGGAGCGTTTCTGCTCGTCTCGGCCGCTGGCGGCTTGCTCGTGTTCAACACGGTCAAGAAAGAGGTCGGTCGTGGCTCGGGCTACACCGTCCATGCGTTCGTGAACGACGCTTCGGGGCTCGCCCCGCACTCTCGCGTCACCATGGCCGGCATTCCCATCGGCACCATCGAGAAGATCTCCCTCGATCAGGGCCGCGCCCGAGTGGACGTGCATGTCACCTCGGACGTGGCTCTGAACGCGACGTCCACGTTCGGCGTGCGCTCGGCAAGTCTGCTCGGCGAGAACGTGGTGGTCCTCACTCCGGGGACGGGCGAGCCCAAAAAGAAGGACGGCGACGAGATTGCCACCCTGCCGGAGCCCAAGAGCTTCGACAACCTGAAGGAGCAGCTCTCTTCGATCGCCGATGACATCAAAAAGGTCTCGCACCAGTTGGCCGAGAGCATCGGAACCGACCGTGGCGGCCAGGAAATGAAAGATATCCTGCGCAACGTCGCCGACGCGACCGAGCAGCTCGATCTCATGGTCCGGGAGAACCGGGCGGGTCTGAAGCACACGATCGACAACGTGGATCGCATCACCACGCGTAGCGGTCCACAGATCGATCAAGTGCTCGAGAACGTGAAGGTCATCACCGAGAACGCGAAGGTGATGCTCTCGAAAAACGGCGGCGAAAACGGCGAAAGCGGCGAGCTCAGGCAGACCATCGAACGCATCAACCGCGCGTCGAAGAGCCTGGAAAGCACCCTCTCTCACGCCGACAATATCGCCGGTCGCATGGACCGAGGCGAGGGAACGCTTGGCCGCCTTTCCAAGGACGAGGCCCTCGTGAACGAGGTGCAAGGCGTGGCCGAGGGCGTGAACGACTACGTCGACAGCCTCCGCCGCCTCCAGACGGTCGTTGGATTGCGTTCAGACTACAACTACCTTTCGAGCACCGTGAAGAGCTACGTGGAGCTTCGTCTCCAGCCTCGCGAGGACAAGTATTATCTCGTCGAGCTCATCAACGATCCCCGCGGCGCAACGACGTACAAGCAGGAAGACGTCGCCACGACGGATCCGAATCGTCCGGCCCAGTCGCGCACCGTGACCACGACGACCACGTCGACATTGAGATTCTCGATTCAGTTCGCCAAGCGGCTAGGTCCGTTTACCGGTCGATTCGGTATCAAGGAGTCGTCCGGTGGCATTGGCGTCGATACGACGCTTTTCCGGAACAGACTCGAGATAGTGCAAGACGTGTTCGGCTTCGGTGAAGAGGCCGTGCCGCGCTACCGCGTCTATGCCGCGTGGCAGTTCCTGGACCACTTCTGGCTCTTGGGAGGCATGGACCACGCATTCCTCGAGCAGCGCCGAGACTTTTTCATGGGACTTCAGCTCCGCTTCACGGACGACGATCTGAAGACGATCTTGCCGTTCGCGGGCGGCGTGCGTCCTTAGGCGCCCGCCGAGGACAAGCTCGCCTCCCCAGGTGGCCCCGCGTCGATCGGGCTCGTGCTCACGAAGTTTATGGTCCCGCTACGGTCGGACTTGGGCTCCGGACCGACGTTGGTTTCAGCGGCCGGGGCTCTTCGGGGGATCGTGGAGTGGCGTAGGCGGGGGACGCACGACCGCTTCTTCGACGAGTCCCTGTTTCGTCGAGCCGACCTTGCCAAGGTCGCCTCGAATTCCGCTCAGTCCAGGAACGAGCGTGCCCTGAAGATCGAAGCTGTCTTGGAGGGCCTGTTCGGCTTCGGCGGTGTCCACGCTCGCTTCGCCGACGCAGCCAAAGAGAGCGAGACCGAAAAAGACGACAAGAAAATACCGCATCACACACCCTCCGTGACCGTGGCGCCGAGGCCATACTGCTTGACGAGCTGCGACAGCCGAGGCCGCTTCATTCCGAGCAACATGGCGGCTCTCGAAATGTTTCCTTTGGTCTCGCCCAGCGCGCGCACGATGCAGTCGCGCTCGATTTGACGCTTCAAGGCCGAAAGTGACACGGCTCCGTGGCGAACTTGGTCGTACGCGAGCGAGGTCGCGTTTGCCTCGGAGCGTGGAATCGGCTCCTCGGAATCGTCGCCCTCGGCGCCGACGCACGTTGCCTTTGAGCTCGAAGGCGCTTCCGTGAGGACTGCCTTGTGCGTCGTCGGGTTCGTGGGGGCACTATCGTTCGCCGGAGGCGCGATTCGAGAGGCTTCGCGGAGATCGCCGACGTTGTCCAAGAGGTCCTGCGCCCCAATGACGGTCTCGTCCGTAAAGAGGGATACCGCCCGAAGGGCGTTTTCGAGCTCGCGAACGTTGCCTGGCCACTTGTGTGCACGGAGAATGGCCACGGCTTCGACCGACAGATGCTTCGGGGGCTCGTTTCGTTCGAACGAAATGCGTTCGAGGAGGGCTTCGGCAAGAAGGGCGATGTCGTCTGGTCTGGCGCGCAGCGGAGGCACTTCGAGCTCGACGCCGCGAAGTCGGTAATAAAGGTCTTCCCGGAACTCGCCCCGCTCGACCATTCCGCGAAGGTCACGGTGCGTGGCACAAACGACGCGCACGTCGGCTCGCACCGAGGTGGTTCCACCAACGCGCTCGAAGACCTTCTCCTGCAAGACTCGAAGGAGCG
>JAYUKI010000230.1:0-5196 GCA_043764595.1 Myxococcales bacterium | reverse complement strand
GCGATTTTGCCGAAGCGCCCTCTCGCTTGACCCAGGAGGACCTCACGCGCTTCGAGGTGGTGTGTCGATTCGTTCATGTCGAAACCCCTGACTGGCTTCCGTTGATCTTCTCGAGCTTCATGCCATCGCACTCACGTTCGCGGCGGTGGCGACTTTCCCGCCTTCGAGCGCTTTTGCATGTCCAACCCGCGCGTGAGCCGAACGAGGCCATAGACGAAGGGGGCTATCCAGATGAAGTACTTGCGACCGCCCGCCGACACAGCCATCAGCCACGAGCCCACTGCAAAGACGACGCTGAGCGTGATGAGCGCGAGCCCCGTGGTGATGTCCAGCCGGATCGAGGACGCCTGCGATGGCATTGGCGCGGGCGCAGCCTGGCTTTCCTCACGTACGCGCGCGTGGGCGTTTGCTACGGCGCGAAGGCTCTCTTCGGTCCCGAGCGCGGAGGCCTCTACGAGCGCCATGCCGCAGTCGTTGCACGTGCTCGCATGATCCAAAAACTCTGCGGGCTCACCGTGGCGACGGCGCGTAGGACAGCCAGGATTCGGACAGTACTTCACCGCCCGCAGGCTAGAGCACCGAACCGTCCGGTGCACTAGCGCGCGCTTCGGCCGCCCCCACACCGGAAAGAGCCCTGCTACGGTGCGGACATGGAACGTCTCCCCGACGAGCTCACCATCCGCGACCTCGACGACGCCTTTCGCACGCCGAACCACGCCGAGCAGCTTCGCGCCACGCTCGCGGCTGGCGCCCGTCTTGGCGAGCGGTTCTCGGCAGGACCTCGTGTGGTCGCCGTACGGACGCTTCCCTTGACGACGCTCCCCTACCCCACGAGGTACGCGCTCGGAGGAGCTGCTTTTTCGCCCGCTCCGTTCGTCACGATGACGCATCGGTGCTTGCTCGTGCAGTTTCTCCAGAGAGGCGTCCCAAAGACGCTCCTCTTCAACCCGACCGACGTCGAAGCCGCCAGAAAGACTCCGTTTTTCGAGCACCTCGCGACCGAGGTGGGAGAGCGACTCTCGTCGTTCATGGCCAAGACTTACGATCCGCTCGAGGCACAGCTTGCCGCGCTCGGTCTCTCCGCCGAGGACGTGGACTACGTGGCCTTCGATCACTTCCACACCCAGGATTTGCGCGGCCTTCTCGGCACGAGCGACGGCTCGCGAAAAGCGCGCTTTCCGAACGCGCTCTTGCTGGCGCCCGCCGCCGAATGGGACGAGTGGGAAGACCTTCATCCGGTGCAACGTGCGTGGTTCGTGCGGGACGGACGACGGGGGGTGGACGAGAAACGCGTGGTGCAAACGCGCTCGGACCTCGCGCTCGGCGACGGCGTTCTTCTTCTGCGGACACCCGGTCATACGTCCGGAAACCAGACGCTCTTCTTGGCCACCGAATCCGGGATCTGGGGCGTCAGCGAGAATGGGACGTGCGCGGACAACTGGTCCCCACTCGAGAGCCGCATTCCGGGAGTCGCTTTCACCGCCAAAGCGCAGGAGCTCGACGTCGTGCTGAACTCGAACACGCCGGAGCTCTACGCGCGGCAGTACACGTCGATGATGCTCGAAAAAACGCTGGTCTCGCGTGTCACCCGGGCGCCGGGTTTCGTTCAGATGCTCTCGTCGAGCGAGGTCACTCCGCACTTCACGGCTCCGGGCCTCGCGCCCACGATCGTCTTCGGTGGTCTCACGGCCGGCGACGTCGTCCGCCCGAAAGCGAAGAAGGTCGCATGAGCGCTCCGAACGTTCCTCCGTTTGCCCGCGCGTACCCGAAAAGCGAGCCCCTCGAGCATGCGGTCGCCGTGTTCGAAGAAGGCGACTACGCCAAGGCAAGCGAAGCCGCCAAGGCGCTCCTCGGCAACGACGATCCGAACGTGGCCGAAGCTGCCCAAGACCTGCTCGACCGCACGAAGCCCGATCCGTCAGCCAAGGTCCTGTTTGCTCTCGCGGCGATCCTTCTCGTTTTCCTGTCCCTCTACTGGATGCGCAACGACGGACCCGACCCACATGCCGCTCCGCCCCCGCCGCCGGCCGTCGAATACGTGAAGTAGGACGAACTTTTGAGGGCTCCTTGACAGAAGTGTGAACATCATTCACATTGTGAATTGGGCTCGCGCTTCGGGTCCGAGGAGAGGTCATGTCGCTCTTTTGGTTTTCTCTCGGTGGGCTCGCGTGGACGGCAAGCGAGTATGCGATTCATCGTTTCGTCGGACATGGTCCGCGCAGGAAGAAGCCCGAGACGCTCGCGGGTCGGATCTCGCTGAAGGGGCTCTTTTACGAGTTCAACGCGGAGCACCTTGCGCATCACGCGAACCCGCAATACTTCGCACCGACGTCGCGCAAGGCCGCGGCCGCGGGCGCCGCGATTCCGCTCGTGACGGCTGCGCTCGTCCCCTTCGTGGGATTGCGACGCGCGGTGTCCTTCGCGGCCGGCTTTTCCGCGACCTATGCGACGTACGAAGTGATCCATCGCCGCATCCACACGCACGCCCCGACGAACGGCTACGCGCGTTTCGTGCGACGCCATCACCTGCTCCACCACCACAAGACTCCGAAAGAGAACCACGGCGTCACGACTCCCTTTTGGGACAAAATCGTGGGTACTTACTCCACGCTGGACACTCTCCGCGTGCCACGTGGCGCGGCTCCGGGGTGGATGGTGGGCGCCGACGGCGAAGTGAAGCCCAAGCACGCGGCGGACTATGTCTTGGTGGGTGCGAAGAACGTCCGCGCGACGGAAGAAGTCGTCCAAGAGATTCCTCAGAGCGCCTCGGCCTGAGCGCAGCCGTGGGAGCCGGGGCGCTGCGAGCCGGCTATGAGGCGGCTACGAGATAGGGACGCTGCATGGAGGGGACTTCGGCGGGGTCGGGTGTATGCTTTCTGCCATGATTCGTGGCTCGCGCTCCGCCGTCGTCGCCCTCGCGCTCTTTTCGTCCGTGGCCTCGGGGATGGAGGTCGCGTGCTCGTCCACGACGGACGATCCCGCCGTCGAAACAGGCCCGCCGTCGAGCATCTTCGTGGTCCCAACGGCCCTCGCCGAGCTCTCGGCCGAGCGCTTCTTGGACCATCCGTTTCCGAGCGATCTTCGCCGCGACGCCTCCGGGCACGTGGTCTACGAAGGGTTCTTCGATCCCTTCCAGTCGGTGCTCGTCCGTGACTACGTGGCCGCGACGAAAGGCCTTTTGAACGGCTTTTCGCCCGCGGCGGCGATCTACATGCGTTTCACCGACGACGTCGATCCCGCGTCGCTGCCAAAAGATCCTGGCGCAGCCACGGAGGCGAGCGCATCGATCCAGCTCGTGGACGTCGATCCGGCGTCGCCCGAACGTGGCAAGCGTCGCCCCATCGAGACGTCGTTCCGCGCGCCCGTCGGCGTCTACATTCCGAAAGACACTCTCGCCGTCCTGCCGATGCCGGGCCTGCCGCTGCGACCGAAGACTCGGTACGCATTGGTCGCCACGAACGCCCTGAAGACGACGAGCCAGAAAGGCTTTCAGCCCTCTGCCGATCTCGCCGAGGTCATCGGCAAGACCTCGCCGACCGAGCGCACGGCCCGAACTCGCGCGGCGTTCGGCACGGCCGTCGACGAGCTCGCTGCCGTGGGCATCTCCAAAGACGCCATCGTGCACTTGACCGTGTTCACGACGAACGATCCGACCGAGGAGCTTTTCCGAGTCGTCGATGCTCTCAAGTCCCAAGTGCCGGCTCCGACGGCCAAGGACATCGTGGCCAAAGACCAGGCCGCGGGCTACGACGTCTACGAAGGGCAGTATGGCCCGACGCCGAGCTACCAGTCGGGGCAAGTCCCATTTGCCAAACAGGGCGGCGCGTTCGTATTCGACGACAAGGGCACCCCCGTGCTTCAGGGCACGTTCGACGTCCGTTTCGCGATTGTCGTTCCAAATGCCCAAAAGTGCCCGGAGCCCGAGTCGGGCTATCCGGTCGTCCTCTACGCGCACGGCACTGGTGGGGACTACCGATCGATCATGTCGAAGAGCGTGGGTCCTGCCATCGCCGAGGCGTGCCTCGCCACGGTCGGAACGGACCAAATCTTCCACGGCACGCGGCCTGGAGCCCCGCCCGATTCGGATCCGAACAAAGAGGGCAACATCCAGCTTCTTTTCTTCAACCTCAACAACCCGACGGCCGCGCGCACCAATGGGCGGCAGTCTGCCGTGGACGTGGCCCAAGAAACCCGTCTTTTCTCCGAGACCGGGCTCTCGATTCCATCTGCGGTATCCCGCTCGGGCAAGGACGTGAAGCTCGACGGGAAACGAGTGCTCTTTTATGGGCATTCCCAGGGAGGCCTGAATGGGCCGCTTTACCTCGCCTCCGACCCGTCGGCGCGGGGAGGCGTCCTGTCCGGCACCGGAAGCCTCATCACGATTGCCCTCTTGGAAAAGACAGAGCCAAAACCGAGCGTGGCCGGCGCGCTGAAAACCCTGCTCTCGCTCACCGATCCGGAAGAGGCCAAAGAGCTCGATCTCTTTCACCCGGTGGCCAATTTGGCGCAAGCCATCGTGGATACGACCGATCCTATCCACTACATGGGCCGAATCATCAAACGCCCGCGCGACGGATTTGCTCCCAAAAGCATCTTCGAGACCGAAGGTATCGGTGCCGACGGCAAAGGGGATAGCTATGCTCCGCCCCACGGAATCGAAGTGGGCGCCGTGGCTCTTGGCTTGCCACGGCAAGCTCCTGGGCTTTGGCCCATTCGCGAGGCCAAGTTCGCTGGCCTGGGCGACGTGACCGTTCCCCCCGAAGGGCTCTCGGGGAATCTTGCCAATGGGAAGGCGTCGGGCGTTCTCGCTCAGTTCGCTCCGAAACCGGGCTCGGATGGGCACTTCGTGGCCTATGACATTCCGGAGGCCAGGAGCCAAATCGTGAAGTTTTTGCGGAATCTGGCCGACGATCCGAAGGGGAAGGTCAGCCCTCCCTGAGAAGCCCGCACACTCCGTAGTCGACAAAATGAAGAAGGCCCGACGCAAACGCTCGGGCCTTCGTTCGTTGGCACTACTGCGGGCGGTTGGCGCGCTCGACCATGGCGTGGAGGAGGACGTTGCAGCCCGCCGTGATGTGCTCGGGCTTGGCGTCTTCGATTTCGTTGTGGCTGATGCCGTCTTTGCAGGGAATGAAGATCATTCCCGCCGGGGCGAGGCGCGCGACATAGACGGCGTCGTGACCGGCGCCGGAGACC
>JAYUKI010000229.1:0-5197 GCA_043764595.1 Myxococcales bacterium | reverse complement strand
GCGGCCTTTGTTCGATTGCCATCGGTTCGCCGAAGCGCCTGGACGATGAGGCTGTTCTGGTAGCTCTCGACGCACGAAGGAAGATCCACTCCCTCTTCGGGCAGCGCGTTCGGAAACGGGGCCGGACTTTGGAAGGCCGCCGAACGGGAGATGCCTCTCGGAATCGGGGCTTCGATGGCGAGGCTTCTCGGCAAGCGGTCAGCCCGCTTCGAGGTGGTCGGGGTTCTGCCAAAGACGTCCTCGGGTTCGATGTACGGACCATCAGCGCGCTGGATTCCCCGCTCGATGGCGCTTTCGAGATCACGAATATTTCCTGGCCAGGAATGGGCACATAGCGAAACGAGGGTGGTTTCGGACATCCCCTTGAGGTCCGTTCGCCCGCTCGTGGCCACGAAGCCTCGATAGAAGTGCTCTGCGAGGGTGCGGACGTCGTCGCCTCGGTCGCGAAGAGGCGTCAGCGCAAGGCGGACCACGTTGAGTCGAGAATAGAGGTCTTCGTGGAAGTGTCCCGCCGCGACGTCGGCGGCAAGATCGCGGCTCGTCGTTGCGACGATTCGCGCGTCCCATGCGTTCGCTCGTGGTCGCCCGATAGGGAAAAATTCACGCTGCTGGAGGAAGTGGAGGAGCCGCTTCTGCGCGGAACGTGGCAGGTGACCCACTTCGTCGAACAAGAGCGTTGCACCCCCTCCGACATGCTGATCGTCGTTTGGAAACGATCGTGAATCGGCTGGTCCGAAGAGCTCGCTTTCGAGCAAATCCGACGGGATGGATCCGCAGTGAATCGTAACGAGTGGACTTGGGCGTTGCGACGATTCGCGCGGCGCGTCTTGTGTGGCCTCGTCGTGGAGGGCAGCGCCCACGAGCTTCTTGCCCGTACCGCGCTCCCCGGTGACGAGCACCGTGCAGTTCGAGTGGGCCACGCGGTCTATCGTGTCGAATATCTTTCGAATCGAGGGATGGGCGCCAACGATCATTCCGCGGCTCGTGAGGCGAAGCGAGACCGGTGCGTGCCGAGTCCCCGACACGACTTCCACCTCGGCCTTCGCTTCCGCTGCGCACGGTACGTCGTACACGTCGTCCCATTGCAGGCATCGCAGTGTGGGCATCGGCTTTCGAACCGGCGGCGCGCCAGTGGCCCATGCGTCGTAGGCATCGTAGGCGGCGGTCATGCTTGCTCCACGGAGCCGCGTCGGCGAACCGTGCGAGGTCTGGGAAGAGGCAAGACGGGGAGATCGTCCTCTACGCGTCCATCGATGCGAATCGCCGAATCGGAGTGGCGGGCGAAGGCATACGTCACGTTTGGTCGCTCGTTTGGCCGCGCCAAAAGATGTGCAGCGACGAGAGAAAGGACGCGATCGGCCAACCGTCGTGCGTGGTTCGTCGGCAACCACCCGGTCGCCCCACATTGGTCCTGGAAGCGCACTACGAAGCCGCGCGCCAACATGGTTTGGCTGAACGCAAGGGCCACACGAGCCGTTCTCAGGCGTTGGATCGTATCGACGACCTCCGCGTGGGAGCGACGAACGACGGCTTCGATGCGATGGTCCGCGACCTCTGCGAGGAGAGAGCGAGCGCGCACGGGGGTCGTCCAGTCGGGAGGGAACGACGTGTGGCGCGTGAGGCTTGCGTACGGGCCGATGAGCCACATGGCAAGCTCCGCTTTGCTCCAGGCCGTGGCATCTTCCAAAAACAGAACGGCAGCATCTCGGCACGCGTCGGCGACAGAGCTTGCCCGAGCGAGCTCGGCCAATACGAGGGTGCTGTCGAAGTTCCGCTCGTCGAGAGCTGGATCGTGGCTCATCGCAACGAAGCTTGCAGCGTGCGTGCCAGGTATCCTCGGGGGGTGCTTCGTGGCCGTCGACGGGGAACGAGCCGGGTCTTCAAGACCTCAGAAATGGCCTTCGTCGTCGTCGAGAGATGCCACGGCCACGCGGTGCGCGAAACCCGATGTGGCTTGACCCAAAGCGAGCTCGGATCGTATCGAGGAGTCAGTTTCCTCCATTCTGGGAGGGATTCCTGACGCCTCGTCAGGGGTTTGGCGCCGGTCCAAATGTCCGAATGACAGCCCAACTCCGATCGACTGGGAACCGCACGAAGAGCCCGATGGGCTCGGCATGAAGTGTGGCTTCGGCTCAGCGAGAATTAGTGAATGGCACGGCGTCTGCATCTCGATACCCCATGACGCCCACATCTCCTCAGGACGCGAGGCGCGGAATCCTCGTGCCGTCACGGGCCGAGCTCGCGACACTCCGTCGTGTTCCAAGACGCGACCCAGCTGCGTTCGCGCGTGGGTCCCGCGCGGGTGGATGGTCATGAAACGACGACCCATACTGGTGGTCGACGACGACGCTCAGGTGCGTGCGCTCCTCGCTCGAATCCTTCGAAAGTCCGGCTACGAGGTCGCCGTGGCCAGCGACGCCGAGGAAGCCTTGCAGGCCGTGGCCCGCGAGTCTTTCGGAGTCGTAGTGAGCGACATCGTGATGCCCGGACTGACGGGAATCGACCTGATTCGAGAGCTCCGCCGCCGCGAGATCGACGTGCCTGTCGTACTCGTCACCGGAACCCCTTGCCTCGACACGGCCGTGGCGGCCGTCGAGTGCGGAGCCGCTCGGTACCTGACCAAGCCCGTAGACCTCGAAGCGTTCACGAGCGCCGTCGCCCAAGCAGAGACCCTCGCACGCCTTGCTCGCGCAAAGCGCGATACCCAAGAGCCGTATGGTGAAGGCGTCGTGTCGCTGGGCGACGAAGGCTCCCTCGAGGCCCGTTTCGAGTCGGCTTGTGCTTCGATGTGGATGGCTTTCCAGCCCATTGTTTCGCATGCTTCGGAGCGCATCGTCGCCTTCGAGGCGCTCCTTCGCAACGAAGAGCCATCGCTCCGTTCTCCTCTCGCATTCGTGGCCGCAGCGGAACGTGTCGGGCGTCTTTTGGAGCTCGGGCGCCGCGTGCGTACGGAGACCGCACGCTCCTTGTCGGACCTCCCTCCGGGCGCCGAAGTGTTCGTCAACCTGCACGCGTTCGACATCTCGGACGATGAGCTCGTCCGACCCGATTCGCCCCTCAGCCACTTTGCGTCGCGTGTGGTCCTCGAGCTCACGGAACGAGCATCTCTCGAGCGGGTCCCCGATGCAAAGTCGCGAATCGAGGCTCTGCGAGAGCTCGGATTCCGGATCGCCATCGACGATCTCGGGGCGGGCTACGCGGGTCTCGGTTGGCTTGCGGCATTCGATCCCGACGTCGTGAAGATCGACATGGGTCTCGTTCGTCACGTCGACACCGATGCGACCCGTCAACGCGTTGTGGAATCGCTCATCGACTTGTGTCGGCAGCTCGCTATTCGTGTGGTCGTCGAGGGCATCGAGACCGTCGCGGAGCGTGACACCATCGCCCATCTCGGGGGCGACATCATGCAGGGGTACCACTTCGCGCGCCCGTCGCGCGGCTTCGTTCAGGTGGCCGCCGAGGCGTGGGCGCCAGCTTCCCAGGTGCCCAATTTCTCGAAAACCGACGAACTTGGCACCCACCGTTGAGGGCGGCAACGCTCGGTCCTCGACACCCATCGGGTTGAAAGCCAATCGCGCTTTCAACCCGATTCTTCGTCGAGGACCGGCCTCCTTCCAACGGAAGTCCGAGTGGCGCGTGGGACGAGCGTGCCGTGAACGACCGACTCGATCGCCCGTGGACCGACGCACCTACGGCGAAAGGCTCGAAGCGACGGGGTCATGGATTGGGCGGTCGCGACGAATGCTGCGTCAGGACGCTGACGACGAGCCAACCCTGTGACGCACGACGCAGCCTCCGGAGGTGGAATCCTCGGCGTGAATGCGGAATCCCCCTCGAGCAACGCCCGGAATCGACCCCAGTCCGTCACCTGGCTGACTGGCACGAAAGGTGTAAGGAGCCCGCTGCACGCTAGTCCTCGGCCAACGAGCGATGACTTGCATCATTTCACGCTGCCCAGCGCCGTGACGTTCTCGACGCTCGATTCGCTTCGAGCCGAACGGACGTGCGCGCCCATCGCCTGGAGACGGATCCTATGCCGCTACTTCGCCCTTCGCCCGTTCGTTCGCTGAATGTCCTCCCCTGGATGGTCTCGCTCGCCGTTTTGGCGGGGGTAGCCTTTGCGCCGAGCACCGCGGCGGCGCAAGACTCCGCGTATTGCCGCAAAGTGCGGGCTCGGGCGGCGGGGGATGCCGCCTTGCTCTTTGCACCGAGCGTGCAAGGTCAGCTCATTCGGTTTCCCACGCAAAACGGCGGAGCGGTCGATACCGGAGTGACGACCGGCAATGGGTTCCAGGCCCGCGCCGGTCTGACGTGGTCGCCTCTCGACTTCTACCGTGGATTCCGAGTCCTCCGAGCGGGAGATGCGGATTGCGAGCGTGGAGAAGCGCAGATTACCGCGCAGCACCTCCTTCACTACGGCGAAGACTATGGGCGACTCCACGCGCTCCGCAAACAAGCCGAGTTCTTGGATGGCCGCGGCGCAGCGCTTTCGGCCATCGTGCAAAAGAACGAGGAACGCCTCGAGGCACACGTGACGTCGCTTTTGGATGCCAACGAAGTGCGGGCACGTGCGGCGGAGCTTTCGCGCAAAGGCGTGCAAGCGCGCGGAGAAGTGGCACGGCTCGAGGCGCGAGGGGTCGATAGCTACCGAGGCATGCTCGCGTCGCTCCTGACGTCTTTGGAATCGTCGAATACGAAATACGAGAAGGAAGTCTCGCATCTTCGGTCGCTCGACGGCTGGGACCTGCGTGTCGCGGGAGGCGTCATTCCTCAGGAAAAGCCGGAATTTTACGGCTACGTACAGCTCGGTTTCAACTTCGGAACGTTCGCGCGAAACGCCAGCGAGTCGCGCTACCTGGACGCTCGATCGGAAGAGCTCCGAAAGGCGCGCTACGAGCTGCGTGACCAGCTCGAGCGCTTCCGGGAGCAGGTCAAAGTCACGAGTAAACAGGCCAAAACCGAAGAAGCCATCGTGAAGGCAAAGCTCGACTCGCTCACCGCGGCGCGAACGGCACTGGCCACATCCGATAGCCCGAACGCACCGCACGCACTCGCCGTCATCGATCTCGAGCTCGTCGGGACCGAAGCGGAACACGTATTCCTTACCGCATTGGTTATGGAGCTCGCGAGCTTGGAGGATCACAGTCATGGAAAATGAAGACAAATCGAAGGCCACTCCCCACACGCGCACTCGGCT
>JAYUKI010000228.1:0-19340 GCA_043764595.1 Myxococcales bacterium | reverse complement strand
TCGAGGTTCGCGAGGTCGTCGTTCGTGGCGCACACCACGGCTTTTGCGCGCGCGATTCCGGTTTCGGCCAGCAGATCGTCCCGACGGGCGTCCCCCACATGCACGGGCACGCCTTGCGCCCGCAACGTGTTCACGAACTCGGAGGGCTCGCGTTCGACGCCCACGGCGTCTTCGCCGAGTGCTCGAAGCTCCTCGACGACCCGATAGCCCACATGTCCGAGCCCACACACCACGACGTGGTCTTTCAGCGTTTCGGTCATGATCCTCACCCACAATGCGTGGCGACGCTCGGTTTCGAGAAGCTCCCCGCCGACCTTGGCAATGCCCTCGGCCACGAGCACGGCACCAAAAAGAGGTGTCGTCCAGAACACGATGCGTGCAAGCACGGTGGTCGGCAGAGGATCGGTCGGCTCGAAGAAAAGCTGAGTGTAGATGGCGTAGGCTGTCGCGCCCCAATCCGGAAGGGGTGTTCCGTGCCGAGCGACGTCCCAACGCACGAGCGCCGCCGCGAGCACGGTGTACGCCGCCATCAGACCAATGGCGGGACCAAGCCTCCGTGCGACATAGAGGGCGATTCGCGCACGCACGAGGGCCCCACGGACCAAGCGCGATCGCTTTCGGGAAGCACCCACGATCCCACTCCTACCAGATGTCGCGCCCACATCGCGCAGGCCCTCGGATTCCAGGACTTCGGCGATCGTGATCTCGGAGATCCTCTGATCCCAGTCCGGGCGCCGCCTCGGTCGGGCACATCTCGCCGAGCGAAATTCTCTTCAAATTTGCCTATTTGGCCCACCCATCTCTTGGCCCGAGCCTTGCTGAAGGGCAGGTGTCCCACGCAACGAAACGTCCAAGGAGCATCCCATGATTCGCACGAGCCTCTTCGCCATCCCCGCCGCTCTCGTCCTTGCCGCCTGCACCGTCGAGACGCAGTCGCCGGAGCCAAGCACGACGCAAAGCCCCATCACGAGCCCGAGCAACGGTGGAACGGCGAAGCCCGAGGTGGCGTTTTCGTGCTCCGGGCAAGTCACCCGTCGCGACGTTGGTCTCTCGTTCGACGTCGGCGTGCGCTGTGTCGGGGGTGGTCCGAACGTCGACTGTGGTGGCGCAGCCCCGGCCTGTGCCGCCCAGGACGTGGCCTTCACGTATCCGCCGCCCGCCACCGACTGCGACATGGGCCAGAAAACCTACGTGTGGAACGGGTCGGCGTGCACGGGGCACAAGATCGTCGGATCCGAAGGAAATCTCGTGTGCAAGGGGAACGACTGCGAAAAGACCTTTCGAGCCGAGGTCGACTGTCTCGCCGCCTACTCGGCTTGCCCCCGTTGACGCGGTATCGTGGTGTTGCCATGCCGAGCCCGGATCGAACGCATCGACGCCCTCGGCTTTTGGGTAGCCTCGTGGTTGTGCTCGGGGCCCTCGTCTCCTGCCAAGAGCCCACCCAGATCACGGTCGATGTCGTCGGCGAGGTTCCTTTTCGCGAAGGCATGGCGGTCGCCGTGCAAGTGGCTCGCGTGGGAGAGGCCGAGCTCGCACCGACGCGTTCGTTCACCAACGCGCCGTGGACCTATGGGAGCACGATCGGAACGTTGGTGCTCGGTCCGGGCGAGACCTCGGACGCTGAAGTGCGTGTCGTGTTGGCGCTCGGTCGCGCTCCGGAGACCTGCAGCGCGCAGGATCCCACGGGATGCGTGGTCTACCGGCGGCGCGTGTCCTTCTCTCGCGGGGAATCGCTCGACGTGAAGGCCGTCTTGCGATCGGCGTGTCTGGGCATTTACTGCGACAAGGGAACCTCGTGCCGTGCCGACCGGTCGTGTGGGCCGATCGACTCGGACGAGCCAGGGAGCCCGGCGCCAACGCCGCGCGAAGCGGTCGACCCCTACGGCCGCGAGGTCCTTTCGGACCGCCCGCGGCACTACTATCGCTTCGACGAGCCGGTGGGTGCGACCGTGGCCCATGATGAGCTCGGGCGAGCCGACGGCACCTACCGCGACGGGGTGCGACTCGGAGCCACTGGGGCACTTTCGGTCGGCTCGGGTACAGCAGCCTACTTTGACGGAGCGCGCGCTCGTGTCCTCGTGCCCAAGGTCGACGAGCTTCCCGGCCCGATGACTCTCGAAGCTTGGGTTCGCTCGGACTCCGCAGAGGGCGAAGCGAAAACCCTGGTGGAGCGCATCGACGAGGACGTCAAAGGCCAGCTCTTGGGCTACCGGCTCAGTGCGCCGTCGCCAGAGAGCGCGAAGCTCGAGCTTTATCGCATCGAGGGTCGACTCGAAGCGCAATCCACGTTTGGCAGCGACGGCTTCGGGTTCAAACACGTCGTGGCCGTGGCCGACGGCCGCCGCGTAAGGGTCTACGTCGATGGGAAAGTGGATCGCGAGACCCCGTATCGAGAGGGCCCGGCGTCCCCGACGATTACGCCTCTCGTCGTCGCTGCAGGAAGGGGCTCGTTTTTTCGCGGCGCGATCGACGAGCTTGCCATCTACGACTACGCCCTCGACCAGGCGGCCGTTCGAAGGCACTTGGCCGCCAGCAAGCCGAAATGAATGCACTGTGCATGGTTTATGGACGTCCGGAACGGCCTTCCTGCGAGCCGTGGTAGGTTCGGATCCATGTTCGCGCGTCGTGGGCCCGCACTCGTAGCATTGTCGACCAAGCTCCGGTTTCGTTCTCGCCTCGCAGTCGTCAGCATCGACGGGCGAGCCGCGCCTGTCCTGTTCGCCCAAGCCCTTGGAGCCGAATGACGCCGAGCGAAGGTTCGGCCCCCGTCGTGACCGCCTCTCGTCTCGAGGACGTCCTCGGATTCTTCCTAACTTCGGCGCTGGGGCTCACGTCCCTCGTGCTCCCCTTCGGGCGTGATCAGGGGCTCTACTTTTATGTCGGCCGGGAATGGGCCCTTCGCGGCTCGGTGCCCTACCGGGACATTTTCGACCACAAGACTCCCGGCATCTACGTGGTCCACGCGCTCTCGGTGCTCGTTTTCGGCGAGCGCCAATGGGGCATTCGTGTCTTCGACTTTCTTGCCGTCCTTGGCATCGGCGCGGTGATGGCGCTTCTCACCGTCCCGCGAGGCGAGAGGGTCCCGACCGGCGTCTTCGGGCGGAGCATGGTCCTCACTGCCCTCCTCCACTATGGCTTCCTGAATTGGTGGGACTCGGCACAAAGCGAAATTTACTTTGCGCTTCTCGGGTGTCTCGCCATCCTCTTTGCACGCAAGTTCGACGCCACCAAGTCCGGGCTCGTGTTCTTCGTCGGGCTGTTTTCGGGCCTCGCATTGTTGATGAAGCCACCTTCGGCGTGGCTCGTTCTTTTTGCGCTCGTGCTTCTCGTGGGGCGCATGCGAGAAGCAAAAGCGGAAAAACGAGACTACGCGAAAGCCATGGCCCTCGTGGGGATTGGTGGCGCGCTCCCCGTCGCGCTCACGTTGGCCTATTTTGCGTCGAAAGGCGCCCTCCCGGCGATGCGCGACATCGTCGTTGGAGCGAATGGCTATTATGTCTCCCACGAGCACGCGAAGAATCCCCTCGCGGATGGGTTCGACGGAATCCAAGGTTATCTTGCGTATTATGCCCCACTGAGCCAGATGTTACTCGGTGGGGCGATAGCCCTCTATCTGGTCGCTCGAAAGGCGCGGGACGTCTCGTCGATCGCACGCTACCGCATGGCACTAGGGCTCTTCGTTGCGTGTACGGCTTGCGTCGCCATGCAGATGAAGTTCTACCTTTTGCACTGGACCGTCGTGATCCCCGGGTTCGTGCTCCTCGGCCTCGAGATTGCCGCCGATATTTCGTCCGCATTGCGCGAAAGGGGCTTTTTCGAGCGTTGGGCCAAGGTGTGGCCGTGGGTGCTCGTGCTGTCGGCCTTTTTTCTGTCTCCCGCCGGAAGGAGGTACGTCGAGCAGCAATTGGCGGTTGCGAAATACCTCCGTGGCGAAGACACCCGACAATGGTATTTGGGACGCTATTCGTTCGCGCCCACCAAGTTCGACTATGCGGCTTCGGAGTGGGTCGGCGACTACCTTCGCGAGCACACCACCGAAGACGAGCCGGTCTTGGTGCGTGGCTTCCAGCCCGAGGTCTACGCCGTCGCCCATAGGCGCTACCCTGGGCGCTTTTTTTGGACGCAGTTTCTGACCAATCCGAATCGTGCCTATCGGCGCGAAGCGTATTTGGCCGAGGACCTTGAGGCGTTTCGCAAAGCGCGACCCCGCTACGTGGTGGCGCGCCACGATGGCCCCGAAGTGAACGTGGACCACCCCGACTACTATCTTCCGCTCGGATACCGCATCGAGGTCGAGCGCGGGGATTTCGTCATCCTGCGCCTCCTGCCCTGACGTGCGCCGTGGCGACTATGCGCCGCGCACCAACACGCGAGTACCGGAGGGGACGTCGCTCTCGGTGAGGCCGAGGAGCCGCACGAGCGCAAAGGGGGGCTTGGGGCCGGAAATGTGGGCGTACGAGAGCTCCGCGCGGGCGTCCTTCGTGCTGCCGTCCGGGAGCTCCAGACGTACGTCGACGGGGCCGGCACTCTTTGGGTCGAGGGCGTCGATCCCGAGCTCGGACGGCACGATGCGCGGCGAGAGCTCGACGCCCCCGCGGGTCGAATAGGCGGCGTCTACGGTCAGGAGCAAGGCGGTCATTCTTGGTCTCGTGCGAGGGTGAGGCCGGGCGGCAAATCGTCGTCGAAGAGCCCGGCTTCGGCGAGGTGATCCTCGGGCAAGACCACCTCGCGCACCATGCGGATCCAGGGCTCTTCGGGCACGGCTTTGCTCGTCTCGAGCTTCGCTACCGTGAGAGCACGAAGGCGCTCGTTCACGTCGCGTGTGCGGTCCCCGGTCTTTCGTGCCAGCAAGGCTGCGGCCCGTGCGAGCGTGCGTGGGTCCTTCTTCCACTCGGTCGAGACGAGGCGATCGAGCCACGCTTCGACGGGGCCCACCGGAAGCACCTCGTGCATCGGTCCGTAGCTCGGTATCCGCGCCCCGAGCTTTCCGAGCGCGTCCCATAGCCGCGGATCGTCTTTCACGCGGGCCCGCTCGAAGAACCACTCGCCGAACGCGCCCCGCACGCGAAAGGGGACGCGCTCGAGGCTCGCGGCGAGCAGCAAGAGCTCGTCCTGTGCGTCGGGCATCCGCTTGGGCCGCTTCATGTTCGCTTCGTTCGGCGCCAACACCGAGGCGGCATACTCGGCGATGCTCTCCTGAATCTTCGGAGAGAGCCCCTGCACTACGCGCCGAAACGCGACGAAAAAGGCAGAAAATCCGCGAGGTTCATCCGGAAATGCGAGCCGGCCTTCCCACGTCTTTTCGAACGTGGCGATGCGAGCGGCATCTCCCGCGACACCGCGCCCGGGGCGGAGCGCGTGTCCGACGAGTTGGAACCAGACGCGCTCGTGATCCAAGCTTCGACGCCGCGCTCCGGGGTTCGCGAGGAGCACGTCGGCGAGCTCGCGCGCGGTGTCCGCCGGCCAGGTTCCCTTTTCGCCGAGCGCTTTCTCGAGCTCGCGTGGAAGGTCTTTCACGCGAGCGTCTGCTTCGGCCTTTTTGCCGAACACCGCGGAAACGAGGGCCGTGGCGCGTTCTTTGGCTTGTGTAGAATGCATACGTTCGAACGGCCGAGGTGCGATGGACGGCGGCGGGAGGGTCGGCGCCGCGGACACGAGGTCGTGTCCGTCGTCCTCCCCGCGTTCGAGGCGGAAGGCCAGACGGAAACGTCGCCCGGTTGCGACGCACGAAAGATCGAGAGTGCCCACCGCCGACAGCTCGCCTTCGAGGGTGACCTCGGCTTTGCCCTTTTCGCCCAGGGCTCCGAGCCTTGCTACGAGCTCAGGAAGGGGAAAATGCTTGGTTTGGTCAATGGTGACGAGAGTCCCGGTCTCGCTCTTGTCGACGTCCGACGCGTAGAGCGCGAACCTGGCGCGTGTGCCGAGCGCGAGCACGAACGTCTCGTGGACGGCATGAACGGCGCCCTCTTCGGCGAACCTCGGGATCACGCACACGGCCTTCTTTTCCGACGCCGCGCTTCCCACGCCCACGAAATAGCTTCGTGCGCTTCCGCCTCGAATGCGCGCGCCGGCTCCGCTCGAGACGAGCCGCGCGTAGGTGGCCGCACCACGGGCCACGGCCAGGTCGGGCTCCGGGTTCGGAAGCACCACGGGAGCCGCGTCGAAGCACTCCGAGAGGGCGTTCATGAGGGCCGCGACGAGCTTCGGTGAGCGGAACACTCCGCCGTTCAAGAGCACGGCGCGCACCGAGCCCTCGGCCGCGTGCCGCGCGAGGAAGGCCGCCACATGGCGCGTGACGGCGGCATCGCGCTCGTATGGAAGGCCGAGGCCACGGAGCGCGGACGTTGCACCGCGAGGCCCCTCGCCTCGGGAGACTTTCGGAAAAAAGCCGAGCGCCACAACGTCTTCGGCGAGCGAGCGTGGCAGCGAAGCCTTGCGTGTTCCGCCGATGAGCTTCGAGCCGGTACCTATGAGGGTCACACTGACTTCGTCCAGTTCGCTCGAGAAAAGAAGCTCTTTTGCCGCACGGCACGACGCCGTGAGCTCGGCGAAACGCGCAGGGGAGAGCTTGTCGCCGGCTTGGACGAAGCGGTCTTCGAGGGCGTGCGCGAGGGCGAGGTCCATGTTGTCGCCGCCGAGCAACAAATGCCGACCACTGGCCACGCGCGCGAGAGCCGGCCGCGACGTTTCGGAGCCCGAGCGAGGACTCGAGACACGAACGAGGGAGAGGTCGGTCGTGCCGCCTCCAACGTCGCACACGAGGACGAGCGCGTCTTCTCCGAGGCTCTCCAACGTGGCGTCGGCGTCGTCGCGCGAGAGAAAATCGTAGAGCGCCGCGACGGGCTCCTCCAAGAGACGAAGCGCTCCGCCCAGTCCCGCACGTTCTGCGGCGAGCCGAGTGAGCTCGCGGGCGTCGTCGTCGAACGACGCGGGCACGGTGAGCGCGACGATGCCTTCTTCGACCGGGAGGTGCGGGTGGGCGGAATTCCATGCAAGGTGCACGGTTTCGAGCACGCGACGGCTCGCGTCGAGGGGCGAGATGCGCGGCCCGCCGTGGGCCAAATCGCCCTCCATGCCGAAGGGCAAGATGGCGGCGGTGCGATCCACCGCCGCGTGGCAAAGCCAGCTTTTGGCGCTCTGCACGGCGCGTGAAGGAACTTCGGCGCCGCGCGTCTTGGCGAACGCGCCCACCACGAAGTCCGGATCGCCTGGAAGCTCGCCGGGGAGGGGGGCGTAGAGGCAAGACGGCAAAAGAGCTCGTGCTTCTTCGGTGTCCCGCGTGATGCGCTGAGGAACCGGAAAAACACGGGGGATGGTCTCCCCCGGGTGCACGTAACCGACGACGCTGTTCGTGGTACCAAGGTCGATTCCGAGAGCTACCCCTTTCGACTTGGAGGTCGCGCCCGTCCGCGTCTTCTCGCTCACGAAGCGTCGCTCTCCCTCACTCCGAGCTCGACCTTCCAGCGCTCCCCCGAGAAGCGCGGGGAAGTCGGCACGGCCTCGACGAGCAGCGTGCCGACCTCGGTCACGCTGGCCGCAAGGTGAACGGGCACGACGTCGCCTGGATGGCGTCCTTCGGCGGGGAGCTCCACTTCGACCGGCGCGAGCTCTTCGAGGGCGGCGCTCGGCGTCACGTCGAGCTCGGTGCCCGCCTTGTCGTCGCGTCGTGTAGACGAGCCGAAAAACCGGAAGCTTACTTTTTCGCCAACGACCGCGCCGAGCTCGATCGGCAGCTCGATCGGCGGACTGCCTTCTTCGAGGCCGAACGGAGCGACACAAAGGGCCGTGAGGGGAGGCGCGATGCCCGGGACCGCGGGGGCCGAGCTCTCGATGCCTACGTAGTACGCGCGCGCCGTTCCGCCGCGAATTCGGAGGCCTTTTCCGCGTCGAACGAGCGCGTACGCGGCCGCTCCTTTGGCCACGGCCAGATCCAAGTCGGCCCCCGAAAGCTCGCGCACCGGGGGCGCGTTGGCTTCGGCAAGCCATGCGTCGAGGCAGCTTCGCACGCGGGCCCGAAGGAGCGGGCTCTTCATCACTCCGCCGTTGAAAAGCACGGCTTGGGGCAAGAGCATGTGCGCATCCGCAGACATCGGCTTCGCGCCTTCGATTTTGTCGAGCGCCCCTTTTTGGCGCGCCAAAAATGAAGCGAGGTGCCGCGTGACCGCCGCGTCTTGGGCGTAAGGAAGCCCGAGCTGCGTGAGGCCGACGCGCGCGCGCACTTGGGGCCTCGCGTTCGACGCAACGATGGGAAAAAAGCCGTCCACGAGGGTCTTTTCGACTTCGTCGCGGAGAAGCTCGGTGCGAAGCGTTCCCCCGACGAGCTTCGAGCCGCGCGAGGCAATGGCGATCGGCGCGCTCGCGGCGTCGCCTTCGCCGAGCAGGGTCTCTTTGGCCGAGCGGGCGGCGTGTGCGAGCTGGGCTTGCTGCTGCCGATCGATTTCTTTGCCGGCCTGGGTGAGCTTCTGCGCCGCCACGTGGGCGAGCGCGAGGTCCATGTTGTCGCCGCCGAGCAAGATGTGATCGCCTACGGCCACACGGGAGAGCTCGAGGGCGCCGTCGCGCTCGGTCGCGCAAATGGCGGAAAAGTCCGTGGTTCCACCGCCTACGTCGCACACGAGCAGCACGTCGCCTACGTGAATCTCTTTGCGCCACGCGTCTCCGCGCGCAGAAAGCCACGCGTAGAGCGCCGCTTGAGGCTCTTCGAGGAGCGTCACGTTCTCGAGGCCCGCGGCGTACGCCGCTTCCACCGTGAGCTCGCGTGCCGACGCGTCGAACGAGGCCGGCACGGTGAGCACGATCTCCTGTTTGCCGAGGGCAAGCTCCGGATCGCCTCCCGCTACGGCGTGCTCCCACGCTTCCGCGATGTGCTCGAGGTAACGAAACGATGCTTCGACCGGGCTTACCTTCTCGACGTCCTCAGGAGCGCCGTGCGGCAAGATCGCGGCGCGGCGGTCCACTCCGGAATGCGAGAGCCAGCTCTTGGCGCTCGAGATGACGCGGTTCGGTGCTTCGACTCCGCGCGTTCGCGCAAGCTCGCCTACGACGTGTGCTCGTGCATCGTCCCACGGAAGGGGCATCGTTCCGTCCGACGCGTGCGGCGCGTAGTGAAACGATGGCAGCAGCGGCTTTTCCCCGAGGGTGCCTTTGGCGACGAGCTGGGTGATGCCCAGGACCCCGAGCTCGGCCGGTTCGGGGCCGTCTTCGATCGGCGCGTAGGCAAGGGCCGAATGGGTCGTTCCGAGGTCGATGCCGACGACGTAGCGGCTCACAGCTCCACCTCGGCTTGCGCGACGATCTTCGGATCATGCCCTTCGAGCGCAGTCGGAAGCTTGACGTCCGTGGCCTTCCAGCCGCGGTGTTTCAGGGTGCCTTCGTACGGTCCCGTCCCGGCGACGTTCCCGGTGAGCTTCGTGTGGGCCGCGTCGAACCCGGCAGGCAACGTCACCTTCGAGCCCTCGTCTTCGCCCCGAATCGTCTCGAGCGTCACGTGATCCCGAAGGGCCTTGCGGCACCCGGAGTGGACGACGCGCGCAGCGGCCCCGATGTCGGCGTCGGCGGCGCCGTCCACGTCCTCCAGGAGGAAGTCGACGAGTCGACCTTCGCGTTGAAGGAGCGCGAGTAGGGTGAGGGCTCCGTCGGACGGCGGCTTGTGGACCTCTTTCTTCGGCACGCGCTTGGGCTCGGGCCCCTTTTCATGAGTCTTTTCGACAGGTTCCGGGAGAGCGGGCATGGCGTCCTTCACGGCAAGGACGCGCGCCGCGAACGCTCCGTCGAACAAAATCCTGAAGAAGAAGGCAAACGCGAGGAAAAATCGCGCGCCAAACGACAGCTCTTGGGGAAAGGTCACGGGTGCAAGGTAGACCACGGAAAAGCCTCCGGGAAGGGTGCCGCCCACGTAGGAGCGCGCCCGTGCCTACGTCCCGAACGGGATTGGGCAAGGCGAAGGTTGCATAGTCCACGGGTTTTCGACTACGGTCCGGCCTCAGAATGGCTCAAAAGCGTGTGGTTCTCATCGTCCGGGGTCGGGTTCAGGGAGTCTTTTTCCGCGCGGCAGCGCAGCGGGAGGCGCGGCGGCTCGGCATCACCGGATGGGTGAAGAACCGCAACGACGGCAGCGTCGAGCTCTTGGCCGAGGGGGACGAGGATTCGATCAAGGAGCTTACCGGCTGGGCCAACCACGGTCCGTCGGCGGCGCGGGTCGATGGCGTGGACATTCGCTGGCGCGGCTACACGGGGGAGTACGCCGAATTCTCCATCATCGAATGAGAAGACCGGCGCTTTTCGCCGATACCTTCGGCCCGGCGTTGTCGGGCGTGCTCACGGACAGGAGTACAGGAGTCCGTTCCGCGCGACCCTCCTAGCCGGACCTCGGTCTCGGCGAAAATCGCCGGTCTTCTCCCCTTAGGGTCGGGGGTCGGGGGTTGGGGTCGGGGTCGGGCGCTTCGCTTCCGACGTTTGGGTTGGGGTCGGGCGGCTCGCTTCCGACGTTTGGGTTCGGGGGCTTGGATTCGGACGGTGGTGGGGTTCGGGTGTAGTGTTTGGGGTGGAGGGTGCTTTGAAGACGAAGTTGCTTTTTGTGGGGGTTGCGCTTTTCGGCGTGGTGGCTTGTTCGAGTACGAAGCCTGCTTCGGATGGTGGGACGGATGGGGGCGGTGGGGGCTCGGGGTCGTTCGATTGCGGGCAGGGCAATTGCCCTAACGATCCTCCCGTTGGCGCGGCATCCAAGAAGGACTGCGAGGACTCCTTTTTGGGGTCTTGCGGTGGGCTCTATGGGACCGTCGGGGAGTGCTTGAAAGGCAAGATCAAGTGTGGGGCGGATGGCAAGACCGATACGGCTTCCGCTGTTGCCGCGACGTCGGCTTGTTCGAAGGAGCTCCGGGACTATCAGGCTTGTCTTGCGCCGGACGGCGGAGATGGCGACGGCGGCTGACGTAGGGTGATGCCGCAAAGGTGAAAATCGCGCGGGTCTCGGCTAGAGCCTTTCCTTGGAATCGGACGACCCCTTTCGACCGTTCTCTTGGTGCCCGATGAAGCCTTCACGCGTTCCCGCCCGCTCCTCGTTTCGCCGCCTTCGCTCGTCCACGTTCGCGGCCCTGCTTGCCCTCGCGGTGGGCTCGGTCGCGGGGCTCTCCTCGCCTTCGCTGGCACACGCCGAACCGGTCGCTCCGTCCGCGAAGGGGGCCTCTTCGACCACCGCGGCCGTGGAGGCTACGGTCAAAGACGACGTGGGCGCACAGTCGTTCGAGGAAGTCGACCGCATGCTCACCGCTGCGGTCGACTCGAACGGCGAGGTCCAAAAGAAGGCGATTGAAGCCCTCGGGCGCCTCGGGCCCGATGCCGTGCCCGCCCTCGGAAAGAAGCTTCGCGACCTCCGCAAAGAGCGGCAAGGCGGCGTCTTTGCCGCCGTCAAGCTCGTCAAAGAGGCGAACGGCGGCAAGACCGCCCCAGAAGGTGGCGACCTCGTCGACGCGCTGCTCAAGGTTCAGCGAAGCGACGGCGCCGGCTACAAAGCCACGCTTTCAATCGCCCTTTGCCTTCGCGTGCTCGGCAAAATCGGCACGACTCCGGCGCTGAAGCCGGTCGTCCAGGTAGCCACCTACCATGATGGTGCGCTTCGTCCCGAGGTCACGCGCCTCGTGAAAGCGCTAGGCGAAAAAGCCGTTCCCGCGCTCATCGGGCTTCGACGCTCGGACCAAGACCTGCGGCGCTGGGCCACCGTCACGCTGGAGAGCATGGGCAAGCGCGTGCCCGGCGATGCCGTCCAGACCACGAACAGCGAGCTCTTGGCCGACGTCCTTCGCGCCTACGCGGAGGTCCACGAGAACGACGCCGTTGGAGTCATCATTTCGTTCGTGAACACGGATCGCGCCCTGGTTCGCCAGGCCGCCCGCGAGTCGATCCTCTCGTTCGGCGCCGACGCCGTGTGGAAACTCCGTGAGGCCTACACGAACCTCACCGGCAAGGCTGCAGGGGAAGGTTGGTCGCCCGAACAAACCGCCAAAGAGCTATTTTTAGCCTACGATCGTGCGCGCCTCGAAGAAGTGTACGCCCTCTTGGACGAGGGCCTTGCGAAGCACAAAGAGGAAAAGCTCGACGACGCGCTTGCCGCGTTCGACAAGGTGCTTGCGCGTCAACCCATGCTCGACCGCCGTGTCGAGATGGTGCCGGCGTACGTTCAGCGTGGCGAAGAGCTGTTCGAAAAAAAGGACCTCCCCAACGCCCTCGCCATTTACCGCAAGGCCGCCCGGCTCGAAGGCACGAACGCCCGTGCGGGGAAACTCCAAGCCGAAATTGCCTATCTCGAGGGCAAAGAGCTGCAAGGGAGAGGCATTGCCGACACCGAGCCCTTCCGTCGCGCACTGATCCTCGATCCCGGCCACCCGAAGGCGCGCGCGGAGCTCGACAGGCTCGAAGCCGTTAGCGAAGAAAAGAACGACCACACACGAAGGTATGCCGCGGCCGCGGCTATCTTGGCACTCGGCGTGATGGGGATTTTTTTGTTCGGCGGGAAGCCTACGCGGCCCCGGAAGCGAATCGTGGAAGACGCGGGCTGAGCCCATCCGGTCGCGAGCCCAGAGCCCCTCTCGAGGTGATGCTGAGCTCCACGGATCAATGGCCTCCGCCCAAATCGAAGTGCCGAATCTCTTGGAGCTTGCGGGAGAGCTCGGCTCGGAAGTCGGGGTGGGAAATGCCAATCAGAGCGCTCGCTCGCTCGCGAAGGGTTTTTCCGTGGAGGTTCACGCAGCCGTGCTCGGTCACGACCCAGTGGACATGGCCGCGCGTGGTGACCACTCCGGCTCCGGGCTTCAGCTCGGTGACGATGCGTGAAATCGTGCCGTTGGCCGCGGTGGAGGGAAGGGCTATCACCGGGACTCCTCCGGCCGAGCGCGCGGCACCACGAATGAAGTCCATTTGTCCTCCGATGCCCGAGAAAATGGCGTGTCCCATCGAGTCGGCACACACCTGTCCGGTGAGGTCCACTTCCAGTGCGGAGTTGATGGCTACGACCCGATCGTTCTTGGCAATGAGTGTGGTGTCGTTCGTACGATCGCACGGGTGGAACTCGACGTCCTGGTTGTCGTCCACGTAGTCGTAGAGAAGCTGACTCCCGGAAACGAAGCTCGTGACGCTGCGCCCACGGTGCACTTTTTTGTAGTTGTTGGTGACCACTCCACTCTCCAGGAGCGGAACGAGCCCGTCCGAGAACATCTCGGTATGCACGCCGAGGTCGTGTTTGTTCCCTAGCCGAGCGAGCACGGCATCCGGAATCGCGCCAATGCCCATTTGGAGGCACGCACGATCCGGCACGAGCTCGGCCACGAGCTCCCCGATGCGGCGTTCCACGTCGGTTTGCGGTGCCGGAGGATGGGCGTGGAGCGGCCGATCCGTCACCGTGAACGCGGCGACCTCCCGGAGTGGCACCATCGAAGGACCAAGCGTTCGCGGCATGCGCACGTTCACTTCGGCGAGCACCGTGCGAGCCGATCCGGCAGCGGCGAGCGCGGCGTCCACCGAGGTGCCTAGCGTGCACTGGCCGTGGCGGTTCGGCACCGAGAGCTGGACCAGCGCCACGTCGAGCTTGACCGCCCCCGAAGTGAAGAGCCCCGGAATGTCCGAGAGAAAGACGGGCATGAAGTCCGCTTCGCCGCGCGAGATGGGCGCGCGAAGCTGCGGTCCGGCGAAAAGCGAGACCGACCGGAACCGCGCTCTCTGCCCTGGCCCGACGAACGGCGCAGGCCCTTGCGTGTGCAAATGGTAGAGCGTCACGTCCTCGAGGTCCGGGCGCTTCGCGAGCGCTTCGAGCAGGGCCGTCGGTGTGGCCGCCGCCCCATGCACGAAGACCTTGTCTCCGCTGCGCACACGGGCGGCCACTTCGTCCACGCTCTGCCCACGGCTCGACCAGTCGGTCGTCGACCCCATGTTCATGCCTTTCTCCGTGGGGTCGTGCGGCATGGGCAAGCCCGTCGCCTTCGGCATCGCGTGTTCATGGTGGCGCAGGGTAACGCAGTTTTGGGCTCGTCCTCGAGGGGCCTCGCGGTCGGAACCGAAATCCACATCAATATTTGCTAGTTGCGGCGGTTTGGGGCGCTCGCGACACAGAAACGGATGCCGAGGCTTTGCGAGGTAGGCGAAGGTGCGCTAGGTCCATCGCCAATGGCTCGAGGTCTTGCCGCATCCCTTGTCTCGCTCCTCCTGCTGGTCGGGTGTGGCCAGGCTCCCGTGGGCGAGCCGCCCGTCGCCGGCGAGGTCGAAGAAGACGACTCCTCGGCGACGGCCGTCGTCCTCGAAGGTCGTGGGACGTTCTTCGCGATTCGCCCGGACGACCGCCTTTGCGCGGCGCCGGCGTGCGGTGGAGCGTTCGTCCGTCGGGTGAACTTCCCAGAAACGCGCTGCGCCGACGGAACCGTTCTTCCCGAGTGCTACGTGGCGGAGGTGCTTCTCCCGCCGGGCGTGGACGCGATCCCGGGCCCGAGCGAGTCCCTCTACCGCGGAGCGCTTTCGCTCAAGCCGCTCTCGGATGGCAAGAGCCACGGCGTGTTCGAAACCACCGAAGTGTGGAGCCCGGACACCCTTATTGGCGCGCTTCCCGAAGGCACGTTCTACCGCATCGAGAAGGCCGAAATCCTCTGCGTGCGCGCCCCATGTCCGAGCCTCAGGCAGGCCAAGCTCAACTCCACCGCTCCTTCGAAGCTCCTGCAAAATCTCGAGCTCGAGGTTGGCAGCGAAGCTCAGCGCGAGCTCGCACAAGTCGCAGCGCACACGTCCGGGCTTCTCGTGGCCGGTTCGAACAAGCCGAAAAAAGGGGGCCTAGCGCTCTCGGCCACTCAATACTACCGACGCGTCGCCCCGTGAGCCCCGAGCTTCGACGGTAGAGCTTAGGAGGCACGAACGAGGCGTAAGGAACAAGTAAGGCCTCTCTCGCGAGCCCTAAGATGTTCGGTGTGCTAGCCCTCGGGCCATGCGCTTCCGTTTCGTGTCTCTCGTCGTTTTGGGTGCGATCGGCGTGGCTCTGGCCGCGTGTGGCACGGATGATCCCACGCCTTCCGGGGGCGACCCAACACCGACGTCGACCACCCCCGCGCCGGTCCCCAGCTCCACGACCGCGGCAGACGCGGGTGGGCGCGACGGGGCCGTAGCGGATGCATCCGTGGACGCCACGAGCGACGTCTCTCAGGACGCATCGCGTGACTCCGGGCCGCCCGTACCGCCCATCGTGGCGCCGGCGAACACCTGGACCTACGTGCCCGTTCCCGGAATGGTGTGCGGCAATGGAAGCGGCACTGGAATCGCCGTCAATCCGTCCACCGATCCGACGGCGCCCGTGTTTTTCCTCATGATGGGCGGGGGCGCCTGCTGGGACGACGTGACGTGCCTTGGCGGCGCGGCATCGAATTTGGAAGACCAGATCGACGAGCCAGCCATTCGGGCCGACATCGCGCGATTTCCCGTTTTGTTCGATCGCGCCCGCACCGACAACGCCTTTGCGCGGGCGCACTACGTGTTCGTGCCGTATTGCACCGGCGACCTCCACGCGGGAAACGCGAAAAAGACCTACCGCTTCCTCACCAAGTCGCAAACCATCGAGCACCGCGGCGCGCGAAACGTCGAGGCTTTTTTGCCCACGGTCGCCTCCACGTTCCGGGCGTCGAACAAGGTCATTCTCGGCGGTGGCAGCGCGGGCGGCTTCGGCACCATGCTGAACTACCATCGCTTTCGCGCAGCGTTTCCCTCGACCCGTATCGACATCCTGAACGACTCGGGCACTCCGGTCGAGCCCACGGGCAGCATCTGGCAAGACATGCAGAGTGCATGGAACATGACGCTCCCCGCAAGCTGCACGGGCTGCACGAACGACGTCCGCGGCATGCTCCCGTACCTCGACGCCCAAATGGGGCCGAACGCCCGATTCGCGCTCTTGTCCTATACCCAGGACCGGACCATTCGGGCCTTCACTGGCATTCTGATTCCCCAGCAATACGAGGCCGCGGTGCTCGGACTTCGCCCGCGCCTGGCGGCACGCCAAAAGGCGTTTTATGTCGCAGGCGACGACCACGTCATCATCAAACAGAACCCGTTGCCGTCTACGGCGGCAGGGCTCTCCGCAGCCACGTGGCTCCAGCGTTTCGCGAACGACGATCCCGCGTGGGACAACGCCGGCCCCTGAGCCGAGCCGAGCCGACTCGGCTTCGCTCAGTCGAAACCGAACACGAAGACCGAGCCTTTCGGTGCTTCCAGGGCCTCGCGCTCATAAGCAATCATGTCGTCGGGCAAACGCCCCCGTGGATACATGCCAATGCCGTCGCACTTTTGGGGCTCGGCATTGCTCGGAGTGCCTTCCCAGTTCGTGGCCCGGAAGAATACGTGGAGGTATTCCCGTGTCGGATAGCGGCGATGCATCAGCGCGTGCTGCTCGAGATCGTCTTCGCGAACGAGGACAGCGGTCTCTTCCAGGACCTCGCGCACGGCGGCCGCGAGCAGGCTCTCTCCGGCCTCGAGGTGGCCCGAAGGCAGCGACAAGAACCCGTCCATGAATCCCGTGTTCGCGCGGCGTAGGAGCACGATCGCGCCATCCCGCTCGAGGCTCACGTGCACAGCCACGAGCACCTGGTGACGATCGTTCAATGGGCTCTCCGTACGGGCGTTCCGTTCATGGTCATGGCTCGCTCCATGTTTCACGTACCCAGAAGCGGACCAAAGCAAAAGGCACGATCCCAGGGGAATCGTGCCTTTCGGTGCTTCGTGAAGAAGCTATCAGGCCGTAGCGGTCTCGACGGCTTTCGCCTTCTTGACGCCCTTGGTCTGGGGGACGTGCTCGGTCTCGGGCTTGTCGCCGACGAACTCGATGATCGACATCGGGGCGTTGTCGCCGCGGCGCGGTCCGAACTTCACGATGCGCGTGTAACCGCCGGGGCGGCCCTTGAAGCGCTTCGCGAGGTCCACGAGGATCTTCTCGACGAGATCGACCTTGGTCGCTTCGCCGCCGGACTCGGTGCGGGTGCCGAAGCGCGGGATGAACGCCGCGATGAGGCGCTGCACGTGCAGACGACGGGTCTTGTCCGCGTCCGAGAGAGCCGACTGAGCGGTGAACGCCACGTCACCGAGGCGCACGGCCTTGGTGATGAGACGCTCGGCCACGCGGCGGAGCTCTTTGGCTTTCGCATCGGTGGTCTCGATGCGCTCGTGGAGGACGAGGTTCGCCGTGAGGTTGCGAAACATCGCGCGGCGGTGGCTGGTGTTGCGGCCGAATTTACGGCCGAGATTTCCGTGACGCATTGGAAAAGTCCTATCTCTCTAAAGTCTTGGGGAGAGGCGAAAGGGCCTCTCAGGCCTGGGCTTGCTGGGCCTTCCAGCGCTCGAGCATCTGGGGCCAGTTGTCGATCTTCATGCCGAGCGAAAGTCCCATGTTCTGGAGGATCTCTTTGATCTCCTTCAGGGACTTGCGGCCGAAGTTCTTGGTTTTGAGCATGTCCTGCTCGCTGCGCTGAACCAATTCGCCGATGAGGCTGATGTTCGCGTTCTGGAGGCAGTTGGCCGAACGAACCGAGAGCTCGAGCTCGTCGACCGAGCGGAAGAGGTTCTCGTTGAGGGGCGCGTCTTCCGAGTCGCCGACGACGTAGCTGGTCTCTTCGGTCTCTTCGAAGTTGATGAAGATCGAGAGCTGCTCCTTGAGGATCTTGGCCGCATAAGCGACCGCGTCCTGGGGCTTCACGCTGCCGTTCGTCCAGACTTCGAGGGTGAGCTTGTCGTAGTCAGTGACCTGTCCGACACGAGCGTTCGTGACGGTGTAGTTCACCTTGCGGACCGGCGAGAAGAGCGCGTCGATCGGGATGGTCCCGATGCTCATCGTCGGGGTCTTGTTCTTCTCCGCCGGCACGTACCCACGGCCCACGTTGATCGTGAGCTCCATCTGAACGGGGCCCTTTTTGTCGAGGGTCGCGATGAGGTGGTCGGGGTTCAGCGTGGTGAGGCCGTCCGTGAGCTGGATGTCCTTCGCGTAAAGCGGGCCGGGGCCCTCTTTCTCGATGCGGACGAGGTAGCTCTTGGCGGTCGCCGACTTGAGGACGACTTCCTTCAAGTTGAGGATGATGTCGGTCACGTCCTCGACCACGTCGCTCACCGTGGTGAACTCGTGGAGAGCGCCCTCGACCTTGACGGCCGTGATGGCCGTGCCCTGGAGCGAGGAAAGGAGGATGCGACGGAGCGAGTTGCCGAGCGTGATGCCGTAGCCGCGCTCGAGGGGCTCGCAGGTGAACTTGCCGTAAAAGTCGGTCAAGCTCTCCGCTTCGATGTGGATTCCCCGGGGACGAATGAGATCGCGCCAGTTGCGCGTGACGATGTTCGACATAGGTCTTTTCTCTTCTCTTTAGCGCGGCTCGTTTTGTTTCACGCGGCGGTCAGGGAAGGGCGAGCACCAGCTCTCGCGTCTTCGCATCCTGCCACCAGCCCGTGTTTGCCTTTGAGCCAAAGGCGCACTCGCTTGGATATGACCCACCAAAAGGCTGATCGCGTTTCGCCGACGATCCTCGAAGCACGTGGATTACTACTGCGCGAGGGACCGCCCCAGCCAAGCTGCATCGCGGAAAACGTACTTTCGTACGAGCACGATGAACGAAGCTGGGGCGCCTGCTCGAGCACGCCCAAGGCGTCGGCGAAAAGCGTCGGCGGAAATCGCCAGCCGCTTAGCGAGAGTAGTACTCGACGATGAGCTGCTCTTTGATGACGGGCTCGTTGAGCTCTTCGCGAACGGGGGTGGCCTTGAAGACACCCGCGAAGTTCGCCTTGTCGAGCTCGAGCCACGAAAGCATCGGGCGCTTCTCGACCGCGGCGAGCGACGCCACGATGTTGTTGATCTTGCGGCTCGGCTCGCGGACTTCCACCTTGTCGCCGACCTTGAGGACGTACGAGGGGATGTTGACGCGCTTGCCGTTCACGAGGAAGTGGTTGTGCTTCACGAGCTGACGGGCTTCCGAGCGCGTGAAGGTGAAGCCCATGCGGTGCACGACGTTGTCGAGGCGGCTCTCGAGGAGGCCGAGCATCTCTTCGCCCGTACGACCGACCTTGCGGGTGGCCGCAAAGTAGTACGCGCGGAACTGCTTCTCGACGAGGCCGTAGATGCGGCGGGTCTTCTGCTTCTCGCGGAGGCGAACCGCGTACTCGGACAGCTTGATGCGGGCCTGGCCGTGCTGGCCCGGCGGGTAGGGGCGGCGCGTCTGCGCGCACTTCTCGGTGTAGCAGCGCTCTCCCTTGAGGAAGAGCTTCATGCCTTCGCGGCGGCAAAGCTTGCAGACGGGACCAAGATAACGAGCCATGTTCGAATCGACCTTTCGGAGCCGAAAAAG
>JAYUKI010000227.1:0-5201 GCA_043764595.1 Myxococcales bacterium | reverse complement strand
GCCTCGTCTGCGACGCCCGTCGCGAGGGTCTTCAGGCCGCCGCCGAGCTCGCCCGCATCTTTCGCTAGGCCTTGCTTGAGGTGCTGAAGTCCGGTGTCCGGAGCTGCGATGCTCTGCGTGCTCTTGTCGTCTTTCGACGCGTTCGTGTTCTCTTTCGACGAGCTCTGCGGCTGCTGTCCCATAATCGACCTCTTCATTGCATGGGGTGACTTCCGCGCCCCACTGTGGGGCATGCGGTTTGCGCGACGAGCGACGCCCCTCGTCGGCTTCTGCCCTGGCTTTAGCAACCAGCGTGCCGACTGCAGACGCCCTCAACCCCGGGCGAAAATGAGGAAAGGGCGACGCGGAAGCGTGCCTTATCGCCACAAGTGAGCCAATTGTGGCGAGGGCCAGGTCGAAGAGTAACCGGGCGCACGGGCGTCACTGGTGAGACGTCTTTTGCGTCGTTGTTCGGCCCAGCACTTCTAATACCGATACTGCCAAACGGTATCAATCGTGGCTTTGCCGCGGTCACCGACCGTGGTGGACACGGTCCAGTGCGGTGCGAACCGGAAGATGACGCTCCCAAGGCTCTTGTCCGGCTCGCTGATAGGAGGCGTCCCGAGCACGTACGCGAACCGGATCGAAACGTCGCGAGAGACGACGACCTCGAGCTCTGGACGCGGATTGTTCGAGCTGGTCGTGTCGATTCGCGTCTGCGTCTGAACGCCCGTTAGCCCGTCGAGGGCCGAGTCGAGTCCCTGCGTGAGCGTGCCACCGGCGACCGTGGTAGCCGCTTGTGTGCCGGCGCCCGGCTTCGTTCCGGCGCCCGGCGCCGCATTGAAACCGTCGGCGGTCCCGAACACGACGAGCTGCAGAATCTCGCTCTGCGACCGTGCAGGCTCGGCCCGAAGGGTCACCTTGCCGGTCTTCACGGGCCCGATGAAGTCGGCATACACGAGCGTGCGATCCTTCGCCTGCCAAGACGCCGTCGCGACGACGACGGGATTCGCAGGATCGTCACCCTCGAAAGTCACGGTGCCTTTTTCGACGGTGAACTTCTTGCCTTGGAGATCGAGTGTGCCGGAAGGCACCTGGATCTGGCCGGTGACGGTCGTCTTTCCGTTCGCGAGCTTGATGTGCGGACCGCCCGTGAGCGTCACCGCCACCATAGATCCCCGCTTGATCTCGACATCGTTCCCAAGCTTCACGTCAATGTCGACGGTAGCGGAGCCCTTCGTGGGTTCCGAAGTAGGATCGTCGCGAGTCTTGGAGCGGCTCATGGGCGCTATCACGAGCGTGCGGCCGCGAATGAAGCCGACGCGCACGTCCTCGTTCGGAGCGAGCTCTTGCACGGCCTTTCCAGCCGATTCGGACAGGCGCATGTGCAAGCTCGGCACTACGATGCCGACGCCAAGTCCCTGGGCCGAATTCCTCACTACCACGTCGAAACGTCCGTAGACCTCACCGAGCACTTGGCCACCGACGAACAGGTCGATCGCCTTGCTCTTCTCGATCGAGAGCGCCGCGTTCGCGCCCACGAAATCGAGATCGCGAAACCGGGCCGTCGCTTTCCCCGTGAGCAAACCCGAGCCGTCGCTCAACGTGATACCGTCGACGTTGATCACTCCGCCAGGGGCGAACGAGACCCTCGCCGCCACATCGCGGTATTCCTGTCCGACCGAAGCGAGCACGAATGTCGTGCGACGGACCGCGACGTATCCCTCGAGTTTTACGTTCTTGCCCGTGGAATCGACCGACGCCCGCGCGTCGGCGTCGATATGGCCGTCGAGGTCCGTAAGCGCGCCTCCGGTGAACGGCCCGAAGATCGCCGCGCGCAGATCTTTCGCGTAAAGGCGTGCTTCGATCGCTTTTGTCTTGTCGATCTCGGGAACGATTCGGTTGCCCCACGCAAGCCCTAGCGCGGCGTCGAACTCTAGCTTACCGCCCGTTTGATCGAGGCGAACATTGGCCGACGCCCGTCCGCCTTTCACGCTCGCGGCAACAGTGCCTCTGGGGATATCGGCGCCGCCGACGCTCGCTCCGCTAATGGCCAATGCGACGTCCATCTCCGCATTTTCGTGGAAGTTCGTGAGCTTCACGTGCCCATCGAGGTTCCCGCGAATGCGCCCTTCCGCAGAGGTGGGGAGCGTTGCGAGCGCGAACCTTTCGAAGGTGACGTCCGCGCCCGCCTTCCATGGCAACGCGGCCGGGGCAACACCCGCTAGTAGCTTCGCGCTCTCGGCGTCGAGGGTCGCCTTGATGACGACCTTTCCCGCGTTTTCGGGCATCAACGTCGCGTCGAATGTCGCGTGGTTGCCGTCGTAGCGGAGCTGCGCTTGGAGGTCGCTCCGTTTGTTCGCGGTCGCGACCTTCAGGTTCTTCCCGCGCACGTCGACCACGAGCTCGGGCTTGCGCACGGTCCCCTCCAGGGTGAGCTCCACGCTCCCTCGCCCACGGACCTCCGCCACGGCCGCGCCAAGCTCGGGAGGGAGATCCGAGAGCTTGCGCTCCGGTACGAGAACATGAACGCCGATTGGCTCGTCGTAGAGGCTCTCGATTGCGCCTTTCGGGTTCGCAAGCGCGAGCTCGAGCGGCACGTGCAGTTTCGCGTCGATCATCGCGAGGTTACCCTTCGCGTCACGCAGCCGGGCCGAGAGGGCAGAAAATCCCGTAGCACCATCGATGTGGGCCTCGGCTGCAACGTCGAAACCGCGGTATTCCTTGGCTGCCGTGTTCGGCTCCGAAGCCGCGACGACGAACGCGAGCCCGCTCGTGGAAACGGCCAGATCGAGCGAAGGCAAGCGACTGCCCTCGATGCTCGTGAGGCCCATCTGGACACGTGCCTTCCCGTGCGTCGGAGTCACTGGCATGTCCTCGAGTGCGAGGACCTCGATGAGGCGCTCGAGATCCCCGCGCGCGTCGAGCCAGCCGGCGCCGGCAGCGCGCTCCCATGACGAAGCGAGGAGCGCGGGACCGGCGAGGTTCACGCGTTTGCTCGAGATGCGAAGCTGAAACGCGTCCCCGAGTGACGCGTCTACGTCTACCGAAGCGACGCGTGCGTGCACGTCTGCGTCCACGTTCGCGTGTGCCTTGGAGACGCCGGGGAACGATCCGTCGTCGAGCGAGAACCCAGCCTTGCCTTCGAGCTCTTTGCCGTCGAGGGTGAGGTCGGCGTCGAGCATGACGTGCCCGCCGAGCTCGTTCATTTGCAGAACCACGCCGGCCTTGCCGAGGTCGAGGCCGGCAGTACGCGCCTTCAGCGCGACGTGGTTGCCGTGGAGCGAGATGTCGGCTGTGAGCGGCTCGCCGAGCCCCGAGATCGTAACATCGCTCGCGTCGACTCCTCCGTGGAGCACGACCCTCGGCGCCGACACACGCAACGTCTCGCCTTTGCTGTTCGCAGAGATCTTCGCATCGGCAATCACGATCGCGTCGCCGAGCTCTACCCGCGCAGAAGCATCGAACCGGTCTGCACCATATTTGGCGTAACGAATACCACGACCCGAGAGTTCGCCATCCAGCGCGAGGCGCTGAACGGGACCGTTCGCGTCGACGTGAATGCTGGCCGCCCGAAGCTTCGCTCCTCGTGCGCCGATTCCCGCCAAATCGGCGTCGGCCGACGCGTGCGCCACGAGCGTAGTCAGATCCAAGGTTCCACGTGTGGACACGCGCCCGCTGCCTTCGCCGAGCATCCCGAAGCGGGTAAATTCACCGAGCGTAATCGTCGTCTCGGTCGTGAATACGAGAGGCGGGCGCGGATTTCCGTTCCTCGCGGGAAGGAGCTCGGCATGCACCGTCGTTGGCACTCCAGGCTCTTGGGCGAAGAGGTCTGTCTTCAGTCGTCCGCTGTCTTCCAGCACGGCAACGAGTGTGGTCGCGGGGATACCTTGGCCTGCGACGTGCGAGCTTGGGTCGACTACGACTTTGGCGTCTGCGCGCATCGCTCCACCGCTCGGGATATGCATCTTACCGACGATGTCGGCTCCGAGGCGCGAAGCGGGCGCTCCGTCGGCGAAGGTGGCGATATCGAAGTCACGCACGCGCGCTCCGAGCTCCACGTACACGTTCCCGGCGAGCGCCGCGCGCGCGTAGGCATCGAGATTTCCAGGTCCGACGGACACATGCACGATCGCCTCGAGCTTTGCGAGCGTGCCCGCAGCCTCGATCCGCACGGACAAGTCGCCCTTCGGCGCGATTCCCGGCACGAGATTCGATATCACCGCCGCCGGCACGTTGGGCACTCCCGCGACGACCGTCATGCGGGCCTCGGAGTAGACCGCCTTTGCGAAGAGCGGCACGTGTGCGACCTCGCCGCCGAGCGTAGCCCGCGCGACGAGCCCGCCACTGTTCTCCGGAAGCGTCAGACCACCCACGAGCGAGAGCGACGCGGCTTGCGCCGGCATCACTTCCCGCGCCCGGAGTCGTAGCTCGCTGACCCCGACGTCGATTCGACCGTTCGCCATCGAGAACGCGCCGACGAGCGGCTCGATGTCCGCGTCGACCGCGAGGCCGTCGGCTGGCATTCCGCGAATCCATGCATGCTTCAAGTAAATCCGCGCGATGGAAACCGATGGCCCCGGCCCCGGTACCTTGGGCTCGGGAGGCGTCGCGCTCACGAACGCGGCGGCGACGAGGAGCTCCTTTTTCTCGTCCTTCGTCCGGTCGAGCAGCAGCGTCGCGTGATCGATCTCGATGGTCTCGATGCGAATCGTGAGCGGCTCTTTACCCGTCACCACCCACGAGAGAATTCCGCCGACGAGCGAAGGTACGTTCGTACGCACACGCACGCCGCGGAGCTCGGCGATGTCCTCACCGGTCGCCGCGACCAGGTGGCCGTCCACCCCGCTGAGCCCGTCGACCCCGATGCCACCGATCCTGTCGACGACGATCGTTCCTTTGAACATGCCGCCAAGAACGCTGTTCGTGATCGACTTGGCTGCGCGCCTTCCCGGCGCCGAGTCGAGGTGAACCAGCACACCGAGCACGAGCGCGAGCACGAACACGAGGAGCAACCCAAGGCTCTTCGTGAGACCGAAGAAGATACGCTTGAGGATGGTCATCAGAAGGCTTCTCCGACACCGAGCGCTACTGCAAGCGGGATGCCCAAGAACTTCGACGGCTCGCGTTCGTCCGGTGTGAGCCCGCCTACGACCTGAAGCTCCGGAATACGATACCCGATATCGAGGCGAATCGGTCCGACCGGGGTCTGGTAGCGCGCG
>JAYUKI010000226.1:0-1573 GCA_043764595.1 Myxococcales bacterium | reverse complement strand
CCGCAACGACTTCACACGATCCATGCGCACGATGCTCGGGCATCCGGGATCGAGGGGATCGTCGTGGCTCCACGAGATCGGCGCGAGAACGAGCCCGCGGGGGACCTCGACGACGAGCGCGGTCTCCGTCCGGATGCCGTCGAACGTGCGCACCGCGAGCACGCGCTTGTACGCGGCGTCACCGGTGAACGCCGTGGAGAAAGCCGTGGCAGCGCACGTCGGCGGCGAGAGCTTCAGGCCGTGGTTCTTCGCCGTCTCCTCGTGCTCGCTCTTGGTGGCCTCGACGTCCTTCGCAAAGGCCTTGCAGAGTGCAGCGAGGTCACGGTGCGCCTCGGGGACGGGTGCGTCCTCCATCTCCAGGAGCGGGCCTGGCTGGGCGTCGAGTGAGCCGACGAGCACGCGGTGGGGTTCCTTCTCGGTGCGTCGCTCCGTGCCGGGCCTTCCGACGACCCGCAGCTCGCTGACGGCGAGCTCCTTCCATTCCTTCTTCGTGCCGGGGAGCGTCGCCGCAATGGTGACCGTGTACTCGCCTCCGGGCCGACCGATGGGAATCGCTTGGAGCGTGCGCACGTTCGGATCGAGGGGGAAGTCGCCAATGCGCACGCCGTCGCGTTGGACCGTGACCTTCGTAATGCGGTGGTTGGCCGTGAAGAGATCGAGGTTCCCTTTCACCTTGTCGAAGCCCGCCGTCATCTCGATGCGAAGCACGTGCGCGTCCTTGGGCACACGAAAGGCGATCCAGCCCCCGACGAGCTCCCCGGTCCTGCCATTCCACGCGGTGTCGGATTTTCCGTCGATGAGGTGCTCGGGGAAATCGCGCGGGTTGTGCACCGCGGACGAGACGGCGATGGTCGCCGGAACCACGTCCAACAGGTTCGGCTCGGCCCCCGTCCGGACTCCGCCATCGAGCCCTTCCGAGCCCGCTTGGCTCGAACCCAAGCTCGGGCTCGGGCTCGAGCTTGGGAATGGGCTCGGGCTCGACCCCGTCGCAGTCGCCGTGGCCGTCGCAGTCTTCGTGACGGGGCCCGCGGTCGCATCCGGCTTGCAACCACCGACCAAAAGCGCCCCAACAATCATCCCCGCGCAACGACCCCGCATGCCCCGAGGCTAGCTCAAGGCGAAGCGGCCACCTGGGATTAGTCCGTTCCGGCGTCGAGCTTTTTGAAGCAGGACCCGTTCTCGTCGGGCAGCGGAGCGCGCGTATCCCATTTCCACGTTGGGCAACCGGAGGAATCGTTCTCGATTCGCCAGTTCGTCGAACAGAAGAAGTCGCAGGTCCGTCCACATCCTCCGTCGAATCCGGTTCCCACTCCGCCGAGCGCCATGCAACTCGAGGGCTTCGGATCCGGCGGGCAGCAGAACGGCCCACCGTCCTTCGCATCCTTCGCATCCTTCGCGGCGTCGATGGCGCTCGACCCGTCGGGGCTCGAACCGTCCGGCACGTCGGTGGAGGCATCCGCCCCCGACGAGCTCGTGGAGCATGCCGCGGCGCCGGAGGCCACCACGGCAACAAGCAAGACACAAAGGAGCTTCCGCATGGCTCCACTCTACACCTCCGCCACCCCATCGACGA
>JAYUKI010000225.1:0-1575 GCA_043764595.1 Myxococcales bacterium | reverse complement strand
ATAAGGCCCTATCCGACGAGACTACAGGCGTTGTGCGAGGCGGGACTCGGTCGCGCGGCCTTCTTCGTCGAGCAGGACGACCTCTTCGGTGAAGTCGGAGACGCGATACCCCTCTCCGACCGAGGACACGCGCACGAGCGCTTTGCCTTCGGGGGTCGCATCGACGCGGTATCCCGGCACTTTTCCGCTCTCGGCGTCGGCCACGAACGCTTTTCGTCTGGACTCTCGCGCCGTCGCGAGTGCGGTGGACGCCGTCCCGAAGAGCGCGCCTAGGACGGCCACGACGCGCATGAAAACGTGGCCCGCTTGCACGAGCGACTCCTTCGCGCTCATCATGACTTTGTCGCCGGGAATGGTGATGGCCTTGTCCTGGCGAAACGAGAGGGCGAACGCGCCGACAGCGAGCACCATGCACACGATCCCGACCAGACGCTCGCCGCGTTCTTCCCCTGCGAGCCCCTTTTTGGCCAATTTCTGGCCCCACGCAATCGGAACACCGAAGGCCACGAGAGTGGCCACGAGGGAAGGCACCCAAAAGAAGACTCCAAAGGTCACTCCCAGCACCATGCCGCCGAGGAATCCCGCGCCGCTGAATCCGGACTTTTCCGTGGCCAACAGTGCACCGGCCACGAGGCCAGCGTTGAGTGCAGCGAGGGGCACCGAAGCCAGCCATCCCCACCGAACGTTCGAGGTCCCCACCGTATTCGGAAGTCGAAGGACCCACGCCCAGACGAGGCCCATCGCGAGCGTGGGCACGCCCGTCAAAAGTCCCGAGAAATCGTGCGTGAGCGCGCCAAACGTCGCCGCCGTGATGGCCGAGAGGGCGAGCCCCACCGCAGCGATGTTGAGCCTTCGCAAGACCTTCGGCGCAGCGAACGCAGCGGGGATCATCGGATTCTCTCCAAAGGGTGGCTTGGTGGACTGGACGCGTGGCGAGGAAGCGGGCGGAATCTTCAGCCTATCCGAAAAGGCGCGGCGCGGGGTCGCCTCTGGCCGTGCACCGTTGTGCGCGTTCGGGTCGGAGACGTTGGCTCGCATGAATCGGATCGCGCGTTCCGGGTGTGCGCATGAGCGCCATTGTGCTCCTTGCTTCGACGCTTCTCTTTCCGACGTTTGCGGTGCAAACGCCATAACGGCCCATCGGGCGAGATCACGCCTGGGGACTCCGTGCCGACGGGCGATCTCCGCGGGAAGCAGTTCTTCTGAGCGCAGCGCGAACTATCGCGGGTCGGCGGCGAAGATCACCATCACCGTGGCGTCGTCTTCCGACGGGTTGGCGCTCGTCATCCGGACGGGAAGGTCACCTCGGCGTGGGCCTACCTTCACCTTTGCGTCGGGGGATGACGGCTCGACCTTCCAGGTGTCGAATAGGAATCCTCTGCGTCGAGCTATCGAGGCGGAGTCATGCGACGTGAGCGCGCGGGAGCATGGACGGCGACGAGAGGCTTGTCGATCATCGTGACCGGATCCGCAGCGTGAGCTCGGTGGCCATTTGTTCGAGGGCGATGACGCCCGAAGCGAGCCCCGCCGCCGCGACGGCACGTGGCATGCTCGCAATGACGCAGCTTGCCGGAT
>JAYUKI010000224.1:0-5212 GCA_043764595.1 Myxococcales bacterium | reverse complement strand
TGAACCTCACGACGCGCGACATCCGCACGATCGACAAAATCGGGCTCTTCGAGTACGCGAAGCGCCACCACGTCAAGCTCTAGTCTTCCGTCGCCTTCCTCCGGCCGTTCGAGAAACGCTCGAGAAACGCTCGAGGAACGCTCGCATGAGCGCGCTGAAGAAACCTCCGAGCGCCGGCCCTCTCCAGGGATCGGCGCTCGTACCATTTCTCGGTCGGCTGCGGGGGCTCGTGTGAACGAAGCGTTTTCCGTCATCGAGCCTTCCGACGCGGACGAGTCTCCGGTGGTGGTCGAGGTTCCGCACGCCGGCACGGCGCTCGACCAGGGCACACGCGCTTGGTTCGTCGCGCCCGACCGCGCTATTTTGAAGGACGCCGACCGCTACGTCGACGAGCTCTACGCGGACGCGTCGGGCTTGGGGGCCACGGTGCTCGTGGCCCACTTCTCGCGCTACGTGGTCGACTTGAACCGAGCCGAGACCGACGTCGACGGGGCGTCCGTTCGTGGCGTGGAAGGGCCTCTGCGCGCCACCCGTGGCGTGGTGTGGCGTCTCTCGAGCGAGGGCCACCAGGTGTTGCGGGCGCCGCTCGCGCCCGAAGAGCTCGAGCGCCGGCTCGAGACGATCTATCGGCCGTACCACGAAGCGCTTTACCGGCTACTTCGCCGAAAAGTGTCGAAGTTCGGGGTCGCGGTCGTGCTTGCGGCGCATTCGATGCCGAGCGTGGGCACGTTGGTCTCGGGCAAACCGGGCGCGCCACGCGCGGACGTGGTGCCCGGCACGCGCGGGCGAACCAGCGCCGCCGCGATGTTCATCGATGCCGTGGATGCGTGCGCGCGAAACGCGGGGTGCTCGGTCGCGCACGACGAGCCCTACCGCGGAGGCTTCACTACGGCGCACTACGGAAGGCCACGCGACGGCGTCCACGTTGTGCAGGTCGAGCTTTCGCGGCGTCTCTACATGAACGAAGACACGTTGGAGCGTGGGCCCGGGTTCTCCAAGACGCGTGAGCTCGCGCGCGACTTCGTGCAAGCGCTCACCGACGCGGCTTGGACGAAAGCGACGCGGCCTGGCTGAACGTCATCTTCGCGCGAGTGCGCGGTTCGAAACCATCGAGAGCTCCCACCGCATTCAGCGCAAGAGCCGGGCGCGCGGGTGAGCCTTGTCGTAGGCGGCGCGGACGTGGTCCTGGGCCACGCGCGTGTAGATCTCCGTCGTACCGAGATCGGCGTGCCCGAGCATGGCCTGGACGGCGCGGAGGTCCGCACCTCCACGGAGGAGGTGCGTCGCGAACGAGTGCCTCAGTTTGTGTGGCGAAAGCTCCATCCGGATGCCCGCGATGGCAGCGTAGCGTTTCACGATCTTCCAGAACCCCTGGCGCGTGAACCGCTTCCCGCGAGGCGACACGAAGAGATAGGGAGACGCTTCGGCGTGGGGCGTGTGCGTCCGCACTCCGTTCAAATAGGCGTCGATGGCGGTGAGTGCGACGTCCCCAACGGGAACGAGGCGCCGCTTTTGGCCTTTGCCGAGCGGCGAAACCACTCCACGCTGACGATCGAGCTCCGACACACGAAGCTCGCAGAGCTCGGTCACACGGAGGCCTGACGCGTACATGAGCTGGAGCATGGCCGTGTCGCGGAGACCTCGCGCCGTGTCGACACCAGGCGCCGTGAGCAGTCGGAGCATGTCGTCTTCGGACAGCACACGGGGCAGCTTGCGAGCGAGCTTCGGGCGCGACACCTTGCGCGTGGGATCGGCCGGGGCGGCGCGCTCCCGGACGAGAAACTTGCAGAATCCACGGATCGCGGAGAGCTGCCTCGCCGACGAACGAGCGGACAGACCTTGTTCGGTGTTTTCGACGAGCATTCGGGACAGCGCCTCGGGGGAGATGTCCGTAGGCAGTGGGGCCACGTCGTCGCGCGTGAGCGCAGTGGCGAGCTTACCGAGATCGCGTGCATACGCTTCGAGCGTGTTCTTCGCGAGGGCCCGTTCCACGCGCAGGTGATCGAGGTAGGCGTCGATGTAGCCGTAGAGATCCACGCGCGAAGCGTAGCGCCCGTGCGATGCCGGGTCAGGTTTGTGGGATCCGTTCGATGACCGTAGTCAGCGAATCGGCGTTCCACTGGGAGCCCGCGGGGTTCGTGCGGCGGCGACGAAACGCGCAAGAAGCGCGGCGGGATGGGCTTCGCGCATGAGGCACTCTCCGACCAGCGCCCCGTCGGCGCGACCGCGGGCAAGCTCGACGACGTCCTCTTCGCGCCTGAGGCCGGAGAGATGCACCGCACGGATCTCGTCCGGGATCGCGGCAAGAACGCGTGCCGCACGCGCGGGATCGATCTCGAGCGTATCGAGGTCGCGCGCATTGACTCCAATGCATCGGGCGCCGCAGTCGAGCGCCCTCCCGAGCTCGTTCTCGGAAGTCACTTCGACCAACGCCGAGAGGCCCTCCGAGGCCGTCGTTGCGAGGAGCGAGGCGAGGGTAGAGTCGTCCAAGATGCGGACGATGAGCAGCACGGCGTCCGCTCCATAGAGCCGGGCTGCGCGCACTTGCACGGGATCGATGACGAACTCTTTGGCGAGCACGAGGGCAGGGGAGCCCATGGTCTTCAGCGTGGCCCGCGCGACGGAGACGTCTTGCCACGAGCCGCCGAAAAAGGTCGTGTCGGTGAGCACGCTCACCAGCGTCGCCCCCGCCCGTGCATAGACGGACACACGCTCGGCGAGCGACAGCGTCGTATCGAACGCGCCACCGCTCGGGCTCCTCCGTTTGTGCTCGCAGCAAAGGCGGAGTGGATCCAAAGCCGTTCGAGCGAGCCTCTCTTCGAGAGTGCCCTTCGCCGGCCGCTCGTGCGACGTCGCGATTTCGGTCGCGATTTCGTTCCGAAGAGCGTCCAAGCTGGCGCGCTTCGCCGCGAGAATTTCGCCGAGTACGCTCATCGTGGTTTCGTCCCGTCACGAGCGCCTTCTGCTGCGCGCTTCCAGTTCGCGAAGACCTCCGCGCCCCGTCCCTGACGCTGAGCCTCGGCGACGGCGACCGCGGCGTCGCGGAGGGGAATCCCGCGGGCCACGTGAAGCGCTGCCGCGGCGTTGAGCACGACCGTGGGGAGGGCGGGAGAGTCCTCGCCGCCAAAAATGGCGGAAAGCGCGCGCGCGTTTTCTTCGGGCGACCCTCCCGCGAGCGCAGAGGCTGGCGAACGCGCGAGACCGAAGTCCTCGGGAGCGACCTCGCGTTCTTCGACCTCGCCCGTCGGGTGGAGCACCGAGACTCGCGTGGGCGCCTCGGGGGAAATTTCGTCGAGGCCGTCGTGGCTGCGAACGACCCACGCCCGAGAGACCCCGAGGGCACCGAGGGCATGCGCCATCTTCGGGCGAAGGGTGTCCTCGTACACGCCCACGAGCTGGGCCGTGACGTTCGCGGGGTTCACGAGGGGGCCGAGCGCGTTGAAAATCGTCCGCACGCCGAGCTCGCGACGCACCGCCGAAGCGTGTCGGAGCGCCGGGTGGTGGGCAGGGGCGAGCAAGAAGGCGATGTGCGCGCGGCGAAGGACGTCGTGCTGACGTTCCGTCGGCACGTCGAGGGGGAGCCCGAGGGCCTCGAGAACGTCCGCGCTCCCCGATCGGCTCGAAACGCTACGATTTCCGTGCTTCGCGACATGCACGCCGAGTGCCGCGACCAGCACCGCGGCCGCCGTGGAGACGTTTACCGTGCCGCGTCCATCTCCGCCGGTTCCGCACGTATCGAGGGTCTCGGGGAGCCCGTGATCGACGACCGTCATCGCCGCGCGAAGCGAGCGTGCTCCGGCGACGAGGATCTCGGTGGTCTCGCCGCGCGCCCGCAGCGCCGCGGCAAAGGCTGCAATCTGCACGGGAGTCCATGCGCCTGCGAGGATGGCGTCGAACGCGGCCCGCACGTCCGGCGTCGTGCCGCCATCCAGGATTCGTTCGAACGTTTCGGCGAACGGAGCGGCGGACGAGCTCTGGGTCATGTCTTTTCCGGGAGACGATCGGCAAAGCGCGCGAGCATGTCTTTGCCTCCCTCGGTGAGAAAGCTCTCCGGGTGGAACTGGACGCCTTCGACGTCGAGCGTCCTATGGCGCAGGCCCATGATGTCGCCTTCGGCAGACCACGCCGTCACCTCGAGCGCATCGGGCAGGGTCTCGCGTCGCACGACCAGCGAGTGGTAGCGGGTGACGCGCATCGGGCAGGGCAAGCCCTCGAAGACTCCGCGCCCGTCGTGCGAAATGTTCGACGTTCGTCCGTGCATGCGACGCTCCGAGCGTACGACCTCGCCGCCGAACGCCTGCCCTATCGCTTGATGCCCCAAACACACGCCGAGAATCGGCGCCTTGCCCGCGATGGAGGCCAGCAGGGACAACACGATGCCCGCATCGTCCGGTGTCTTCGGGCCTGGCGAGATCACGAGTCCTCCGGCGGCGAGTGCCCGCTCCGAGGCCGTTGCGACGTCGAGGGCGTCGTTTCGGACGACGTCGCACGCGACGCCTACCGCCCCCAAGAGATGGACGAGGTTCCACGTGAACGAGTCGTAGTTGTCGACGAGAAGGATCCGTTTCACGGGGAGGGCTCCTTTCGCTTCGTCGAGGTCGCGATGGCCAGTGCCCGCTTCTCGAGAGCCGCTTGAACGAGGAGAGCCTCGAGCTTGGCCTTGGGATCTTGTGACCGAAACGATGCGGCGTACGAAGGCATCGCGGACGAGCGATCGGCGAAGAGGCGGTCGATCTCGCTCTTTCGCTCTTTTCCCCAAGCCGTTTCGATGGTGGTGCGTCCAAGCAGGACCTTGGCCTCCGCCAGCGCGGAGGAGGCTTCGACCTCGACGAGCTTCGCGGCTTCGGCCGCCTTTCCCTGTCGGTCCAGGCGGTCGGCGTCACTCAGGACGGCGTCGACTTTCGCGTCCGCTGCAAGCAGCACCGCGAGCTTCGGACGGTCGTCGTCCTCGGTCGCCGCGGAGCTCTGAAAGGTATCTTTGGAGCAGCCCAGGGAAGAGAACGCGCCCGCGCCCGTGAGCCAAACAGCGATGGTCACGACGCGCGAATGGGCGCGCCATCCATGAAAACGGCACGAAACCGCGAAGGATTCCGAGGTTTGGAGGAATCGAAGGGGATGAGGATGCTTCGTTGACACGGAAGGCTCCGGGAAACTAACGTTTGCCGCGCAAAAGCGCCACGGTAGGCGCACACGGAGAACCGATGGCCGAAGA
>JAYUKI010000223.1:0-1577 GCA_043764595.1 Myxococcales bacterium | reverse complement strand
GCGATGCTTCGCGCCGCAGGAAGGCCCGTTCCGCCGAACCCGCGCATCTTCGAGCTGAACGGCTCGCACCCCTTGGTGGAGAAGCTCGGAGCGCGGGCCGCGGCTTCGGCCGACGACGAGACCATTGCAGAGTACATTGAAGTGCTCTACGACCAGGCCAAGCTCGCCGAGGGCGGAGTGCCGGACGATCCGGGCCTCTACGGGCGCAGGGTCGCCAAGCTCCTCACGCTTGGCATGTAGCAACCGTCGTCTCGCAACCGCTCAAAGGGCCGCTGCTCGACCTCGACGGTCGGGCTCGCGGCCCTTTGCTTGACTTTGTCCAAATTGGTTCAACCATTGGATGAATATGCGAAGGGCTCTTGCGGCGACGGCCGTGGCACTGGTCGTGTCGCTCGGATTTTTGCGGACGTCGTCGGCGCACTCGATTCCTCGGCCTTACGTGAGCCTTGGACCGATCCTCGCGTTCGAGCCCGCACGACGCTTGCCGCTCTACGGTGGCTCGTTCGCGCTTGGTCTCGGAGTGGATCCAGAGAACGACGCCATCTTGCTCGGTGGGCTCGCGCTGGTGTCGCCGTTCGATCTCTCCCTGAAGGTGCCGCCAGCCGACGCCTTCGCTTGGACGTCCGCGATCTTTGCGTACCGGCACTACTATCCGTCGCTTGGGCACGGAGTGGTTCCGTTCACCACGTTTGCGTTCGGGCTCGGCGCGACGTTCCAAGGACCAACGGTCTTGCCTTCGCTGGCCACGATGGGCGAAGCGGGTCTTCGCTTTTCGCCGTTCGTTTCTCTGGCGATCACGGGCGCTTACGTCGCACCGTTCCCCGCCGCTCCCCTCGGCATTACGCTCCAAATCGGAGCCCCATAGACCGAGCGCTCTAAGCCCTGTTCAAACGTCCAGGTGCTTGCTAACGAAGAGGGATGACGGACACTCTCCCCGTGGTCGACGATCCCTGCCCCCGCATCGCCCAGGACCTCGGCCTTTCGCTCGTGAACGTGCGCGCCACGGCCGCACTTCTCGCCGAAGGCGCCACCGTTCCGTTCGTGGCGCGTTACCGCAAAGAGCAAACGGGCGGCCTCGACGAAGTGCAGATCCGCGACATCGACGAAAAGCGTGTGTACTACACGGAGCTGCTGGAGCGCCGGAAGGCCGTGCTCGCCGAGATCGAGTCGCAGGGAAAGCTCACGCCGGAGCTCCGCAAGAAGATCGAGGGCACGTGGGTCAAGGCCGAGCTCGAAGACCTCTACCTTCCGTTCAAGCCGAAGCGCCGCACGCGCGCGACGATGGCTCGGGAAAAGGGCCTTCAACCGCTCGCCGATCAGATCCTCGCGCAGCTCGCGAGCGGGGATCCGAAGGCTTTGGCCGAAGGTTTCGTCAGCTCGGAGAAGGGCGTCGCGGACGTGAAAGCGGCGCTCGCCGGAGCGCGGGACATCGTGGCGGAAGCCTTGGCGGAGCGCGCCGACGTACGCTCCACGGTCCGTGAGATCTACCGAAAAGAAGCGGTGGTTTCGTGTGCGCCGGTGCCCGAGAAGACCACAGTGCCGACCAAGTTCGAGATGTATTACGACTTCCGCGAGAA
>JAYUKI010000222.1:0-5217 GCA_043764595.1 Myxococcales bacterium | reverse complement strand
GTTTGGGGAGCCGGCGTACAGGGCACTTCGCTCGCGAAGTCCCTCGGTGTTCCGCTCGACCGCCCGGGGCGGGTCGTCGTGGACGACCACGCGCGCATTCCGGGGGCGGAAGGAGCCTTCGCCATCGGCGACATGGCGCACTTCGAACAGGACCAAAAGCCGCTGCCAGGCCTTTCTCCTGTCGCGATGCAACAGGCAAGATACGTGGCGAAGGTCATCTTGCGAGGGCTTCATGGCCAGTCGCTGAAGCCGTTCCACTACTTCGACAAAGGCTCGATGGCCACGATCGGACGATCCCGTGCCATCGCATATGCGGCGGGGCTCGAGCTGCGCGGGTTCTTGGCTTGGCTCGCTTGGCTCTTCATTCACCTCATCTATCTCGTGGGGTTTCGAAGCCGCAGTGTCGTCCTTTTCACGTGGGCTTGGTCCTATTTTGCTTACGATCGCGGCGCCCGACTGATGACCCATCCGATGAAAGCCAACGGCTCCGTGGTGCTTCTTCCTCCTCCCGCGGAGCGCAAGCCCTTGTCGCAGCGGTCTCCCGAGGGCTCGCTTCCCGAAGGTGGGCACACGTAAGACTTGGTAAGCAAATCGAGGCCGGCATCCGTGTCGTCTCCATTCGACGAAGATCCATGGTTCGATCGGGCCATGAGTGTCCGTCGCCGATCGGTCTTCGCGCTGGTGTTTCCGTCCACGGCCCTCGTGTTTGCAGGCGCCCTGGCTTCATGCGGAACGGACGCCGTGCCGGAGGTCGACGCTCGAGACGGGGCAACCCCGGTAGTCGACTCCGCCATCCCCGCGGACTCGAGCGGGAAGGATGGGAGTGGCGATGCGCGCGGGGACACGAGTCCCCCCGACGCGGCTATCCCGCCCGTGGTCGCCCCGTTTGGCCTCGATACGCGCCCTGCAAACCCGACATGCACGGCTCCCGCGCGCCCTTCGGCCGGCGCTGCCGTGCAGCTCACGAGGGTCTTCGCGAACGTGCCACTCACGCGCCCGATGGTGCTCGCCCAGCTTCCTAACGACAAAACCCGATTTTTCGCCGCGGAGAGAGCGGGCCAAATCGTCTCGTTTCCAGCGGCCAATCCGACGGCCAAGACGGTGGTGGCCACGTTGCCCGCAACGGTGAACACGGCGGGCGAAGGTGGCTTCCTCGGGATGGCGTTCCATCCCAAGTTCGCCACGAACGGACACGTATTCATCTCGTACACCATCCAAGGCGGCGCCACGGGAATGCAGTCGACCATCATTCGAATGACGAGCCCGGACAACGGCGCATCGTTCGGAAATCCCGTCACCATCCTGGCCCCGTTCGACCAGCCGGCGAACAACCACGATGGCGGCGACCTCCACTTCGGACCGGACGGCTACCTCTACGCGACCTTCGGAGACGGCGGCGGGGCGAACGACCAGTATGGCCATGGACAGGAGAAGACTGGATTTTTCTCGAAGCTCCTTCGCATCGACATCGACAACGGCACTCCGTATTCCATCCCGAATGGCAACCCGTGGAAAGCGGGCGGAGGCGAGCCGGCGGCGTACGCCTATGGCTTCCGCAATCCGTTTCGTTTCGCGATCGACTCGGTCTCCGGCGACGTCTGGGTGGCCGACGTCGGCCAGGGCAACTGGGAGGAGATAAACCGAGTGGTCGCGGGGGCCAACTACGGCTGGAGCACGCGAGAGGGGGCCCATTGTTTCCCCGCCAACGTCACGAGCTGCGCGACCGCCGGGCTCACCGATCCTGTCTACGAGTATTCCCACGCCGAAGGAATCGCCATCATTGGAGGCTTCGTTTATCGAGGAAGCAAGCTCCCCGGGTTGATTGGTAAATACATCTTTGCCGACTACGGCACGGGCAAAGTGTGGGCCCTCACGCAGGGCACGGACGGAAAGTATTCGGCACTTTCGCTGAACGACGCGGGCCCGTTCAACGCGTGGGTCGGGTTCGGCGAGGACGGCGATCACGAGCTCTATGCCATCGACCAAACGTCCCGGGTGTTCGCGCTCGAGCCCGACGCCTCGACGCCTCCGCCGACGCCCTTTCCGAACAAACTCTCCGACACGGGATGTGTGAGCAAGACGGACCCCACCAAACCGGTTCCCGCCATGATCCCCTATGGTGTAGCGAGCCCTCTGTGGTCCGACGGCGCCGACAAAGAACGCCATTTTGCGATTCCTGACGGAACGACGATTGCCGTCAACGGCACCACTGGCGATTTCGACTTTCCCATCGGAACCGTGACCATGAAGTCGTTTCGTGTGGCCGGAAAGCTCGTGGAAACGCGCCTCTTCGTTCGCCACGCGGACGGCGAGTGGGGCGGCTACACGTACGAATGGAACGCTACCGCGACCGACGCGACGCTCCTGCCCGCGAACAAGACCAAAGTGCTCCCTGGCGGCGCGAGCTGGTACTACCCGGCGCGTGGCGAGTGCTTTGCATGCCACTCCGAAGTGGCTGGCCGAACCCTCGGTCCGGAGATTGCGCAGCTGAATGGCGATTTCGTTTACGCGAGCACGAACCGAATTTCGAATCAGCTGAAGACGCTCGACAAGATTGGCTACTTCACGCAAGCCCTCGCGGATCCCGCCACGTTGCCAAAAATGCCGGTCCCGACGGGCACGTCCGGCGCGATCGAAGCCCGCGCAAAGGCATATCTTCACTCCAACTGCGCTTTCTGCCATCAACCCGGGGGCACGGGCCGCGGAACGATGGACTTCCGCTATTCGCAGCCGTTCGCGAGCATGGCCACGTGCAATGCAGCGGCTACAGCCGGAGATCTCGGAGTGGCGGGCGCCACGGTCTTTTTCCCAGGACAACCGTCGAAGTCCGTGTTGTCCCTGAGAACCCACTCGACCGGGGTCGAGCGCATGCCTCCGCTCGGTTCGCGCGTGGTCGATGTGGCGGGAGCTACGGTGCTCGACGGATGGATCACGGCCACGGCGACCTGTCCTCCCTGAGCACCGAGCATTCGGCCCGTTCGGCTTCGCGAGCTGGCCTAGCTCGTAAACGCGTCGAGCGGGTCGTCGGGCTCCATCCGGGGCATCGGTACGCAGAACCGTCGAGCAATTTGTGAGCACCCAACTGCACAGTTCGGCGCCACGCTCGAGACGCATTTGCACGACGTGACGCGTCTTGTCGTGAAGCACGTGGCCAGGCGCGCGCTGACGCGAGAGGCGCAACGTGGTATCGTCTTGTCGTGGATGGACACTTGCGGCGCATTCGCTCGACGGCACTCGTGCTTTCGTTCGCCGCGATCCCATCGCTCGGCTGTGACTCCGAGCGCTCCCAGGGCGCCGAGACCGCTCCTCTCGTGGGCCGGTCGCCCCTGCGAAGGATGTCGAACGGCGAGTACCTGAATGCTCTCGGGGACCTGTTTCCGGACGTACACGTCGACCTGCCCGAGCTCCCGCAAGACACCCTCGTCGCGGGCTTCGAGAATGCCGCGGAAGCCCAAAAACCCTCGGATGTTCGCATCGCTCGCTTCGAATCAATCGCCATTCTCTATTCCCGTGAAGCCACGCGAGATTCACTTCACGTGCGTAGGCTCGCCGGATGCGAGTGGGACTCGCCCGCGAAGGTCACCGAATGCGCGAACCATTTCGTGGAAACCACCGGGCGAAGACTTTTCCGAAGGCCGCTACTCGCCGCAGAGCGAGATCGCTTCGTCTCGAAGCTCCACGGATGGCGCGCCACGATCGACTTCGAGGCCGCGGTCAGGCTCACGCTCGCTGCGATGCTCCAGTCGCCCCAGTTCCTCTACCGCCCAGAGCCCGAGACGGCGGGTCAGGTAGGAGCCGTCGTTCCGCTCGACGGTTATGCGATGGCAAGTCGGCTATCGTTCTTTCTATGGGAAAGCGTGCCGGACGACGCCGGGATCGACGCCGCCGAACACGGCAGGCTAGGCACGGCCGAGGGCGTGCGGGCAGAGGCCGAGCGCATGCTGGGTGACGAACGCGCCCGGCGCGTCTATTGGAGCTTTCATCGGCAATGGCTAGGGCTCGGACGCATCAGCGAAGAAGAGCACTCCGTGCGAACCGCCGAGGTCGACGCCGACTGGACTGCCGCCACCTCCATATCGGCCCGCAAGGAGTCCCAGCTCTTCGTCGAAAATGTGCTGTCCGCCGGCGGCACGTTCGAGGACCTTTTCACGAGTCGTCGCGCGTGGATCGACGGTGAAATGGCTCGCATTTATGGCGTACGTCTCCCGCCGACATCTGGCTTCTCGGAGACGTCACTGAAGGCATCGGAACGCGCCGGCCTTCTCACGCGCGTCGCCTTCCTCGGCTCCACCTCACATCGCGGGGCCACCTCTCCTCCCATTCGTGGGAATGCCCTACAGCTCCGACTTTTGTGCCAAGCGGAGACGCCACCCCCACCTGGAGTGGACCTCTCGCCGCCCAAAAGCAGTCCCACCGAGGGACCGAAGACGAACCGCATGCTCTTCGAGGAGCGCACGAGCCCCCAGGCTTGCCGCGGATGCCACGAAGGGCTGAATGGGTTTGGCTTCGGCTTCGAGCACTATTCGGCCTCTGGCGCCTACCAAAAACTCGACCACGGGCTGCCCGTGGACGCCCGAGGAAACGTCATCGGAACCGATGTCGATCGCGCCTTCGACGGCCCCCTCGAGCTCTCCGAGACCTTGGCGAGGAGCCGAGCGGTGCGTCGATGCGCGACGCTTCAATGGACGCGCTACGCCCTTGGTCGGACGCCGGAAGACATCGAGCTTCCGGCCATCGACGCACTCACCGATTCCTTTTTGCGGGACGGCCACGTCCGAGCCTTCCTGCTCGAGCTCGTCACCAGCCCGAGCTTTCGGATGCGACGCCTTCGAGGGCCGACATGAAGACTAGCCGACGAACCCTCCTTCGCGCGCTCGGGCTCGGGGCGCTCTGTTCCCTTGCTGGAAAGAGCGGTTCGGCCTTGGCGGACCCCACGCCCGTCCCGTCCCGGGTCGTTTTTTTCGTCACCCCGCATGGCCACGTACCAAGCGCGTGGACCATGCCCGTGACAGGTGCAAACGACCAATTCGTCTCCCGTTCCCTCACCGACCTTTCGGCGTCCGAATTCAGCGCGGTCCTTAGGCCACTTCATCCGTTTCGCGATCGGCTGCTTGCCATCGAAGGACTGTCCCATACGTCCGTGCTCGCCGACGTGGCCGAAATCAGCCGAACGGGTGGCGACTTGAACAGCCACTCAATCTCCGTGGCGGGCCTCTT
>JAYUKI010000221.1:0-19423 GCA_043764595.1 Myxococcales bacterium | reverse complement strand
TCTTGTCGGGCTCGCTCGGCGGGGGAGTCCCGAGGACGTAGGCAAAGCGTAGCGAGATGTCGCGCGAGACCTGCACCTCGAGCTCTGGCCTCGGATTGTTGGCGTTCGTAGCGTCGATGCGGGTCTGGGTTCGAATGCCAGTCAAGCCGTCGAGTGCCGAATCGAACCCTTCGGTGAGTGCGCCGCCGCCCAGGGTCGTGGCGACTTGAGTGCCTTGGGACGGGGCTTTTCCACGGTTCGTGGGCGCGTCCGAGGGACCATCGGTCGTTCCGAATGCGATGAGCGTCAATATCTCGCTTTGCGTGCGAGCGGGCTCGGAGCGAAGCGTGAGCTTTCCCGTGCGGATGGGCCCGACGAAGTCCGCGAAGACGCGACTCTTGTCGGCGGCGGTCCAGGTCGCGGTGGCAACGACTACGGGATTTTTGGGGTCCTGACCGAAGGTCACGGTTCCCTTGTCGACGATGAACTTTCGACCGCTAAGGTCGATGGCTCCGCCCGTGAGCTGCAGCTGACCCGTGACGTTGGTTCGCCCACCCGAGATGTGCACGACCGGCGTTCCGGTCAGCTGAACCGCCACCTGCGCTCCCCGTCGCACCTCCACGTCTCGTCCGAGTCGTACGGCGATGGCGATTGTCGAAGTGTCCTTCGAGGTCTCGGTCTCCTCGACGACCGGCTTTTTTGTCACGAGCGCGAGCGGGACCAGTATTCCGCCTCTCACGAACCCCACGCGAACGTCGGGGCGGGCCTTGAGCTCCTGGACTTGCCGTCCGGCGCTCTCGAGCAGCTTGAGGTGAAGGCTCGGGAGGTCGACTTGGACGTCGAGGGTCTTCGTCGCACGGATGTTCCGGACGGACATCGACACGTCCCCGTAGACCTCTCCGAGCGACTGCCCCTCAGTGACGAGATCGATGGATGAGGCTTTGGGAATGCGTAGAAGGCCGTTCGCCGCGACGAATGCGAGATTGTCGAACCGGGCGACGGCGGCTCCGGTCACCTTCCCGCTCCCGTCGCTGGCGTGCACGTCGTCGATGCGGAGGACTCCGCTCGGCATGAATCGAACGGTGGCGCCGACGTCGCGGTATTCCTGTCCGACGGCCGAAAGCACGAAGGAGAAGTCTTTGGCGACGATGGTGCCTTCCGCATGGACATTCTTCCCGTCGGCATCCGCGCGAACCTTTGCGCTTCCGTCGATGCGTCCATCGAGATCGGCGAGTACATTCGTGGTGAAGGGCGAGAGCACCGCGGCACGGAAGGCCTTCGCGTCGAAGCGGGCGGCGAGCGGGCGCGACGGATCGATCTTCGGTACGAGCTCGGCCGCCCATGCGAGCCCTGCGCTCCCCACGAGCTCGGCGTAGCCATCGGTTTGCTCGACGCGAACGTGTCCTTCGGCGAGGCCGTCGCGCACGGAAGCGCGGATACGAATGTGCGGAATGGGGGCCTGGGCCACGGTCACGGAAGTGGCATCGACGGACACGTCGAGCTTCGCGTCGTTATGAAGATCCACGAGCGAAACCTTGCCATCCAAAGCTCCGCGAACGCGGATCTCCCGTGCGGTGGGCACGAGCGCGAGTGGGAAGTGCACGAATGTGGCCGTCGCGTCGGCTTTCCAGGGCCACGCACCGACTGCCTTGCCAGCGAGAAGGTGGGCGACATCGGCCACGGCGCGTGCCTCGATGCGGGCGTTGCCTTCTTTGGCAGTCCATGTGGCGTCGACGTTGGCGGTTTTTCCATCGTACCGGCAAGCGGCTTCCAGCGAGGAGGCCAGGTTGGAACCGCGAGGCTTGAGGTTCGTGCCCGAGAGGTCGAGGCGTAGGCGTGGCGCGTTCGGTGTGCCCTCGAGCGAGAAATCGAATGAGGCTCGGCCGGTGAGACCGAGGTCCGAGAGGAACGCGAGGTCCGTGAGGTTGCGTTCGCGCGCGGTGACCCTGAGGCCCATCGGACGTGTGAGCCAGGTTGCCTTCAGGTCGTCCAGGGAAGCGCCCGCCAACAGCGCTTCGATCGGGATCTCTCCTTTTGCGTCGAGGAACACGAGCACACCTCGAGCGTCGAGGAGGCGGGCGGAGAGAGCCGTTGCGCCGACGGTTCCGTCGATGCGCGCCTCCGCCGCGACGTCCATCCCGCGCAGTGCCACGCTCGCGGGTTTCGATGCTTCCGTTCGAGCCGCAAGGACGAGACCTCGAGTGGAGACGGCCACGTCGACCGAGGGCAGGAGCCCCGAAGGATCGTGGAGGATACCGCCTTGGACTTTGGCGCGACCACCTACGAGCCTGAAAGGAAGGGTGGTCAGTGCGGGTACACTGTCGCCGAGGCGGGCCAGGTCCGCGTCGGCAAAGACGTACCCGTGCCCTTCGGCGCGCTTCCACGAATCGATGGACAGGGCCGGCCCGTGAAGGGTGAGGTGCTCGAGGCGCGCACGTGCCTGGAGGGCTCCGCCGAGATCGACGTCGAGATCGAGGCGTCCTTGACGGGAATGGAGGCTTGCGTCGATCGACGCTCGAACGTGCGGGAGCGTCGGCAGGGTCGCGTCCCGGATCGAAACGCGCACGTCGCCCTCGACCTCGCGGTCGTCGAGGTGGAGGTCGACGTTCAGCGAAACGCGCCCCGAGAGCGCCGGTTCTTCCACGAGCCGACCGAGCCGACCGAGGTCGAGGTCGTCGGCTCGAACGTGCGCCGCGAGGTGACCTCCGCGGCGCGTGGCGTCGGCGACGATGGGGCTTCCCAATCCCTCGATCCTGGCTCCATGGACGTGGGCTTCGTCGCCTCGCACGGACACCACAGGTGCGGAAATGTCGAGCCGTTCGCCGCGCGATTGCGCCGAAATGCGTGAGGCACGGAACGTGAGGCCGTCGTCGACGGAGAGGTCGGTCGAGGCCTCGAAACGCCTGAGGATTTGGGTCTTACCGACGCGCAGTCGTGTGCCCTGGAGCTCTGCGTGGAGGGATGGGGAGCTGGCATTGCCGCGGGCCGTGACGTCCGCTCCGAGCCCGGCCAGACGGACCGAGCCAACCTCGAGCGCGCGGGCATCCACGTGCGCTCTTGCGTCGAGCGCGAGCGTCGCCAAATCGAGGGTTCCGTGCGTCGCGACCGATGCCGTTCCTCGTCCGGGACGGGCGGCGCGAGCGAGGGCGGCGAGGTCCACTTCGGTCGCGGTGGCGAAGGTGAGGGGCGCGCCCTTCGGGAGCTCCGCATGCGCCGAGGTACGCGCGCCGGGCTCCGCTGCCAGGAGATCGGCGACGAGCCGCCCAGCGGCGTCGAGTGAGGCATCGATGCGAATCGGAGGGAGCACTTGGTCCGCGATCTGCGAGCCGTCCGCGAGCGTCGCGTGGACTACCCCTGTGGGAGCTCCGTCGGCCGGAGCGTGCAAGCGTGCGACGGCCGATAGACCGAGCAAAGAGGGAGGGGCTTTCGCCGAAAAAGAAACAATTTCGATGCGTTTCGCTTCGACGGCCACCTGGGCGTGGAGGTCCTTGCCGAGGATCGCATCGACGTGTGCGGCGATTGCGCCCGCACCGATCCGAATTTTCGCATCCAACTCTGCAGGTCCTTCGAGCCGTCCTTTCGCTTCGGCGCGTAGGGCGACGGGCCCCTGCAGCGGGAGCTGGGGAAGGACGACAGCAAGCGCTCTGCCGTCGGTGACGGGGATGGCTGCGCGGGCCTCGAACCGACCACCCTCGAGGAGACTGGCCTCCGCCGCGAGCGGCACGCCCGCGAGCGTGCCGGTGGCCGTCGCGTGAGCGAGGAGGTCGGCGTTCGTGGGAAGCACGAGAGCCGCCGTGGTCCGCGCAGTGAGCGCAGTGCCAAGGACTTGCCGGGCGAGAAGCTCGGTTCCGAAGAGGCGCACATCGAGTGCGTTGGAATCGCGTCGGAAAGCCGCTTCGAGGTTTCGGAGCTCGGCATCGACGGCGAGCGTCTTGGTCGGTCGACCGTAGATCCATGCATGATGCACGAATATTCGTGCGATCTCGACGGTGGGCGCGGGGCCTCCGTCCGGTGCCGAGGGCGTTTGCACACGCATCGCGAAGGCGTCGGCTAGGGCGAGAACCGTCGTCTTCGATGGTCCCTCGATCGCGCTGACGTCGACGGCGACGTGGTCGATGATGAGCTCGTCCAACGAGAGGACCATGGGGCCATCTCCAAACAACGCTCCATGGACCATGGCCGGCAGACTGGCTCTCGCGCTCGCTCCCGACACCCACGCCAAAGTGTCTCCGGATGGGGACAGTACCCGGGCGTCGAGTCCACGGAGCCCTCGGGTCCCGAAGGACTCGATGTGCCGCACCTCGAGTCTGCCGCGAAAGACTTCGCGTGTGCCTTCGTTGACGCCCCATGCCACGGCTCGAAGTCCCGAAGGCGTGCCGAGGTGAAGGAGCGTTCCGACGACGAGCGCTACCAGCGCAACGAGGGCGAGGCCAAGCGTGGCGAACGTCACGCGAACGATACGGGCTGCAAGTGCGCGCATCAGAACGACTCTCCGACACCGAGAGCAAGGGCGAGTGGGACGTCGAAGAACGTACTCGGCGCCTTTTCGTCGGGCGTGAGGCCTCCGATCACTTGGAGCCCTGGAATGCGGTATCCGACGTCGAGCCGAATCGGCCCGACGGCGGTCTGGTAGCGCACTCCGAGCCCACACGACAGGTGGAGGTGTGCGAGTCGGAAGTCCCCACGATTGGGGGAAACGTCTCCGGCATCGCAGAATGCTGCGGTCGAGAGAGGTCCCACGACGTCGACTCGAAGCTCGAGAGAGGCTTCCCAAAGACTGAATCCACCCGTCGGAACGCGGCAATCGCCTTCACAAGCGCTATCGAGCTTCAGCCTTTGGGCCTCCGGCGTGAGAAAACCAACGTTCCCATAGGGGCTTATGGCGCGTGCAGGGTACCCACGGTTCGAGCTCGGTCCACCCGAATAGAGGCCGCGGAAATAGACCAGTTGGTAGTCGAGCGTTCGCTCCCTCTCGTTCAGCGCTTTCGGGTCAGCGTAGACCGCGGAGCCGTAGTTGAACGGGACGAGGAATCCGACGCCGGCACGGGCTGCCACCACCACCCGCTTGCCGAGTGGGAGATACCCACGAAGCTCGGGCTGAATTTTGACGTCCTGGGCGTCGCCACCCAGACCCGCGATTTGGAACGACGATGACGCATACCCCCCGGAGCGCGGTTTGACACGGCTGTCGCGGAGATCGAGCTGCACTTGGAGCTCGGGGTACGAAATGACCACGTTGCTGAGCGTCGGGTCCTTGTCCCCCAAATACGAGAACGGATAGGCCACTTGAAGGTTCTGGGACAGTGCTCCGTAGACGCGAGCAAATCCCCTCTCGATACCGAGGGTGCCTCGTAGCTCTCCGTAACCGAGGACCGGGGCATCTTTGGGCGGGTTCGGGTCGATGAGAACCGGATAGACCTCGATGCTCGGGCGAAAGAAGCCACCGACACGACCTCCGAAGAGGCCTGGCTGCCGTGTATCGAAGCGCAGGCGAGCTTCGGGGAAAACATGGCTTGGCGCTTCGATGTTCGTCACGCGGAGGGGGTAAAAGACGAGGCCCGCGCCGAGGTCGACGCGGAACTTTCGGAGCCCACCGAAGAAGTTGCGGTGCTCCCACCCAATTTGCCCGGTGACGGCGGTCTTGAGCGCGTCGAACTCGATGCCGCCACCGACGCGCAAAGTTCGAAGCTTCGACCCCTCGAGCTTCACGAGCAAGGGGACCCGTCCGTCGGGACGCGGACCTTCGTCGAGCGCAGGAAGCACCTCGACGGAGGCAAAGACCCCGAGCTCCAAGACGGCTTGGCGCGCTTCCTCGATCGTCTTCGTGGAATAGGGGCTGCCCGGTTCGAGCGACAGCGCATAGCGAACACGGTCTTCGGGAAGCGCACCGAGCCCTTCGATTCGCACCTCTCCGAGCTTTTGCGGAGGTCCGTGCTCGACCGTGTAGTGGACGAACGCCCGGTGCGTGGCAAGGTCGACAGCGGCCTTCGCTTCGACCCTGGCGAATGCGTATCCCGTGTCCGTCAGTGTGCGCAGGAGGGCTTGTTTTGCGGCATCGTAAGCGTCCTCGGCGAAGGTTCCACCGCGTGGGAGAGCCTCGTCCGCGGCCTTTTTCACGCGTGTCGCGAGCTCGCTCGGGAGGTCTTCCGTGCCCGTGACCTCGAGTGTAGCCACTCGGACGGCGACGCCCGGATCGACCAGAATCTCGACACGTACGTGGTTTTCTGCGGTGACGTGCACCCGTCCTGCGCGCGCGCTCGCCTCGTAGTAGCCCATGGCTCGGCAGGACGCCTCGATGCGCGCGAGGTCCTTCTGGAGCACTTGCTTTTCGAAGAGCGTGTATTCGTAAACTACGCCACGAAAGAGCCCCAAAAACTTCGGGCTCGGTACTGTCGCGAGCTTCTCGGCAAGCTCGCTCGTGTCGGGACCCTCGGGCCTTCCGCCGACGTCCCGTACCTCCACGCCATAAACAGCGGAGCGACCATTCGGGATGCTCTGGCAACCGAGCGAGCCCGTCGCCACGCCGAAGACGACCGCGCCCCGCACGCCCGCCGCCAGCCGTTCGCCGAGTCGCCACGTCGTCGGGCGCACGCGGGCGATGGCAGCGTGGACCATCATAATGGTGGAGCGTCGTAGGGCACGGGGCGTTCTCGCCAGAGGATGGCACAAACCGGGACTGAAAAGCGTTCTTGCCTTCTTCGTGAGGTCGGTCGACAGGCTAGGGAGTCGCTCCTTCGCACGTCCTTCGCACGTTGCCGCGCCGTTTCGCGTTTGGAGTAGCATCCGCTCGTGCGTTCGGGAAAACCCACATTTGTAGGGACTGCGCTCGCGTTCGCGGGAGCGTCGTGGATCGCCACGTCCGCATGTGGGACGCCGTCCTTGCCCAAGCCCCGGCTCGCGGCGCATACAAGCAGCGATTTCGTTCCGGCGGCGACCCCGGCCCCGCCCGCGAAGGTCGAGACCGTGCCGCCGCGTCCGACGGAGGTCGGCGCGGTTTGGATCGACGGCGAGTGGACCTACCAGAGGCGTCGAGCCCGTTGGCGACGAGGACGTTGGGTGGTCCCGCCCGACGGTGCGCGTTTTGCCCCTTGGACCCAGGTCCGCGGTCCCGACGCCCAGCTCTACTTCGCGCCAGGCAAGTGGGTCGATTCGTCCGGCAACGAACTGCCGTCACCACCTTCCATAGTGGAGGCCAATCCCTCGAAAACGACGGTACTGAACGAATTTGGCGATGAAGAAGATGTCGGCCGCGACGTCATCGACGATGCCGGGCCGCCTCGCGATGGGGGACGATGAGCACCGCGCCCGTTGCGTTCGTCTTCGTGGTGGTCACCTTCGCGCTCACCGTGACGTTGGTCGTCGCGCTCGTGGTCGGGCTCGCGCGCTGCGGAAAGAAGCTGGAAGCACTCGCTTCGCTTGTGATCCCGCCGCTGGCAGTGGTGTTCGGCTATCGCGCGGGTCTGCGCAAACGCTCCATCGCCGCGGCGGCCGCTTTTGGCGCGTACTGCATCGCGCGGGTCACCTTCGGCTGAGTGGACTGCGCTTGTGTTCAGTGCCACGGCGCGCCATGGCCCCCAAAAGCTTGGGTCCAGGAAAAAAAGCCTGTATTTCTTCGAACTGACACGTCAGTCTAGTCCTTCGGTGCTATGCACTGACACGTCAGTCTAGTTCCTGGGAATGATCGCGACGGCTGGCAGTTCGCTTGGCGTCGTCTGCATCGGAGAAGTGAGCACATGGCCACGAGCACGGGGAAGCATCTCGCCATCGGTATGGACGTCGGCTCCACCACGGTGAAGGCCGTCGTCGTCAACCCGGCGAACAAGCAGATTCTCTGGAGCGACTACCAGCGCCATCACACGAAGCAGCCGGAATACGTGCTGCAAATGCTCGAGCAAATCGTGCAGGCGTTCCCGAACCATCCCCCCGATGGCTGGAAGATGTTCTTGACGGGCTCGGGTTCGGCGCCGCTTTGCGAGCCGACGGGCGGCAAGTTCGTCCAGGAAGTGAACGCCGTCACTCTCGCGGTGGAGCACCTCCACCCGGACGTGGGCTCGGTCATCGAGCTCGGCGGTCAAGACGCCAAAATCATCATGTTCAAGACCGACGGGTCGAGCGGCGAAAAGACCGCCACGGCGTCGATGAACGACAAGTGCGCTTCCGGAACGGGCGCCACGATCGACAAGTGCTTCCTCAAGGTGAACGCTCCCCCCGAGCTCGTCACCACGCTCCGTTTCGACGCCTCGAAGCTCCACCACGTCGCCGCCAAGTGCGGCGTGTTCGCCGAGACGGACATCGTAAATCTCATCAAGAGCGGCATTCCGTCGAACGAGGTCCTCTGCTCGCTCGCCGACGCGATCGTGATGCAGAACCTCAGCGTGCTCACCCGCGGCGGCACTTTGAAGCCGCGCGTGCTCCTGCTCGGCGGGCCGAACACCTACTTGCCGTTCCTTCAGGATTGCTGGCGGCTTCGCATTCCCCAAGTGTGGGACGAGCGCGGCTTCGACTATCCGAAGAACGTTCCCATCGAAGAGCTGATCTTCGTCCCCGAAAACGCCCAGTACTACGCGGCCTTCGGGGCGGTCATGTACGGCCTCCACGAGGCGGACGATGTCGGCGTTTTGAACGGCCTCGATGGCCTCAACGCGTACATTACGACCGGGCGCAAAGCTCGTCTCGGCGAGACGGCAGGCCCGCCCCTCTCCAAGAGCGTCGACGAGCTCTCCGAGTTCCGTGAGCTCTACAAGATTCCGAAGTTCCAAGGCGCGACGTTCACGCCTGGCCAAAAGGTCGAGGCCGTCATCGGCCTCGATGGTGGCTCTACGTCCTCCAAGGCCGTGCTCGTCGACTACGAGAGCGGAAAGATTCTGGCGAAGGGCTACCAGCTCTCGAAGGGCAATCCCATCCAGGACACCAAGGAGCTTCTCGCGCAGCTCAAGGCCTACGTCACGGATCAGGGCGCCGAGCTCACGGTGAAGGGCTTCGGCGCGACCGGCTACGCCGCGGACGTCCTCGAAGAGTGCGTCAAGAGCGACGTGAACGTCGTCGAGACGGTCGCCCACATGATGAGCGCCGTCCACTTCTTCGGCGACGTCGACGTCATCTGCGACATCGGCGGACAGGACATCAAGGTCTTGTTCATGAAGAACGGGGACATCGGAAACTTCCGACTCTCGAACAGCTGCTCCGCCGGAAACGGAATGTTGCTCCAGGCCACCGCCGACTCGTTCGGCGTGAAGGTCACCGACTTCGCCGACGTGGCGTTCAAAGCCGAGCTCGCCCCCAAGTTCAGCTACGGCTGCGCCGTGTTCCTCGAGACCGACCGCGTGAACTTCCAGAAGGAAGGCTTCTCGAAAGAGGAGATGCTCGCAGGCCTGGCACAAGTGCTCCCGAAGAACGTCTGGCAGTACGTCGTGCAGATTCCGCGTCTCGCGGCGTTGGGCACGAAGTACGTGCTCCAGGGCGGCACGCAGTACAACCTCGCCGCGGTCAAAGCGCAGGTCGACTATATCAAGGAGCGTGTCCCGAACGCCGAGGTGTACGTGCACCCCCACACGGGCGAAGCCGGCGCGATTGGCGCGGCGATGGAGACCTTGCGCGTCGTGCGGCGCAAGGGAACGAGCACGTTCATTGGCCTCGATCAGGCCATTCAGCTCGAATACACGACGAAAAACGACGAGGAGACCGTCTGCCACTTCTGTCCGAACGAGTGCAAACGCACGTTCATCGACACGAAGACGCAGGACGGTCGCACCAGCCGCTACATCGCAGGATTTTCCTGCGAGAAGGGCACCGTCGAGTCCAAAGAAGCGATGCTGTCGCTGGTCGCAGAGCGCAAGAAGCTCGCGCAAGAGTTCCCGAACGTCGTCGACTACGAGGCGAAGCGGGCGTTCATGCACTTCTACAATCCAGCGCCGCAACCCGAAGAAGGCTCGCCCATCAAGGACGTCGAGATCCGCAAGGGGATGCTCGGTCAACGTCGTGTAGAGTACACGCGTCCGTTCCGCCGTTCGAGCAAAGAAGCGTGGGCGGCACGTCGCAAGATCCGCATCGGCATTCCGCGCGTCCTCAACATTTACTCGACCGCCCCGTTTCTTCGTACGTACTTCGAGGCCCTCGGCATCCCGAAGCAGAACGTGGTCTTCTCGGACGAAACCACCGAGGAAATGTGGGTCGAGGGCGGCAAGTACGGAAGCATCGATCCTTGTTACCCGTCGAAGGTCGCGCAAGCGCACGTCCACAACCTGCTCTTTAGCCATCACACCGAGAAGAAGCCGCTAAAGTTCCTCTTCTTCCCGATTCTCACCCACGTGACGAACTTCGTGGCAGACACGATGGACAACGCCTGTTGCCCCATCGTCGCCGGAGCCCCCGACGTCATGAAGGCGGCGTTCACCAAAGAGGTGGACTTCTTCGCGACACGCGGAATCGAGTACCTCGATCCGGCGCTTTCGTTCGAGGAGCCGAATCTCACCGCACGTCGTCTCTTCGAGACGTTCGAGCATCGACTCGGCATTACCGAGGACGAGAGCGATCACGCGGCCCGCGAAGCGTGGAAGGCCCTCACCATTTTCGACAACGACGTCGAGCAGAAGGGCCGCGCCATCCTCGAGACCGTCGAGGCCGAAGACCGCGTCGCGATTCTCATGATCGGTCGGCCGTACCACTCGGACCCGGGCCTGAATCACGGCATTCCGGACGAGTTCCAGGTGCTCGGCTATCCCATCTTGTCGATCCGCTCGATTCCGAAGACGCGGGAATACCTCGACCGCTTTTACCAAGCGGACTTGGACGCCGGCATCATCAAAACTCCGCTCGAGCTCAATCACGTTTGGCCGGAGAACTACTCGGTCAACAGCGCCCAGAAGGTGTGGGCGGCGAGCTTTGCGGCGCACCATCCGAACGTCGTCGTACTCGACCTTTCGAGCTTCAAGTGCGGACACGACGCACCCACGTACGCGCTCATCGACGACATCATCGGCACGAGCAAGACTCCGTACGCCGCCCTCCACGACATCGACGCGAACAAGCCGAGCGGCAGCATCAAGATTCGCGTGAAGACCTACGCCCACGCCCTCTCGCTCCACGAAGAGCGACTCCAGGACACGGGCAACAAGAAGCGCGCGCTCCTTCACGCGATGGACTCGAAGCGTCTCGAGCTGATGGAGCTGAAGGCGAAGCAGATCGCGGACCGCCAGACGAAAGACCCCGAGTTTCTTGCGAGACTCGAAGAAATTCGCGCTCGCGTTCTGGCATACGAAGCGCCCGTTCGCGCTCCCGAGCCCGAAGCCGGGGTGATTCGGCTCGGGAAGAAGACCAAGGACGGCATCGTCCGAGTCAAGACCGACGGGAGCACGCCTCCCTTGAAGATCGAAAAGAAGGTCCCTCGCGTGGAGCACGCTCTGCCCGCGGACGCCGAAGAGTAGTCGCGGAGAGTCGAGTTACGGGCGCGCGCGCACGAACATGGTGGCGCGCGCTGCTTGTCCCTCCGAGCCGTCGCTCGACGGGGCCGAAACTTCAGGATTTGGATTCGAGACAGGTGGGAGAACCGAACATGAGCCAGCAGGTCAACGTAGAGACTCCGAAGAAGCGACTCAAAGTGGCGGGGCAAGACCTCGACATCGACGCCGAGCTCGCCAAATTCGAGGCCGAGGAGCGCAAGCGTCTCGGACTCGACGAGGGGACCAAGCACTGGGTCGAAGACATGGCGAACCTCACGTTCACCAAGTCGGAGAAGGCCAACATCACGATGCTCGTCGGCGGCCTGACTTTGGCGCACGACTTCCTCGTCGAAGGCGCCCTTAGTGGCATTGGCTACAACGTGCAAATGATGGATGTGCCGACCACCGCCGCGTTCCAAGCCGGCAAAGAGTTCGGCAATCGCGGGCAGTGCAATCCTACGTATTTTACCGTGGGAAATCTCGTCCAGCACCTCATCACGCTGCGCGACAAACACGGCATGACCAGCGAAGAAATCGTGAAGAAGTTCGTCTTCCTCACGGCCGGTGCGTGCGGCCCCTGCCGCTTCGGCATGTACGTGACCGAGTACCGAAAAGCCCTCCGTGACGCCGGCTTCGACGGCTTCCGCGTCGTCCTTTTCCAGCAGACCGGTGGACTGAAACAAGCCACGGGCGAGGCCTCTGGGCTCGAGCTCACTCCGAAGTTCTTCTGGGCTCTCGTCAAGGCCCTCTTCGTCGGCGACGTGGTCAATGCGATGGCGTACCGCATTCGCCCCTACGAAGTGACCCCGGGCGAAACCGACCGTGCGATCGACGAGTGCAAAGCCATTCTCTACAAGGCTCTCCAGGATCGCACTCCGATTCTGCTCGCCGTATGGAAGTGCAAGCCGATCCTCGCCGCCGTCCAAGTGAAACGCACCATGCCGAAGCCGAAGGTTTCGATCATTGGCGAGTTCTGGGCCATGACCACCGAGGGAGACGGCAACTACCAACTCCAGCGCTTCCTCGAGCAAGAGGGCGCCGAGGCCGACATCCAGCTCGTGGCTGCGTGGATTCTCTACACGATTTGGGAAGCCCGTCACGATACGAAGGATCGCGCCGAGCTTCGCAACATGGACACGTCCAAGTATGGTTTGGGCGGTTTGGACGGCTTTGGCATCGGCCAAAAGCTCGTCTTGCTCGGCGCGGCGGATACCGCGGTGCGAGCCATCTTCCAAACCTTCGCCCACACCATGGGACTTTACGGCTACAAGCTCCCGGACATGGACGCGATCGCCGAGGTGTCGCACAAGTACTACAACAACGATCTCCGCGGCGGCGAAGGCCACATGGAAGTCGGCAAGCTCATCCTGAACGTGACGCAAAAGAAGGCGCACATGACCCTCAGCGTGAAGCCCTTCGGCTGCATGCCGAGCGCAGGCGTCTCCGACGGTGTTCAGTCCGCGATCACCGAGAAGTTCCCTGGGTCGATCTATTGCCCCGTGGAGACGTCCGGCGACGGGCGAGTGAACTTCTATTCGCGCGTGCAGATGTACCTCTTCAAGGCAAAACAGGCCGCCGCCACCGAGTACGATCGTGCCCTCGAGGAAAACGGCGTGACGCTCGAGCAGGTCGAGGCATTTTTGGACGCGAATCCGCGCTTCGCGAGCTCGCTCCACAAGGCGCCGCACGTCTACAATGGCAATGCGGCGGACCTCGTGGCCGAGGTGGCTCCGTACATCACGAAGACCACGGTGGAACGCTGGAAGGCGAAGCTCTCGTCTTTTGGCAAAAAGTCCAAGGAAGTAGCCCAGAAGTCGCCGGAGATGGTCGTCCACCTCGTGCAACGCGCCGTGAAGGAAGCCCCTGGCGCAGCTCGCAAGCTCAAGGAAGACGTCGCGCTCATTCGTGAGATTCGAGCGGCCAAGAGGGTGTCGCCGAAGGCCGAAGTCATGGACGCCGCCGCCGAAGAATAAACGTCGGTTCCGAGACGAAGGAAAAGCACCCCCGCGGCCACGTGCCTGCGGGGGTGTTTCGTTTTGCCCGCCGGCGTGCCACCGACCGGGCTACTCGTGACGGAATTCGACGCCAGGTGACAAAAAGGCCGAACGGGGTCCACCGTGGACGAGGTTCGAACGGGGGGCAGCGGTCGCCGGCCACAGGTTTGCTAAGCTCGTGGGGTGTACCGCTCGTTAGGAAAATTGTCGTCCTTCGGAGTGTCTTCGGGGCCCTACGCGGGAAAGCCGAAACGCGTCGTGTGGAACCGCCTTCCGCGTGAGGTAAGGGCGCGCATCGAAGCCGCGCTCGATGGACGTGGTCGGCCCGCGCCCATCGCGATCGACGTTCCGCGGCCGTCGCGTCTCGCGCGGCGTCTGGTGCTTGCGGCTACGGTCGGAACCGTTTCGCTCGCCGGCCTCGTCGTGCATTCGTGGCCGCGCGCGCAGCCCTCGTGGTTCTCGGTCCTCTTCGTTCTGGCCGTCCTCCCGGTTGCGCTTCTCGGTGGGCTCCTCGCGCACAGACGCGTCGTTCGCGGCGGTGCCCCGCTCGATCCGGGGAAGGTTCTCTTTCCACTCGATCTGCTCACCTTCGACGGCGAAGCCTTGACCGTCACTCCGCTCGGAGGGGTCCGCGAGGTCGGGGTCGTGGGCAGCGAGTCCGGCAAGGATGGCGGGCTTCGCCTCGTGCTTCGGTTCGATGGCGAAGAAGCCTCGTTCCCGATGCCGAGCCCCACCCATGCCGACCGGACGTACGACGCCCTCGTCGAAGCGCAGAAGACCCTCGAGGCTCTCTCCTACGGCGAAGATCTGGAAAAAGCTCTCGATCACGATCCCTTCTTCGCCGTGCGGTCCGGACCCGAGCTCGATCATGCGCTTGCCAAACCGTCGACGGGGAGGCCCTGGCCGCTTCGGACCGCGCTCCTCCCAGCCGTGCTCGTTGGCGTCGCCGCAGGGCACCTCGCGTTCGTTGCGACCGGCCGCTTTTCCGACCAGATGCGCTTCAAGAAGGCCTTCGCCGAGAACAGCGAAAGGGCGATGCAGGACTACCTTTCGCGTGGGGGACTGCGGGTCAAGGAGGTCGACTACTTCACGGCCTCCCGCAAAGCCGACAAGCGCAAGGACCTCGAGCTCGACCGCATGCGTGATCGGGTCGCACGGAACGAAGCGCTGAGAGAAGCGACGAGTGCTTCGCTTCATCCGAAAAATCCGCCCGGGTTCGTCCTTCCGAAGACACCGATCGAGTGGAACCTGGCCCACGCGGAATGCCTGCGTGTCTTGACGAACCGAGCCCCATCGCACTCGAAAACCTTGCCTTCGCTCGTCGCCCTCGTGGACGAAGCACGGCGTGGCGTCGGGGGAAAAGCGAAGCTCGAGGTTCGGTTCGAGCGAACCGTGGGCGCCGACGTGGCGATTCCATCTCTTGCGACGTGGCTCGATTCCCGCGAGCGCGAAACCGCGAGGGCTCTTGCCATGGTGTTCTCCGAAGCGTGTGCACCGTCGGTCCTCGAGGTGAAGCTCGGGGAGGGTCACGGACTCGACAAGTCGCCCGCGCTGGTCGTGCGCTACGAAGTGCGAAAGCCCGTCCAGCGCGCGCACGATGGCCTTCCGTTCACGCTCGCCGAGGTGAGGTTCGACGCGACACTCGAGGTGTGGCCTCAGAAGCCCGTGGGCTTCGGGCTCACCATGCCTCCAGCAGAAATCGCCCAGGACACCACACGTGAGCGCTCGGTGTTCCGCATCGACGAAAGCGCTCCTCTAGCTACGCGCGTCCAAGGAGCCTTCACCGCGCGCGCGTTCGACCGGCTCTACGACGAGCTCTACGGGCTCTTCTTCGCGGGCGAGGTGAAGGTGCCTCTGCCCGGGTTCGCCGAGGTCGAGCGCATCTTCATGAAGTAGCCGGGGCATCGATCTCTCCCGTTTCGCTTCTGCCCGGTCCGGAGTAAAAGACTGTTCATGCGTTCACTATTGCGTGATGGGGGACTCGGCGGCGTTCGCGCCCCCGCCGATCTCGACAGCCTCGTCGTCGAAGGCGCACGCCAACACAATCTCGACGTCCCGTATCTCGCGATTCCGAAGCGTGCGCTCGTGGTCTTTTCGGGACCGAGCGGCTCGGGAAAATCCAGCCTCGCGTTCGACACCATCTACGCCGAGGGCCAGCGCCGGTACATCGAGACGCTCTCGTCCTATGCGCGGCAGTTCCTCGGCCAAATGGATCGACCCGACGTCGATCGCATTCGAGGCCTCTCGCCCACCATCGCCATCGAGCAGAAGAGCGCGAGCCACAATCCTCGCTCGACGGTCGGCACCATCACGGAGGTCTACGACTACCTGCGCGTCCTCTTTGCGCGGGCAGGAACGCAGCGCTGCGTGGAGTGCGGCAAGGTCGTGCGGGCGCGCTCCGCCGACGACGTCACACGGGAGGCGATCGACACCCTCGAGGGCAAGGCCATCGTGGTGCTCGCGCGGCTCGTCGAGCACCGCAAAGGCGAGCACAAGGACGTGCTCGACGACCTCCAAAAGCGAGGCTTCTTGCGCGTCGTGGTGGACGGCAAGCTCCACCGACTCGACGCTCCGCACCCCGCATTGAAGAAGAACGAGAAGCACACCATCGACCTCGTGATCGATCGCGTGACCGTTCGAAAGGCCGAGCGCGGCCGGCTTGCAGAAGCGGTCGAGTCGGGGCTTCGCGAAGGCAAAGGCGAGGTCATCGTCGAGGTGGATGGCGAGGTGGATGGTGAGTCGCCGCGAAGGTTTTCCGCGCTGCGCGCCTGTTGTGGACGAAGCTACCCGGAGCTTTCCCCTCAGGCCTTTTCGTTCAACGGGCCACTGGGCATGTGTCCGTCCTGCGCGGGCCTCGGCGTTCGGCTCGAGATCGATCCCCAGCTCCTCGTTCGCGATCCGGAGCTGTCGCTCGCGTCGGGCGCCATCGTGCCGTGGGCGTCGGCCATGGCCCGCAAGGACGGCTGGGTCTACCGCATCATCGAAGCGGCCACGAAAGCCGCAAAAGTGTCCCACGACACCCCGTGGAAGAAGCTCACTGCCGCCCAGAAGAAGATCCTCCTCTACGGCATCGACGGCGAAAAATTGGCCGTTTCGTGGGGAAAAGAAGGCTCCGGAAGCCACGGAACCTTCGGCGTCCGCTTCGAGGGCGTGGTGCGCCACCTCGAGCGCCTTTACCACGAGACGAAGAGCGAATCGCAGCGCGACAACTACCGAAAGTACTTCCGCGAACGTGCTTGCCACGTGTGCGATGGAAAGCGCCTCCGCCCCGAAAGCCTCGCCGTCGAGCTCGGCGGAAAGTCGATCGCCGACGTGTGCCGCATGCCCGTCCGTGAGGCCGCGAAGACCATCAAGACCCTGGCCCTCGACGCCCAGAAGCGCAAAGTGGCCGAGGCCGCCCTCGTCGAGGTGAGCTCGAGGCTCGGGTTTTTGCTCGATGTCGGCCTCGACTACGTGTCGCTCGAGCGCAAAGGGCCGACGCTCTCCGGCGGTGAAGCGCAGCGCATTCGGCTCGCGAGCCAGCTCGGAAGCGAGCTGTCGGGGGTGATGTACGTCCTCGACGAGCCGAGCATCGGTCTTCACCCGCGCGACAACGAGCGCCTGATTCGCACGCTTCGTCGCCTTCGGGATTTGGGGAACAGCGTGCTCGTGGTCGAGCACGACGAAGAGACCCTTCGTGCCGCCGACCAAATCGTCGATTTTGGCCCCGGCGCCGGCCACATGGGTGGGCGTGTCGTCGCCCAAGGAACCGCGAAGGAGCTCGAGCGCAATCCCGACAGCCTGACGGGGGAGTACCTCTCCGGACGAAAATTCATTCCGATGCGGACCACGCGACGCACGTCGAAGGCGGCGTTGGTCGTGCGAGGCGCACGGGAAAACAACCTCAAGAACGTCAACGTCCGCTTTCCGGTCGGTCTCTTCACTTGCGTCACGGGCGTCAGCGGCGCAGGCAAAAGCTCGCTCGTCGGGCAAATCCTCTTGCCTGCTTTGGCGCGAGCGCTCCATGGGAGCGAGGTCGTGGTGGGCGATCACGACGGCATCGACGGGCTCGATCTCTTCGAGCGCGTGGTGGCCATCGACCAACAGCCCATCGGGCGAACTCCGCGCTCGAACCCGGGCACCTACACCAAGGCCTTCGACATCGTCCGCGAGATCTTCGCCCAGCTCCCCGATGCACGCGCCCGCGGCTTCGATGCCGGCCGCTTCTCGTTCAATGTGAAGGGCGGTCGCTGCGAGGCGTGCCAAGGGGACGGCGCCGTGAAGGTCGAGATGCACTTTCTCGCCGACGTCTACGTGCCGTGCGAGGTGTGCCGTGGCCTTCGCTATTCGGAGGCCACATTGGATGTAAAATACAAGGGAAAGAGCATCGCGGACGTTCTCGCCACCAGCATCGACGATGCCATCGAGATCTTCGCCGCGTATCCCGCGCTCGTGCGCGTGTTGCGCACCCTTTCGGAGGTTGGTCTCGGCTATATGCTGCTCGGACAGCCCGCACCCACGCTCTCGGGCGGCGAGGCGCAGCGCGTGAAGCTCTCGCGCGAGCTCGGAAAATCCCAGACCGAGAAGAGTCTCTACGTCTTGGATGAGCCCACGACGGGCCTTCACCCCGACGACGTCCGCAAGCTGCTCGGCGTGCTCGATCGGCTCGTCGACAAGGGAGCCACGGTCATCGTGATCGAGCACAACCTCGACGTCGTGAAGTGCGCCGATTGGGTCGTGGACCTCGGTCCCGAAGGTGGGGACGCCGGAGGCCGCCTCCTGGCCGAGGGCACCCCCGAGGACGTCGCGAAGGTCGAGGCTTCGTCCACCGGCCGTTTTCTACGTGACGTTCTCGCCCGAAGCGCTGCCAACGTGGCCGGCGTGGCCGGAACGCCCAGCGTTCCGAAGCCAAAACGTGCGTCGAAACGTGCCCACAAGTAGACGGTACCGCCAGTGTCGGCTCTGTCCGTGGCGCCTCGGATTCCGGTGTTTCGCACAGGACCCGATCCCATCGCCGCCGAATCCGAGCTAAGGTAAAGGCCCATGGATTCTTCCGATACCGTCCTCCGGGCCCTCACCGACGACGGGAGCTTCCGCGTCATCGCGCTCGAGACCACGGCTACGGTCCGCGACGCGATCGCCGCACAAAAGCCCGACGCGAACATGCGCCGAACCTTCGCTGACTTCCTCACCGGGGCGATCCTCGTGCGCGAGAGCATGTCTCCGGATCTGCGTGTGCAATGCATCCTTCAAGGGGACGACGGCCGGTCCAGGATCGTGGCGGACGCCCATCCGGATGGGACCACCCGGGGGCTCGTGCAGCTCGCCCCAGGCGCGCAAGGGTTTTCCTGCGAGCAAAAAGGCGTCATGCAGGTGGCGCGTACGCTCAGCAACGGGGCCTTGCACCAGGGCGTGGTCAGCGTGGCCGGGCAAGGCGGCATGGCCGGCGCCTTCATGGCCTACATGCAAACCTCCGAGCAAATCACCACGATGATCGCGCTCGGAACGCACATGGTGGACGGAGAAGTGGCTGCGGCGGGGGGCTACCTCATCCAGATTCTCCCAGGTTTCGAAGAAGGTCCGCTCATGGTGATGACCGAGCGCTTGAAGGATTTCCAGGACATCGTGCCGCTGCTCGCTCGTGGCGCAGGCTCGCCCGCGGCGCTCATGGCCGAGACCCTGTACGGCATGCCTTACAGCCTGGTAGGCGAGCGCACGATCGCCTTTGGATGCAATTGCAGCTCCACGCGCCTTGCGGCAAGCCTCGCGACGCTTCCGCGGGCCGACATCGAGTCGTTGCTTTCCGACAAGCGGCTCTTGGAAATCGAGTGCGAGTTTTGCCGTACGGAGTACCGCTTCGCGCCCGAGCAGCTTCGCGGTTTGCTCGACGCCAACTGAGCGGTCTAGTTCGAGGGGCGCTGCCCCTCGAGCTCTGGTCTAGTTCGAGGGGCGCAGCCCCTCGAGCTCCTGCGAGAGGTACGGGCCTGAGAGTCCTCGACTTCTCCGCTTCGCTACGAAGTCTGCGGGGGTCTC
>JAYUKI010000220.1:0-1580 GCA_043764595.1 Myxococcales bacterium | reverse complement strand
CTTCCGTTCCCGCAAAAGCAAGCCTTGGGACGCCTCACCACGCCCCAAATCGCCGGCCTCATTCTCGACTACCTCGTGAAGGATCCGGACCAGCGCAGGAGCTTCGGCGCGATGCTCGGAAACACGGCGTCGCCCACGGTCGTTCGTGCAGGAAACAAGGTGAACGTGATTCCTGGCCGGGCGAGCGTCGAGATCGACGGGCGCACGATGCCGGGCCAATCCGAGCTCGCGTTTTTGGCCGAGCTCCGCGAAGTGATGGGTCCCGACGCCGAAATCGAGGTGCTCCACGCGCTTCCCGCCGTGGAAACCGACGCAACTACGCCGCTTTATGGCCACCTCGAGGCCATGTTGCGCAAGCACGATCCCTTCGGCGAGCCGCTGCCCTACCTGGTGGTCGGCTTCACGGATGCGAAGGCTTACTCACGTCTCGGAACCCACTGCTACGGGTTCACTCCCCTCAAATTCGACCCCACCGAAGGTCTCAGCTTCCAAAAAATGTACCACGGTCACGACGAGCGGGTTCCCGTGGAGGGCCTGAAATGGGGCGCAGAAGTGCTGTACGACACCGTTCGGAGCTTTTGCGAAGACCGCGGAACGTGAGACGTTCCGGACGACCCTTGCCGCCCGTGGGGCCTTCCGATAGAAACGGAGGCTCGTGATTTTAGCGGGTGGGATCCGATTCCTTCGGCCCCTCGCACACCGCAGACGATGGCGCGGGCTAGCTCGCGGAGGACTCGGATGGTCAATCCCCAGATGGTGATGTACGAGGAGGAGTTCAATCAGATCCAAACGGTCGTAGACCGTCTGGTGAGAGACGCGAACGCCAAGGTCGTCTTCATCGTCGACAAAAACGGGCAGCTCATCGCGGCGAGCGGCGACATCGACAACGTCGATACGACCAGCCTCGCGTCGCTCACCGCTGGCAACATCGCCGCTACGGGCGGCATGGCCAAGCTCTTGAAGGAGAACGAGTTCGCAACTCAGTTCCACGAGGGCGAGAAGGCGAACATCCACATCCAACTCGTCGGAAACCGGGTCATCCTGGTCGTCATCTTCGACGTGCGGTCCAGCCTCGGCCTCGTGCGCCTCCGCGTGAAGAAGGCGAGCGAAGAGCTCAACCACATCTTCGAGTCCCTCTTGAAGAAGGTGGCCGAGCCCGGCGCCGACTCGCCCTTCGCCGAAATCACGGACGAAGACATCGACAACCTGTTCAACGACTGAGCGCGCGAAGGACGGAAGGCGATGAGCTTCATCAACTACATGGCGCGCGAGATCAACTGCAAGTTGGTCTACTACGGCCCGGGACTCTGCGGGAAGACGACCAACCTGCAGTACATCTACGAGCGCACGAACCCCGACGCGAAAGGCAAAATGATAAGCCTCGCGACGGAGACCGAGCGAACCCTCTTTTTCGACTTTCTTCCGCTCTCGCTCGGTGAAATCCGCGGTTTCAAGACGCGCTTTCACCTCTACACGGTGCCGGGACAAGTCTTCTACGACGCCTCCCGCAAGCTCATCTTGAAGGGCGTCGACGGAGTCATCTTCGTCGCCGACTCGCAGATCGAGCGAACGGAAGCGAA
>JAYUKI010000219.1:0-1582 GCA_043764595.1 Myxococcales bacterium | reverse complement strand
CTCGACCAGGTGCGCCAGTTTCTCCGAGGGGACGACAGCAAAGAGTCGAAGGCTCTCCTGCAGAAGCTCATCGAAGACAAAGGCGTGGACGATCTGCTCTTGGCCTTGGCGGATGTGCTGAAAGAGCACCTTCGGACGGGCATCAACGAGCAAGTCATCAAGCAAGAGCTGACGAACTACAGCGACAGCTGACCTCGGGCGGGAGCGCATCGCAGCCGAGGCCGAGCAAAGTGCGGCCTTTCGGCTCGATTTTGGCCGTTTCGTTGGTCTTGGCCGTCGGTCTCGCGGCCTGCGACGCCGGCGTTTTTCGGGTGGATCCGGCCACGCTCCCTACCGAGCCTCTCGTGATGCTCGGCGCGAACGTGGGCACGAACAAGCCGTTGCCGGCAAATGGATCCATTCAGCTCGCGTTCAATCGGTACCTCTTGCCAATCACGGTAACGCGTCAGGCGATCACAATCACGCCTGTGGGCGGGTCCCCGCTTGAGCCGCCCATCGTCACGTACGATCCCGTCGCGCGCACGGTGACCATCAAATCCCCTCTTCAAGACGGTGCGAGCAAGCCGTGGCTCGTGGAAGGCCAGAGCTACCGGGTCACGGTGAAGATCCCCTCGGACGCGGACAAGGGTGGCCTTCTTTCGCTCGACGGCGCACCTGTCGCCGAGCCGACCAGCGTCCAATTCCTGGTCGGGCCGCCGGGCCTCCCCTTCGTGGAGCCCAAAGTGCGCCTCTGCGAGGACGTCTTGCCGATTCTCGCGGCCAAATGCAGCGGCAGCGGGTGCCACAGCGATGGCGGAGGAACGGCCGCGTCGTCTCTCGTGCTCGACACGACGATAGGCCTCAAGGGCACCGCCCTTGGCCGCGCGGCGCAGGGCTCGACCACCGGCGGCACGGCGCGACCGCTGGCGCCAGGGCGCGTGTTTGGCATCAACATGCCGCTCGTGGATCCCGGAAACCCCGGCAATAGCTGGCTTCTCTACAAAATGTTGCTCGCTCCGCTGCCCAAGCCCGGCAGACCGATCTCGTACACGTGCACGGTGCCCCTCGCGCCTCCCGTCGTGTACACGCCCAACGGACCCTACAGCGAAGCCCCAACCGACCTCGAGACGGCGGTCCTCCAAGACTACGTGCCCGGCCGCGAGATGCCTTACCCGGTGGCAGGGGCGGCTACCATCTACGAACAGCTCCCCCTCACGTTCAACGAACGCGAGCTCGTTCGCTTGTGGATCGCCCAGGGCGCGGACGTCCCCGATTGCCAAGGCTGCCGTGGCATCACCGATGGAGACCGCGACGGGGGGGCCGCGACTCCGGACGCGGGTGGCTCGGATGCCGGCTCGGACGCGAGCCGCCCGGACGCCTCGGCCGACGCTGGCTCCGACTGAGCAACCCCCGGCCTCGAACCTCCCGCAAACGATGCGCGCGACGGGTCCATTCGCACCGGCATCGGTGCTAAGAAGCACACCCGAACCTTTCCAGGAGCAAAGTCCATGTCCCTCGTTCAGAAGCCCGCGCCCGACTTCAAAGCCTTCGCCGTCCTCGCCGACGGGTCCGAAAAAGAGATCTCGCTCTCGGACTACAAGGG
>JAYUKI010000218.1:0-1582 GCA_043764595.1 Myxococcales bacterium | reverse complement strand
TCGAGGACTCTCAGGCCCGCATCTCGCAGGAGCTCGAGGGGCAGCGCCCCTCGAACTACACAATGGTATGGGTGGACGATGCCCAAAGCTCGTGCGCGAAAGCCCAACTCCTACGTTTTCGTGTTCCGCCTAGGAAAGGGCGCGCGGGCAGGCAAGAAGCGGGTGCCCGCCGAGCTCACCTCGCTGCTTTGTTATTACTACCGCGAAGACCAAGCCCGCCTCGCGAAGAAGCTCCTCGCCATTCCGGAGCCCGAGCTTGCGGACAGCGAAGCGGATGTCGTGTTCGACGCCATCGACGCCATCACCGAAGGCTGTGAGCTCGAACGCGAGCTCTATTCGGACGACGAGCTCGAGGCCGACGTGGAAAAAGCGCAGACCCGAGGCTTTCACACTGGGGCTACCTACGAAGAGGCCGAAGAGGCCCTCGTTCGTGGGGGATTCTCGATGGCCCAGGTGACGAACCCTTGGGCTCCCGTGTTGCCCACTCCGGCGGAAGCCCTCGCGCAGTCGGTGGAGGACCTCGTCCGTCACGTCGATCTCACGTCGCTCGAGCGGGTCCTCGAGGCGACGGACGACGGCACCGATCTGCCCTGGCACGCGGGCTGCGCGGAGTATCTCGTAACCCATGCGTTCGAACAGAAAGACGCACACTCCGGCGCGTTCGCCACGCAAGTCGGTGCGTTGGCGCCAGGGCTCCCCGCGGAGGTGCGCGACACGCTCGTCATGCTCGTGGCCCGAGTCGCGCACGCCTCGAAGGCCAAGGCCAAGGCCAAGCTTTCTGCATTCCTCACCTCGCTGCCTGCCCCAGAGAGCCCCGAAGTGCGAGCCCACCTCGAGTCCTTTGGACTTCCCTTGGGCACGGCCAAAGCGAAAGCCGAAACGAAAGTCGTTCCGAAGGACGCGCCAAAGAAAGCCGAAGCTCCGAAAAAGAAAGCTCCAGCCAAAGCGTCCGCACCCACCATCGACAGCCTCCTTGGCAAGGTTCGAGCGGACGCCGCGAAAGCCGGAGTCGTGCTCCCACCTGGCGCAACCGCCGCGGCTATCGCAAAAGCCGAAAAGAAGCTCGGCGTCACGTTTCCGGACGACGTTCGAGCCTTCTACGCCGCGCACGACGGCGGGCCTCCGAACGAAGGCGTGTGCAATGGACGGGAGCTCCTCTCGCTTGCCGGTATCGTGAGGCAGTGGTCCATCTGGAAGGAGCTCTTCGACGACGGGATATTCGAAGAAGAGGAGGTCTCGGCCGACAAGGGAGTCCAGGAAACTTGGTGGTCGCTCGGCTGGATTCCGGTCACCTACGACTTCGGAGGCAACCACGACGTCGTGGACCTCGATCCCGCCAAGGGCGGAAAGCGGGGCCAAATCGTCTCCGTGTGGCACGACGACGAGTCCCGTGAAATCGAGGGCGACAGCTTTCTCGCGTGGCTCGCCGACGCCAAGTGGACCGCCTTCGACAGCGGCGACTGAGCGCGAACTCAGTGCGGTAGGCGTGCTAAAGGGTGGTGGGTGCTCCTCGCCACCTGGAACGTAAACGGGATACGCGCTCGCTCACAACGCCTCGCCGAATGGCTCGCGGAGCGAAAGC
>JAYUKI010000217.1:0-5234 GCA_043764595.1 Myxococcales bacterium | reverse complement strand
CGGCGTGTCACCGTTCCCGCGATCCGGATACGCCAAATGCGATGCGTGTGGCGACCACGGAACCTTCACGTCGCGTGCTCAACATCGAGCAGTAGTGCTAGGCTTGGAACGGATCGAGCCTCGCCACCTCGGGTCCCGTTGGAACGGCACCTCGGGTCCCGTTGGAACGGCACCTCGGGTCCCGTTGGAACGGCACCTCGGGTGCGCGCGGAATACGCAGCCAGCAGCATGAGAGTGGGCACGGTCCGCTGCTTGTCGTGGTCGAACGCGATTTCCTTGCCGACGGACTTGCTGAGGCCCGACCGACCACCGCCGCCTGGCTGCGACGCGACGCACCCGAAGGACACGTTCGGACGGTGTGCATGGCCCACGGTGGCGTAAGTCACGGCCACCTCGAATTGCATCGGACGGGTGGGCACCTCAACGCGCTCTAGCAGCCAGCGCTCGCCCTATTCGGCACTTCGCTCTTGAGGCGTGGCACGGTTCTCGGAGCCATAGAGGTTCCGAAACTCTTGGCGAAAGCCCCCAAGACCTAGCGTATGGAATACGCTGGGTTTGGAGGGAGCTTCGATGACGGGCACACGCCGACGCTCTACGTGCTCGACGGGCCCACGACGGGCCTTCGTCTCGGACGTCGCGCGCGCGCCTCGTGGGCACGTTCGAGTAGCGTCGCCTTAGTTGCGCTCCGCTCTCGTTTGCGGCAATCGTGCCCAGTCCCGCGGGCAACGACGAACGACCAACGACGAATGGCGATCTTGCTCGATGGCGACGGCTCGGCTGCTCGCTGTGGTCGCACCTGGGAGGGCGAACCACTCAGTCGGGATTCGCCAGGAGCTCACGCGCGACGGCAAACGGGGATGTGAAGCGGCGAGCGACCGAAAATCATGACGCAAGTTAGTTTCGGGAGCCCTTCCGCCCGAAAATCATGACGCAAGTCAGTTTCGGGAGCCCTCCCAACCGAAATTCATGACGCAGGCAGTTTCGGGAGCCCGTTTCGGTCCGAATTTATGACGCAAGTCAGTTTCGGGAGCCCGTTTCGGTCCGAATTCCTGACGCAAGTCAGTTTCGGGAGCCGTTTCGGTCCGAATTCCTGACGCAGGTCAGTTTCGGGAGCCCTCGAGCGCTCGATTTCGGTGCGAAGTCAGTTTCAAACTGAATCTGCGCGGATTTCCCGAAGAAATCTCAGTCTCCGACTGAAATCCCGACCGTCCTTCGGCACAAAAGCAGAAGCGCGAGATCGAATCGCTCGATCTCGCGCCTCCCTTCACACCGACAGTCGGCTCAGCCTTCGGGCGAATCCTCGTCCGAGCCTTCGTCCGTGCCTTCGTCGACCGGCTCTTCCTCGTCACCGCCCTCTTCGTTCGCGCCGCGCTTGCGCTTGCCCTTGGTGTAGAGCGACGGCGCAATGAGCTCGGCGTCGCCCTCGTCCCAGCGAACGTAGTCGACCGCGCGGCGAATGGCGTCGTAGCTGGTGTTCAGCAAGGTGAACGCACGCACGCGCGTTTCGCTGGTTGCGCCTTGCTTCATCAACGGGCGCTCGGACAAGGAGACCAAGAGCGCCGGGCCAATCGTGGCGGCTTGCTCGACCTGTTGGGCCGTGATGGCCGTCTTGCTCTCGATGGCCACCCAGTTTTGCGTGAAGAGCGCGGCGAGCGCGACAAGATCGTTGGCCTTGTCGATGTTGCCGGAGCCCTTTCGGATGTTCTCGACCACCTTCGGATCGAACAGGCCCGCGTCGGCCAAAGCAGCCGCGGCATTCAGCAGGCGAACGCGGAGCTTGCTGCCCTCCTCGAGGAGCTTCCCCTTCTCGCTTTCGGACGTGGTCGGCGTGTCGAGCAAGTGGGCATACCAAGCGCCGAGCGCCAAGGACTTGAGCTCTTTGATTTGCTTGGTGGGCGGCTTCTTGAGCGCCTCCTCCATATCGGCAATGAGGAGCTCGATGCGAGGGAGCGAGCCGAGCACGAGCGACACGGCACGAGGGACATCCAAGTTCATCTTGGCGAAGTCCGCGGGCTTTAGCTCCCCGTAGCGCGGCGAAAGAAGCGTGTACGCCTCTTCGGCCGGTGCAATGGCGCCAGGTCGGTCGACGGCCACGTTGGTTTCTTTCGGTTTTCCCTTCTTCGACGCCATATGCAATCCCTCCAAGGAGCTGTAAGTGAAGTCGGCACGGAACGATGGCTATTGTCTGTGCTTCACTCGCGCGACAACCCCCTGCGCGAGCACGGATAGAGTCAACCAACGAGGCCCGCCTCTGTCAACGCCCTCGTTTGGTCACGGCGAGCTTTGCGACGGTGGCCGAGAAGCGCACGCCGACTGGAGCGCGGGAAGGGCTTGGTGCGGCGTGCCAAACGAGCCGTGTGACGTTTTCGCAACGTGCCGTCCTGGGTGCTCGTACGGCAATCTTAGGTCGCGACCCTCGAATTCTAAGGACGGTGGGCCCTGCCCGCCGCGCCCGTTCGTGCGGCGTACGGGTCTGGAATCATAAAGAAATCCGGAAATTAAAGAAAAAGTCGCCCGGGCACGCAACGAATCTGGCCGGACGGTCGATAGAGCCACCAGAAAGCAGGTGGCGGATGACCGTGCGATCGCGATGGCCGTGGGCGTGGATGCTTGAAAATGGCGTGGGCTTGTGTGCGGTGCTCGAGAGCACTGAATGTTCCTCATGTCGCCGTGGTTCGCATCCGCATCGGCGTGCACACGGGGGCCCGCGGCGCATACGCCGCTGCGCCCGTCGAGCCTATCGAGCCGTTTTGCGCTGGTACCCGCCGACCGCCGATTTTGCACGGGACGTGGGCACGACTTGGCGTGTCTGGTACAAACCGCTCTTGGTTGGGTTTTGGAAGTACTGGGGGCCTGGGGGCGAAGGCGGGAAGTCGCGACCCGGAGCGGCACGGAGGCGACGATGATGGACCCTCAAAAGATCGATTGGCCCGAGTACAAGGCGGGCGAGCTGATGCCCGGGACCCAGTGCGCCGCGATCCAGAAAATCGGCCAGGGCGGCCAAGCCGAGGTGTACGTGGTGCGCGAGCTTTACCTGGAGAAGGTGAAGGTCATGAAGCTGTGGTGCTCGCAGTTCTTCACGGAACAGTCGTTTCGTGACTTCCGGGCCGAGGCCATCAAGCAAGCGGCCATGGCGCACGACAACATCGTGTCTGTCTCCAGCGGCGGGATGACCCAGGAAACGAACCGACGGCCGTACTTTTTGATGGACTACCACGAGGGAGAGACCCTCGATCGCGTGCTTCGCCGCATGCGCGCCAAGGAGATGCTCCTCCGCGACGACCACATCGAGAAGGTCAAAAAGGGCGTGGCTTCGACCTACCAACCCACGTGGGTCACCGTCCGCGATGCCGCTCAGATTTGCATTCAGGTCTGCGCGGCGCTTACCCACGCGCACGTGAAGCATGGGCTGCTCCACCGTGACGTGAAGCTCGCGAACATCTTGATCGTTCCGGACGGTTGGGACCAGGCGAGCGTCAAGCTTCTCGACTTCGGGATCGCGAAGCTCATCGAGCAAGCGCTGCTCAACCCGGACGCCGGCTTCTACGGAACGCTTTCCAACTGTGCGCCTGAGCAAATCGGCGGCAAGTCGGTGGTGCAGAGCGACATCTATGCCGTTGCAGGAGTGTTTTACGAGCTCTTGTGCGGAGTGCGCGTGTTCGCGGAAGCCACCAGCACGCCCGAGCTACTGCGGGCGGTTCTCCACCAGAAGCCTGTTCCGATCTCCAAGCGGATGGGGAACGTTACTCCGCGGCTCGAGGAGTTTTTCCAGAAGAACCTCGCCAAGAACCCGGATGTGCGGGAGGCCTCGGCCCGCGAGCTCGCGAAGGCCATCAAGGAGATCGCGGACGAATACGAAGCGCTTGATGCCCGCCCAAAGGTCGAAAGTCAGACCGACCATGAAGTAACGGACCGCATGCCGTTTCAAGCGGCGCTCGCCATGACGAGCGGCCCGAGTGAAGAGCATGTGGCGCGCGCCAAGCTCGATTCGGTCTGGGATTCGGCCACGGGCGCGGTGATGCCTGTGGTCCACGAGGACGCGGCGAGCGACGTCGTCGGGCCGCGACTCTACCGAGCGCGAGCGGTCAGCACCGATCCGATGAACGTCGAGATCGTGGCGAAGGCCGTGGCGGTCGAAGCCGAGCTTCGTGCGCGGCAAGAGGCCCGTGACGCGGCGCCGCTGGTGCTGCTCGGGCCGCATTCGCAAGCTGGACAGCGACGCCCTTCGGCCATCACGGTTCCCTTTGGCAGCTCCGCGGGCCAGGCCGTTTCCGACGCCGCGCGTGCGGCCGTGAAGAAGGCGGAGCTTGAGGCCGAAGCCAGCACTGCGCCGCGTGATGTCCAAGCCAAACGGTCGAATGGCACGCCTCAAACGCAAGCGGACCTGCGCGGAGGCCGGTCACCCGTTCCGGCGAAGGCCGAATCCCAAGCCCCGGCGCCGCGTGAAGCGGCGAAACAAGCTCCCGCGGCTGCCACACCGATTCAGCCACCCGATCGAAGCGCAAAGATGGGCGACACGGACCCGTCCCGGGTCGAGCCCTGGGATGGGGCGCTGCGGGATGTCGTTTCGGTGAAGGTGGTGAATCCGGCTCCGAGAGCGACGCCGGATTCGACGCCGCCGCCAACTCAGAAGCTTTCGGCGGATTCCCAGAAGGCCGCCACGGACGAGTGGTTTGCGCACATGGCTGCGAAGCGTCCCGGAATGGGAAACACCACTCCAATGGCGAATGCGCCAGGGCAGGTCCCTGCGGCGCAACCGAAGGCGTCCGCGGCCGCGTACGGAACGCGGACGAATGTGGCGATCGGCGTTCTGATCGGGGTGGCGGTTCTCATCGTGATCGCTGCGCTCTGGATGGTCTACGCGGCGCGCTCCCAAGCGAGCCATGTCGAGCTTCCGGCTGCGCCTTTGGTCACGATGCCCGCGCCGTCGACGGAAGGTACCGCTCCTGAGCTGGCGGCGGCACCTACGGAGCTACCGCCGGCGCCCGCGTCCTCAGCGCCCGCAGCGAGCCTGACCCCAAGCGCAAAGGTTGCGCCTTTTGCGCCAGCGAAGCCGTCGTCGGCCTCAACGCTGAAGAAGCCATCGCCCAGTGGGCCGCGGTTGATTCAGGTGCCGAAGGCGGGCGCGAAAACACTTCGTGGCGAGTCCCCCAACGTTGTGCCGGAGTTCTGAGGGAACCATGGCGAAAACCACGACAGACCCCGGCCTCGGCACGTTGCCAGAGGGCATTCAC
>JAYUKI010000216.1:0-1470 GCA_043764595.1 Myxococcales bacterium | reverse complement strand
GCTGGGCCGAGAGCAACGTCACCTGCGCAAGAGGAATACTCGACGGAAACGGACGCGGACACTCGGGAGAACGGGAGGCGTCACGGACAGGCGGAGGCAACGTGATGGCGTTGCTAGCCTTCACGGACGAAGGGACCGGATACTCGTCGTGCAACGGACGCGACGGATACGCATGCGACGGGTAGGAAGGCCTCGAAGCCCCATCGCAGCTCGCGGAATGGTTTCCCGTAATCGAATCGACGCCGTTCGAGGTCCAGCAGCCAGGCGCGCTCACGTGAGGAAAAGACGACGCGCTCGAAGGCATCGCCGCGCTCCAGGCGTCGCTCCAGTCCGGCAGCGATTCGGGGAAGGACACGGCCGACGATTCACCGCTTGTTTCGAGCAAGGCGTCGTCCGAAAGCCACACCGCGCTCGCGCCTCCACCCGTCCGGCGTGAGTCGACGAGGCCTCCGACCGGAAAGGGCACTTCGATCCATTCCCCCATGGGTTCGGCATCGAACACTTCGAGCAAATCCTCGTCGGCGAGCTCCACGGTCGACCCCAAGTGACCCTCACCCAGGACGTCGCAGAGCTCCTCGACACGCACGAGCTGCTCGTTGGAGAGCCGACCTGCTGCGTGCGCTCGGTGACCGGCCTCGCGGAGGCTCTTTCGGTCGAAACGAAGAGTGGTCGCTTCCGAAGCCGTACCGGTTCGGGTCGGGAGACGAGGAGCCTTCGGAATCGACGGGAGCGGCATGCAAAGAAATGCACCTGCACGAACTGCGCCCAGCTCTGCTCCTCGAAAGAAGGCCCGTCCATCAGGGCCATCCGAGAAAAATAGGCCGATCGTACCGATCGCGGTCCTCGTTCGATCCACACCTGAGGCGAGTCTGTATCTCGGTTGGTGTAGGACAGCGGTCTACAGCGCGCTCACTCTTGCGGCTTTGGCTCGGGGCAGATGCCTTGATGGCCTTCGCAGCAGTCCGTGCGAAGGTCGGAGTTTTTGCACTTTGGGGCGAGGGTGCCGTCGCAGCACTTCGCGCGGGACGTAGCCCACGTGCGAAGCTTCGTTCCGAGGGCGGCGCACTTCTTCGAGCACTCTTCGGCGCGGGTTTTGGGCGACCACACACGTCCGTCCACGAGGCACTTCGTGAGCTTGGGATCGACCTCGGCGGTCTCGGCGCAGGCGCGGAGCATCAGCTTGAAGAGGTCTTCGGACCTTTGCGCTCCGAACTGTTTGCAGTTGGTCTCGCACTCGGTCTTTTCGGCCGGGGTTGGGTTTCCGTTGTCGCACTTTTCGAACTGCGATGTGGCTCGGCAATCGGCGAGTGCCGTGCGGAGATCGGCAGCGTGGCCGGTGGTGGTCTCTTCGAGAGTCTGCGAGCGCGCCCGGATCGCCTCGTCGGCGGCACGGGCCTTGGCCATCGCCTCGTCGGCCTTTTTCGCTCCTTCTTCGCGAGCGGCTACCTCGTCGAGGTAGCGCTTGTTCAG
>JAYUKI010000215.1:0-5246 GCA_043764595.1 Myxococcales bacterium | reverse complement strand
CTCATGGCGTAGTCGAGGTAGCTCGTTCGAAGCTCGTCTTGGATGGAGACGGGGATCTTTTGGTTCGGCGACGCGGGCGGCGGGGCGGGGGGATTCGGAGAGGTCATCGGGCGGGCGGAACAGTAGTTCAGGACCGGCCCCCCGACAAGCGTCAAACCCCCTATTTTCTCCGCACGGAACGCAGCGAGGGCCAGACGTGCGAGAGGTCGTTCGCGTGCGATTTCGGCGCGAAACGAGGTGCACTTCGCTAACGTCGGAAAAGAGGCGCCGACGGTGCACGATCCATTTCAGCTCGAAGGCCGCGTCCTCGACGGCAAGTACCGCCTCGAAGGCGTGCTGGGCGAGGGGGGCTTCGGCGTCGTGTACGCCGGTCGGCAGCTCGCGCTCGACCAACCCGTCGCCGTGAAATGCTTGAAGCCTGGGTCTGGCGACTCGGGCGCGTCGTTTCTTCGCGAGGCTCGGGTGCTCTTCCAGCTCTCGCATCCGGGGATCGTTCGCATGTACGACGTGGGAGAGCTGCAGACGCCTCTCGGTCCCATGCCTTACGTCGTGCTCGAACGGCTCGCGGGCCGCACGCTCGACGAAGAAATCGTGGTTCGCACACGCGAACGCCGTCCGTTTTCCTCGGACGAGCTCGCGCAGCTCGCCGACTCCCTCCTCGATGCCCTCGCGTTCGCGCACGCGCAAGGGGTGGTTCACCGCGACATCAAGCCCTCGAACGTGATGCTCGTGCCTGGCCCTTCCGGACCCACGACGAAGATCCTCGATTTTGGTCTCGCGCGTGGCGGAATGGGAAACTCGGTCACCACGGGGGCCGTCGGACTGACTCCGCAATATGCCGCGCCCGAGCAGTGGAACGCGAACTACGGAGCGATAGGTCCCGCCACCGACCTCTTCGCCCTCGGGCTCGTGCTCGAAGAAGCGGCTACGTTCGTGCCGGCGCTCGCGGGGGAGTCGATCGCCGACGTGCTCGCCTCGACGACGAGCCCGACGCGAAGGAGCCGTGTGAGCGAGCGGCGCCCCGACTTGCCCCCTGGCTTCGCGGACGTCGTCAATCGCGCCACACGTGTCGCGCAGAGCGAGCGCTTTCCGTCCGCAGGCGCCATGCGCGAGCTGTTGCGGACCCTCATTTCCGCTCCGCGACCGTCGGGATACGGGGCCGTGCACGCCGGTTCGATGGCCCCATCAAGCCCTCTGGCGGCCAGCTATTCGGTCGCGCCATCGCCCCGCGCTTCGTCGGTCCCCGGGGCGCCGGCGTTCGCCCAAGGGCCCACTCACGGTCCGCCAAGCGGTCCGCCTCCGACCGCCGTGCCGGCCTTCGGGTATGCGCCTCCCGGCCCACCGATCGGACCAGGTGGTCCTGCGGTTCTGGTCGGTTCGCCCGGTTTTCATGGACCACCTCCTGCCGCGCTGTACGACGCGTCCCGAGGCAAGGGAAACAACGGCGGGATCATCGGCGGTGTCGTCGCGGTGATCGCGGTAGGTGGCTTTTTTGCCGTCGCCATCGCCGCAGGCGCCGGGTACGCGGTCTATCGTTTCGTCGCCGAGTCCACTCCACGCTCGTCCCCGCCGCCTGTCGTGGTGGCGAGCACCGTAACGCCACCGCTCGACGCGCCGCCTTCGGCCGCACCCGCACCGTCGCCGTCGCCGTCGCTGCGGGGCACTAGGCCAGGACCCGGGCCTGGCCCAGCCCCCGGGCCTTCACCGAGCCCCGTCCCGACGCCGTCGGCCGCGCCAACCCCCACGCCGAGCGCCCCCGTCGCCCCGAAAGCGTACGCCATTCGGATCGTGAGGGCGGCGGACCTTGGCGCCAAAGAGGGAGACGTGAGAGCCGCCGTCCAGCAGGCGGGGGCCAAGATTCAGTATTGCTTCGAGGGACCAGGGCGAACCGGACGCGCGTGGAACGTGGTCTTTCGGAAGTCGCTCTCCGGCGGCGGTTATGGGCTCGGAAAGTCCGTGACTCGGCTCGACGGACAGGTTCACTCGCTGGACGAAGGCGGGCCCGCTTCGGACCTCCGCAACTGCACCGACAACGCCCTGGCGATGATGGCTTTTCCCGTTCCACCGCCCGTCAAGCTGCCGGACGGTGGGACCCGCACGCCGTATGTCGAGTTCTTCGTCGGCCGGGAGTGAACCGGCCAGGAGGTGAGCGAACCTCGGTCCGCTCTCCGTGACGTCAGAAGAAGTTTCCGATCGTGAACTCGAAGACGCTGCTCTCCTCGAAGTAGAGCTTGTTCAGCGGGAAACCCCACTCGAAACGAAGCGGTCCGAGGGGCGAGAACCAGCGGACTCCGAAGCCCGTGGAAGCGCGGAGGTTCGCGAGGGACGAGGCCGTGAAACACGGCTGCACGAGCTTCGAGAACTGCGGCGCCGGCGTGGTCTGGCAGTACTGGTCCTCGAGGTTCCAGGCGTTTCCGGCGTCGAAGAAGGTGACGCCGCGGATGCCGACCTTGTCGATGATCGGGAACTCGAGCTCGACGTTGGTGTAGGCCTGGAGGTTTCCGCCGATGTTCGCGCCGTTCGTGATGGGCGGCGAGTTCACGTCGAGAGACTGGTTCAACGGGAGGCGAGGGCCGACCGTGCGGAGTCGGTAGCCACGGACGTCGAGAATGCCGCCGAGGAAGAAGCGCGCGAAGATCGGGACGCCTTGGGCCTTGGGGCTCGTGACGAGGCCGGCTTCGGTGTTGACCTTGAACACGACGCCCGAGCCGGCTTGGTCCGTCTGGCCGAAGAGTGGCACGTAGAAGCGACCCGTGAGGCGGTGACGCAGGAACTCGATTTCGCTCCCGAGCACGCCGCTCGCGACCTCGGTGGAGGCCTGCAAAAAGAGACCGCTCGTGGGGAAGAGGCGGTTGTTGCGGGTGTCGTACGTGATCGTCGGGCGAAGGGAGACCGTGCGGCCCGCGTTGAAGAGGTTCGCGAGCGGGAGGCGCTGGAAAGTGCTCGAGAAGCTCGACGTGGAGCCGAGGAAGGTCGTGACCTGCGTCGTGTCGACCTTGTCGTTCTGGACGGTGCCGGTGAGGCTCACGCGGAGCCACGGCTGGATGAGCGCGTAGCCGAAGGTGAGCGAGCCGCCGAGGGAGCGACGCGAGAAGTCGGTGAAGATGTAGAGCTGGTCGTACACCTCGGTGCTGGCCGACCAGTCCGAGTCGAGGAAGTACGGCTCGAAGAAGCGAACGCTGATGAGCTGACGGAGCCCGGAGATCTGCGCCTGGAGGGCGAGGGACTGGCCGTTGCCGAAGAGGTTGGCTTGCTGGACCTGAGCGGTGGCGATGAAGTTTTCGACGCTCGAGAAGCCGGCGCCCACTTGGAACGTGCCGGTCGGTCGCTCGGTCACCTCGAAGGTGATCTGGATCTTGTCCGGGCTGCTGCCTTGTTGGGTGCTGACGTCGACGCGCTCGAAGTAGCCGAGGGCCGTGATGCGCCGCTTCGAGTCTTCGACCTTGGTCTCGGAGAAGAGCTGGCCTTCTTCGATTTCCATCTCGCGACGGAGGACCTTGTCGCGGGTCTTGGTGTTGCCCTTGACCTCGATGCGCTCGACACGGACGAGGGGACCGCGGCGGATCGGGATGACGATGTCCACCTCGCGACGCACCGGATCGAGCTCGGTCTCGGGATCGGCTTCGACGTTCGCGTAGCCTGCGTCGCGGTAGAGGAGGCGGACGGCCGTGAGATCCTTGACGAGCTCGGCGCGATTGAAGAAGTCGCCGCTCTTGGCTTTCACGAGCTGGCGCAGGGCTTTTCGGCCGCCGATGGGCTCGACTTCTTTGCCGTCCGCGTCGCGTTCGAAGACCTTCAGCTGCCGGATCTTGAAGCGGGGGCCTTCGTGGATCGAGACGGTAATCTCGATGCCTTCGCGGTCGGGTGTGAGCATCACGCGCGGTGTTCCCACCTGCACGTTCATGTAGCCCTTGTCGTAGTAGAGGGCGGTGAGCATGAGCACGTCACGCTCGAAGATGTCTTGGCGGTACGGGCCACCGGAGCCGAAGGCGAAGAATCCGGCGTTGCCGGTCTGCATGCCCTCACGGAGCTCAGTGTCGGGGACGTTGTAGTTTCCGATGAACGTCACGCGCCGCACGGTCACCGGCTGGTGCTCGGCGATCTTGAAGCGGACGATGACCTCGTTGTCCTTCTCGGCGTCGACCGAAGACTCGACGTCCGCGAGGAAGTAACCCTTTTCGGCGTAGGCGTCCTTGATCTTCTGGACGCTGCGGCGCACGGCCGGAACGCTCAAGATCGTGTTCGCTTTGACCTCGATGGCTTCTTGAAGCTTGTCGTTCTCGATCTCGGAGTTTCCCTCGAACTCGACCGCTTTTACGTTCGGGCGCTCGCGCACCAAAAAGGCGAGGGTGATGCCACGGTCCGAGCGCGTGAGGTCGACCTCGATGTCGTCGAAGAATCCGGAGTCCCAGAGGGCGCGCACGTCCGAGGCGAGCAGCTCGGGTCGGAACGACTGACCGGGCTTCAAGCGGAGGTACGTGAGGACGTCGTCTTTGGCGACGCGACGGTTGCCGCGCACGTCCATCGAAAGGATGGTTGCTCCCGCGGCCTTCTCGGCTTCGGTGAGGGGCAAACGAATCGCTGGGCCCGCCGCAGCCGCCGCAGCCGTCGCCGGGGAGGGCGGGGGGACAGGGGCCGTCGCTGACGCAGCCGCTCCGCCGTCCGCGTTCGCCGTGGTGGTCGAGGCGCCGCCGTCCTGAGGAGGAGCTTGGGCCCCGGCGTCCCTCGGGGGCGTGGCGGTGGTTGGACCGGGGAGGCCCGCGTCGCCGGCCGCCTGGGCCGCGGAAGTACGCGGAAATAGGCAGAAAAGGCAGGAAACGAGGATGCCCCACGCGGCAATCAGCCGGACGACGGAACGTCTCGGGACGTGGAGTGATTGGAAGGGCATCGCGGGAAAGCTGCGCTGCGGAAGCCACGGCGCTGGTGGCGCGGTCCTATCGCGTTCGAGGGACCCAGGTCAACCGGCCCTTTCGCTTCTTGCACCTCTTGGACCTCTAAAGAGTTGGGGCGGCTGGCTTTGGTGTGCGCGTCGGCGTGCGCGTGGGACGGGCCGCTTCGGCGGCGCGTGGCCACCAGAAGAAGGCCGAGAGGCCAATCGCGACGGCCAGTGAGAGCATGGCGATTCGTGGCGGGAGGTGGTCCGACAAGATGCCGACGAGCGGAGGCGACCAGAGGTCTCCAAAGAGGTGAATCGAGAATATCGCCAGGGCCATGGCGCTCGCCCGGAGGTGGGACGGAACGCTCTT
>JAYUKI010000214.1:0-5248 GCA_043764595.1 Myxococcales bacterium | reverse complement strand
CCGAAAAAAAGGTACGAAGGGGCAGCATGTCCGGGCTCGAAACGCGTCGCTTCCTCATCGTCACGGGCAAAGGTGGCGTCGGAAAGACCACCGTGTGCGCCGCCGAGGCCCTCGCCATCGCCCACAAGGGCAAGCGTGTGCTCGTCGCCATGTGCAACGCGAAAGAGCGCCTTTCGGCGATGTTCGGCTCCGACCTCGTCGGCCAGGAGCCGATGCCCGTGGCGCCCAACGTGTGGGCGGTCAACATGACTCCCGAAGTGGCGATGGAAGAGTACGGGATGATGACCCTGAACTCGCGCGCCCTCTATTCGCTCCTCTTCGACAACAGGTACGTTCGCTCCTTTTTTGCTGCGATTCCGGGCATGCACGAGTGGGCGATGTTGGGCAAAGCGTGGTGGCACACCACCGAGACGCTGGAGGACGGAAGCCCGAAGTACGACGTGGTCATTCTCGATGCGCCGGCTACCGGCCACGGGCTCGACATGCTCCGGGTGCCGAAAGTCATCCTCGACGTGGCCCCGCCCGGGCTCCTGCGACGCGATGCCGAGAAGGCGTGGACGCTCTTCCAAGATGAAAAAACCTGCGCCGTGGTGCTCGTCACTCTCCCGGAGGCCATGCCCACCCAGGAAACCATCGAGCTTGCCGCCTCGCTTCGCCACGAGCTCAACCTTCCCATCGGCAAGGTGGTCGTAAACTGCGTCCTACCGCCCCTCTTTTCGAAGGAAGAGCGAGTCGCTTTGGAAGGCGTGGGCATTGGACCAGAAGCGCCCGTGAGCACCCCGGACGACGCAGCCATCCAGGTTGGCGCTTCGCGTGCCGCTCGAGAGCGTGTCCAAGCCGAATGTCTTGCGCGCCTGTCGAAAGAGCTTCCGGTCAGTCCCTCGTTCTTGCCACAGCTTTTTGAAGACGCCGCACGCCCCGAAGCCATCCATCGACTGGCCAAGCGCGTAGGCTAGTTCGCAGAACGAAGTGGCTCCCCATGCTCGGTCGGCATTCAAAACAGGATGCTCGAGCAAGGATTTCCGTGCAGCTTCATGCTTGTAGACGGTCCCAGAATGCGGGCTTTTGGAGCGTCGCAGCTTGCGCAAAGGGAGCCGTCTTCTCGGATTCGGGCTGGTATGTTCCAGGTCATCGCCGGAAAATGAAGGACTGATGCGGAAGAGCCGAGACAGGGCACTCGCGGCCCGTTGGAAGAAGCCTGTCGCCTTGGCCATGGCCGCCGCGTTTGCCGCCTCGGGCGGAATGGCGTGCGCCCCGGCCACGTTCAACGTGCGCGCCCAGCGCGCCTTTGCCAATGAAGAGGCCATCCCGGAGGTGGTCGTCGATCGCACGAAGGATATCCTTCTCGTTCGGCCGCTGCTCGTCGGCATTCTTACGGCCACGCCATACTCTCCGGGCGACGACTGGGTCACGATGCTCGGCCTGCACGGCGACGCCGCGGACCGACTTCGCAAAGAGGTTGCGGCAAGTCCACCTTACCAGACTGGCGAGCACGAGATCCCCGCAGTAAAGCTCTATCGCCTTCACCTTGGGAAGGTCGCAAAGTACGCGGGAAGCCAGAGAAAATACCCTGCGGTCTACCCCAGCGTCCTCGACGGGCTCGCGAGTCTCTCGCCCGAGGCCAAGGGCCTCAAGGAGCTTTTTCTCGCGTACGACAAGGCGTCCAACGATCACGGACAGGCACTCGTCGCCCAAGCAAAGCTGACGGAAGAGCTCGTTCGCAAAAATGTGCAGCTTGCACCTACCGTCGCGGAGGATCCTCCGGAGCTCGTTCGCTCCAAGCAAGCCACCAAAGTCGCCAGCGACCTCGCGACCGACACGCAGAGTGCCTTCCTCGCTTCGCTCGATGCCGCCGCAAAGTCGGACCTGACGGACCCGGTGCGCGACCGGATCGCCCGAGACGCACTCGCCGTTTTTTCGCTCGCCCTTCGGACGACGCTCGAATCGAGAGCCTTGGCGCCCGTGGTGCAAAAGCAGACGGCTCGCGCGATTCAGTTCGCCGAGCGGGACCTGTTCACCAAAGACCGCAGCGCCGAGATCGAACGCCTCGGTCTCGCCGAAGTCCCCCTTCGAATCGACGAGGCCGAAGCGCGTGCCGCGCGCGACGAAACCACACTGGAGCACGTGAACACGGCACTCGCGAGCAGCCTGGGCGTGACACGGGAACGAACTCCAGGATTTTACCTGCGCGAGAGCATCGTCGATCAAGTCGTCGGCGTTAAGTGGGACTCCCTCCGAGCCCACGCCAAGCTCGACGGCGAGGTCGTCTTTTTCAACCAAGTGGGCACCAAGGGAGTGAGCGGGGACTACACGGGTCGCACGCGTCGCCTCCAATACGACGTGAGCCCCGTGGCCATGGTCGGGGGGCGCCTCCAAGTCGCGTTCGATTGGCTCCACGTCCAGAATGCCGCCACGCTCGGGGGAGCCTTCACGACCGACCGTCTCGCCGGGGCCGGCGGAAGCATCACGAGCTCCGGTTCGCTCGGAGAGCGCATCGGAGTGAGTGGATTCGCCAGCGACGTCATCGACATTGGCGCCGGCCTTTTGGGCGTAAAAACGCGGTTCAAGAACGCGACATTCACGGCCGGAGAGGTTTCCGAAGTTGCGGTCGATCCGACGACCGGGGGCGACACGGGCGTCGTCGCCAAAGCTCCCCTCCAGCTCTCGTACAGCCAGCTCGACATCGCGTACGACGTCGCATTTTTGCTACCACCGGAGACCGTCGGCAAGTACTGGATCGAAGAGGTGGTCGTCGGCTTTCGCTACATGAGCTATCGCCTCCCGCGCATTCTCTACGAGCTGAAAGACGTGAATCCGCCAGGCTCCGAGAATCAAAACTTCCGTTTCGACCGCGAGAGCACGGCCCAAAAGCTCACCACCGAAACCTACATGGGCGGAGGGACCTTTCGCTTCGGTCAAGGCGAAGGTCGGCTGCTGTCCCTCTTTGGTGACGTCGGAATCTACGGAGGCGCCGGCCCGTCCAGATACAGCTTCGCCAATGGAAACGTGGAAAAGCCCATTGCGTTGGTATTGAACCCTTCGCTGGGTCTTGGCGGCCGTCTGCGCCTCACGCCGCGCAACAGCCGTTTTCGCCTCCTTCTCGAAGCCCAGTACCACGGCGAGGGCATCTACCAAGCCGTGCTCTCCGAAATTCGGGCCACCGAGACACAAGACGGTACGACCTACCAGGTCGGCAAGAAGGTCGACTTCGGCGGACTCGACATTTTCCATGGCCCGAGGCTCCAGCTCGTCGGGGTCTTCTAGCGATTGGACCGAAATCCAGCCTTGGGCGGCGTCGAGGACGAGGGATCGCTGGGGACCTAAATAGGTGAAGCCAGCCTCGCGGAAGTTGGCGGGTTTCGATCCGATTGGCGCTCGCTACCGCTTCCGGGCCTGGCGCTCCCACTCGGCTGGAAGGCCGATCTCAAGAAATACCGGGAATCCATAATCGGGATACGCGGAGCGAATGTTCGCCTTGGCGCGCTCGAGCCGAACTTCGTCGATCGGCATCGACGGGCTTTCGTCCGACACGATCTTGGCGACCTTGGTCAGGTATTGGCGCTCGTTCGCCACGAGCTCGGGGCCACCCGTTTTTCCGCGGCCGGGGTGGACCACCACCGGGCCCAACGCCGCGATCTCGTCGAGTCGCTTTTGCCACTCGTCGGCCTTTCCGATCTCCAGCCACGAGTGGACACCGTTGCCGACGAGGTCCCCCACGAACACGTGTTTTTGCCACTCGACCACGACATGGGCTTCACTGCATCCTGCACCCATCGTGTGGAGCGAGAGCTCGAGGCCCGCGGCGCGAACGATGGTGTCCTTGTCCCCGAAGACGTCGGGCGAAGGCAGGTCTTTCGGGTAGTCGGGTTGGTAGCGTTCGTAGAACGCGCGGAGGCGCTTTTCGTGCACACTCGGGAGGAGGTCTTTGACCTGCTTCGAGGTCACGACTTTCACGCCATGTCTTTGAAACGTGGCGGTCCCGTTGAACTTGTCCGGGTTTGCGTGGAGCACGATCGCGAGCTCGAATTTTTTGCCCGTGCGCCGTTCGGCCGTCGCGATCATTCGCTCCGCTTCCGAAGGCAAGAACTGCGTATCGATCGCGACGAGCCCAGTCGGGCCTTCGATCCAATAGGACGACGTCGAGAACCCCCAAGCGCTCGACGTCATTTCGGTCACGGGAGCCCGCGATGTGGATGCGGCCGATGGGCTCCGTACAGGACCACACCCTACGGAAAGCGAGGAAAGTAGAGCGAGCGACCCCACGAACGATGCAAGCTTCGACATGCTCATGATCTGCCGCACCGACGCTCGCTTGAGAAGCACCGATGCGGCCAAGGATCGATCCGATTCGGCCATCGCCGAAGGGCCTGGCTACTTCTTGAAGAAGACGCGCGTCTGACGCGGCGGAATCGTGGCCGAAGGACCGTTGACCGTGGTTCCAGTGACGAGCTCGTCGAGCGGACCGCCAGGAAGCCCGGAGATGGCCTTGTCCGTGTCGCCACGGTTGATGGCCACGTAGATGGTGTCTCCCGCCGTGGTTCGCGAGTAAACCCAGCTGTCCGCGTCCGCCGAGATGGTGGCTCGCACGCCGCGGCGTGTGGCCGGGTGCTTCGTGCGAATCTCGAGAAGCTTCTTCGTGCGGTCGCGGAGCCAAGTTTGATTCGCGTCGAGGCCCTGCCACTGCATGAAACGACGGTTGTCCGGATCGCCGGCCCCCGGAAGCCCGATTTCGTCGCCGTAATACAGAAGCGGGGCGCCGCGGTTCGTGAAGAGCACTCCGTACGCATTCGCCAGACGCTCGAAGGCTTCACGCTCTTGGGGAATCCCCGGGGTGTTTGCCCACGAGCGGTCCTTTCCATCCGAGCCTTGGTCGTCGCCCCAGAGCCGGTTGTTGGCCGCAAGATGGATGATTCGTGGCAAGTCGTGATTGCCCACGAACGTGCTCATGATGGCGTTTCCGCCATAGTAGTAGTCATTCCCGTTCATGAACGCGGCGAGGTCGTTCATGCCCTGGAACTTCCGCATGATGACCGATTCGACGAGGTTCTTGCGGAGCGGGAAGTCGAACTGCCCGTCGAGCTTCGTGGCCGGATCGATGTACGTCTTTAGAATGTCACGATTGCCGAAATCGTAGGTCTCGCCGACCATGTAGAAGCGCTGTGGCGGAGTCTGCTTCGAGGTGATCTCGGTCTTGATTTGCGCACGGAGCTGCGTGAGCCACGAGATGTCGATGTGCTTCACGGCGTCC
>JAYUKI010000213.1:0-1589 GCA_043764595.1 Myxococcales bacterium | reverse complement strand
CCGAGCTCCACGATGAAACCGGCGAGAAAATCCGTGCACTCGGCCACGAGTTCGGCGCGACCACGGGACGTCCGCGGCGCTGCGGTTGGCTCGATCTTCCGGCCCTTCGGCACGCGTTCCGCTTGAACGGTGTGACCGACATGGCCATCACCAAGCTCGACGTGCTCGCGGGATTCGAGACGATTCGGGTCGCCACCGAGTACCGCGCTGGCTCCCCCGTTTACCGGGACTTCGAGGGCTTCGGCTCCCTCGAAGGCGTGAACGATCGCGACGCGCTTCCGAAGACGGCACGCAGCTATCTCGCCTTCCTCGAAGCCGAGCTCGACGCGAGCCTCTCCATCCTTTCGATTGGTGCCGATCGCGATCGCACGCTCGTTTTCCGGGAGATTTTGCCCGAATGAGCGACGCGCGCCTCGGCGACCTCGACCGCAAAGCCGTGGCCTCGGCCGCGGCTGCGGCATGGGCAGAGCGAACCCACGCGTTCCGGGAAGGGCTCGCGGGCGAATGCGATCCCACCCTGCGCGCGCACTTCGCCCAGGCCACTCGAATCGACGGCGCCCGCATCGCGACCACCACCGACGGCATCGGCACCAAGGTCGAGCTCGCCGAGCGCACGGGCATCTACGACACGCTCGCCTTCGACCTCGTCGCGATGGTGACCGACGATCTCGCGGCCGCGGGAGCGACTTCCCTCTCGCTGACCAACGTCCTCGACGTGGACCGCATCGATCCGGCCACGGTCGACGCGCTCATGCGTGGCCTCCACGACGCCGCCAAGGTGGCCCGCATCTCGGTCACCGGTGGCGAGATTGCCGAGCTCGGCCCGCGTGTCGGCGGCTTCGGCAAGGGCATGCACTTCAATTGGTGCGCCACCGCCATTGGCCACTATCCACCGGGACGAATGCCCCTCACCGGCGCCGACATGCACGCCGGGGACGTCGTCGTCGCGCTCGCGAGCCCGGGATTTCGCTCGAACGGCTTTTCCCTGCTCCGCCGCATCCTCGAGGGCGCTTTCGGGCCCAATTGGCACGAAGAAAAGGCGCTCGGAAGCACATGGGGCGAGCTCGCGCTCACGAAGTCCGTCATTTACGCCCCCCTCGTGAGTGACCTCCTCGACGCCGACGTGCGCCTGTCGGGCGCCGCGCACATCACGGGCGGCGGCATTCCGAACAAGCTCGGACGCGTGCTGAAGCGCACGAAGCTCGGCGTAGACCTCACCGATCCGTGCGACGTGCCGGAGGCGGTCCTGGAAGCTCAGAAGCTCGGCAACGTGTCGGACGCGGACGCCTACCGCGCGTGGAACATGGGCCAAGGCTTCATGCTCGTGGCTCCAGAATCGGAGCTCCCGGCCATCGAGAGTGCCTGTGCCAAACACGGGCACACGGCACGAGTCGCCGGACGACTCGACGAAATCCCCTCCATCCGCGTCCGGTCGCGCGGACGAGACCCGCAAACCCTGACGTATCCGAAAGAGGAGCCCAAGTGAACATTGCCCCCGCGAACGTGGTGACCATCGCCGCCCGAGCGGGGGCGAAGGATCCGAGGTCACGCGCCATTGGTGCGGAGATCGAGCGGCACTTGGGACTGCG
>JAYUKI010000212.1:0-5253 GCA_043764595.1 Myxococcales bacterium | reverse complement strand
CGGTGGAGGAACTCGGCGTCCTCGCGCGTGAAAATGTCGTTCGTGACCACGCCGAGCTTCACCCGATCGCGGAGCGCGCGGCAGAGCGCGAGAAGGAGGGCGGTCTTTCCGGACCCAACGGGTCCACCGATGCCCACGGTGAACGAACGCTTCGTGTAGTCGCGCGTCAACCTCGGCCGGCGCGCTCGGAAAAAGCCCGGGTGTGGGAGGTGCTCGTGGGTGTGATCGCTGGGACCGTCGTGGGGCATGTCGAACCTTCAGGAAAGGAAGAGACGGGCGTAGAGGGCATCGTGGAGCCCGGCGCGAAGCTCGAGGAGGGGGCTCGTGGAGGCGGCTTCGGACAGAGGCCTCGAGCGCGACGCGCGAGCGGCGTCGGCAAGGCTCGTCCCGAGGCCGTCGAGCAGCGTCTGCGATTCGTTGGGGCCGAGCAGCCCAAGACGGACGGCCGCCGAGAGAATTCCCCGCGTCTGTCCGAACAAGAACAAATTCACGGTGTCACCGAGGTCGAGCCCGAGCGAGGCGAGAGTCACACCGAACAAAGGTGCATGATGCATGTACACGAGCGAGCTTACGGAGCACGAGAGCGCCGCGAGCTCCTCGGGGAACACGCCGCTCGCGGTCGCAAAGAACGTTCGTCCTTGGGTGCGGCTCGCCCGATTTTGCACGGCGCTCGACGTGCGAACCTCGGCCGTGCGATCGAACCTGGCGAGCTCCGAGGCCAAGTCCGTGCTCCCTCCCGACGCGACGAGCGCGTGGGCCGCGCACACGAGGGGTCCCTGCAACGACGCGGCTTGGTCGAGCGCGTCTTTGGCGAAGCGCCGGACGGCCTCGGCATCCTCGAGGCCGCCAAACGACGCGTGCGCTTCGAGCCCGTACGAATGGGCGAATCCGCCGGCAGGAAACCCGGAGTCGGCGAGGGCAAGAACGCGCATCGGTGAAGCGGCAGCGGGGGTGGCCATGGGAATCTCCTTCGGAACGAACGTCGTCGTACGAGATCGAGAACGGCAGACTCAAAAAAGCGAATAGAGGCGCGCGAGCGGAAGGGTCTTGGCCGGCGCGCACGTCAAACGAACGCCGTCGGCGGTGACCTCGTAGGTCTCCGGATTCACGACGATTTTTGGCAGTGCGTCGTTCAGCACCATGTCGGCTTTGCCGAGGCTCCGGCAGCCGGAGACCGCAATGGCGCGCTTGCCGAGCCCGAGGCTGCGAGGCACGTCGTTCGCGAGCGCTGCCTTCGACACGAAGACGAACGACGAAGCGCCCGGATCGAGCGCCCCGAACATGGGTCGGGCGTATCTCGGTTGCGGCGTGGGAATGCTCGCGTTCGGATCGCCCATCTGCGCGTGGGCGATGAAGCCGGCCTTGAGCACGACCTCGGGCCTCAGGGCGAAAAACCCTGGCTTCCACAAAACCAAGTCGGCGATTTTCCCGACCTCGATGCTGCCGAGGTGGGCCGAAATTCCGTGGGCGATCGCCGGGTTCAGCGTGACTTTGGCGACGTAGCGTCGAAGCCTGAGGTTGTCGTTCTCGCCGATCTCGCCTTCGAGGCGGCCGCGAACCGTCTTCATTTTGGAGGCGGTCTGGAACGTCCGCGTCACCACCTCACCGACGCGTCCCATCGCCTGGCTGTCGCTCGAGATCATGCTGATCGCGCCGAGGTCGTGGAGGATGTCCTCGGCCGCGATCGTTTCTTTGCGAATGCGGCTCTCGGCGAACGCGATGTCCTCGGGAACCTCGCGCTTCAAGTGGTGGCAAACCATGAGCATGTCGAGATGCTCGTCGAGCGTGTTCACCGTGTAGGGACGGGTCGGGTTCGTGGAGCTAGGGAGCACATTCGCATGACCACAAATGGCAAGGATATCGGGGGCATGGCCGCCTCCTGCGCCTTCGGCGTGGTACGCGTGGATCGTGCGCCCGCCGATGGCTGCGAGGGTGTCCTCGAGGTATCCGGACTCGTTCAAGGTGTCGGTGTGGAGAGTCACTTGCACGTCGTGCTCGAACGTGGCGTCGAGGCAACCGCGGATCGCCGCCGGAGTGGTGCCCCAGTCCTCGTGCAGCTTGAGCCCGATCGCGCCCGCCTCGATTTGGTCGGCGAGCCCCTCGGGCCTCCGCGAGTTGCCCTTGCCCGTGAGCCCGATGTTCACCGCGAGCCGGTCGGTCGCGCGGAGCATGCGCCGCATGTTCTCGATGCCGGGAGTGCAGGTCGTGGCGAGCGTGCCGGTCGCGGGACCCGTGCCTCCGCCAATGAGCGTCGTGACACCGCTGGCGATGGCCTCTTCCGCTTGCTGCGGGCAGATGAAGTGCACGTGCGCGTCGATGGCGCCCGCGGTCAGAACGTGGCCCTCCCCGGAGAGTACCTCGGTCGTGACGCCGACGATCATGCCGGGAGTGACACCCGCCATGGTTCGAGGATTTCCCGCCTTTCCGAGGCCGACGATGCGTCCGTGCTTGATGCCAACGTCGCACTTGGTCACGGCGCTTTTTGCGTCGAGCAAGACCACTCCGGTGATGACGAGATCGAGCGCCTCGGCGTCGTAGGCACCTGGCATCTGGCCCATGCCGTCGCGAAGAACCTTGCCGCCACCGAAAGTCGCTTCGTCGCCGTAGGTGCCAAGATCGGCTTCGACCTCGAGCACGAGACCGGTGTCGGCGAGGTGAATCTTGTCGCCGACGGTGGGACCGTAGAGCTCGGCGTAGCGCTTGCGCGAGAGGGTGCTCATCGGGCGTCTTCTTCGGCGAGGCGAGCGGGAATGGCCGCGGGGGAGGACGCAAAGGAAACGAGAGTCACCGAGCGGGCCTCGCCGGGCTCGAACCTCACGGCCGTTCCGGCGGCTACGTCGAGGCGCATGCCGCGGGCGGCTTCGCGATCGAACACAAGAGCGCGGTTGGCCTCCTCGAACGGGTAGTGGCTTCCGACTTGAACGGGGCGGTCGCCGTGGCTCGTCACGAGCAGCGTCGTCCGCACGCGGCCCTCGGCGAGCTTCACGTCCGGTCCGGAAGCCGCAACGACCTCCCCGGGCACGATGGCCTCTTGGCTCGTGGCATCCGCAAACGGATGGGGCTTCGGGAGGAAGCTGCCGTAGAGGGCAAGGGACAGATCTCCCCGATCGAGCACGAAGGGATCGTGGACGGTGACGAGCTTGGTTCCGTCGGGGAAGGTGCCTTCCACCTGAACCTCGTGAACGAGCTCGGGAACTCCGGGAAGGAGCTCGGCGCGGCCAAGTACGCGCCGGCCAAGGTCCATGAGCTCGGCCACTGTCTTGCCGTCGCGAACCCACTCGAGGAGCTGCGTCGCGAGCAACGCAACCGCTTCGGGGTAGTTTAGCCGAAGGCCGCGCGCCAAGCGCTTCTGCGCAAGGAATCCGGCCTGATGGAGGACGAGCTTTTCGAGGTCACGGGGGGCAAGGTGCATGTCGGGCGAGGCGGGATCGCATCACCACGATCTCCTCGTCCGAGGATCGTCCCCCAAGGTTTCGTCGAGGTTTCCAAGCAAGAACGGCATCTGTGCGGCGAGCGCATGGGCGTTCTTCGCGGCCAACCGAATCGTGGCGCCGTCGTCGCCGAAAGGCGAGGCCACCCGCAAGAGCTCGCCCGTACCGAGTGGCTTCGCCGCGAGCCAGGCCTCGCGGAGGTGACGAGCGCGGGGCCCGAGTGCGATCGCGAACGCGAACGCGCCGTAGTCTCCGAAGTGGCCGGCCACGTCACGGGCACCGGGGCAAAGGTCTACGGCTTCCTCGAGCACGAGCGTCTCGTCGACGACGATCGACAACTTCGTGCGCAACCGCGAAAAACGCCATTTTTCGCCCGTTGCGGGTCGACCTTCGGTCACCGCGTCGATCACGAGCGCGGACGCTCCGGTCGCCAGCGAAAAACGTGCATCCTGCACGAGATTGGCCGACACGGCACCGGTGAGAGGCTCCGGGGCGAACACGAGCAACCCGCCGCGTGCGACCGTTGCGCGGACCTCGAGGTTGGTGTCGCCAGCGAAGGCGCGCGCGATGCCGACCGAGCCGACGTAGCAGGTCGCGTCCTCGGCCACGTCGTACGCGTACGCGTGGGTGTCGCCGTGGAGCATTCCGGGGCCGAGGACGGTTGGATACACCCAGGCGGCAGTGCCGTGGTTCTTGGGGCAGGAGAGCGCAAGCGGGGACTCGGCGTAGGCCGTATGAAACACGCTCTTGCCGGCCACTCGGCTTTGCACGACGCGGACCTCGGCACGGCTCGTGGCTTGGGGAAATTCGCTCATGGGGAATCCTTGGGCTCTCCTTCTCCCTCTTCGGGCGTCGCGTCTTTGCCACGTTCGAACGTTTCTTTCGCGGTGGATAGGCTCTCGCCGCGGAGGAAGTAGGCCCGCGCCGCCGCGCCAATCGCCAGCGTTCCCGCGAACGCCACGGCTCCCGAGACGGCTGCGCCGCCACCGGGGAAAACGTACTTTACGAGCGCTCGGGCACCTTCGCGAAGCGCGAACGCAACGCCCACATTCGCACCGACGCTCGCCAAGAACTCCAGAGCCGTCTTCTTGTCGATCGTGCGCCCGGCGATCCAGGCGATCGCGACCACCAGCGACACCTGCAAGCTCGTGATCGGCACGAGATCGGCGACCGGGATGGGCATCGCCGCCACGGCCGCGCAGACCGCCGCCGTGGCTTGCGTGAGGTTCTGCGCGAGCTCTTCTTGCAGGCCACGGACACGCGCGAGCCGAACGAAGGCGCCGCGTCCCGCGTTCGGCATGTGGGCATACAAGAGGGTGCAGAGTGCATCCATGTTCCAGCGCTCGTCGTCGCGAACCGAGCCGTCCTTGGCGAACGAGAGGTACGTGCTGATGCCGCGGACCCCAACCACGTGGGCGACCAAGAGGCCTCGCGATTTCAGCTTTCGCTCGAGCGCGCCTTCGGCTTCGGAGACGTACGTGAGCTTCTCGTGGAGCGCCTCTTCGGGCTCGTCTTTCGGAGCATGCAAGCGGGTGCGTTTCGGCTCGAAGAGATCGCAGTGGGTGAGCACACCGACGATGGGAGGCCGAAATTTGTGGGCGCGCTCGACGTCGGCCAAGACTTGCTCGAGGCCGGTGAGATCGGCGTCGATCGCGCTGTCGACGTCTTGGGCCCGAACCACGAAGACCACGGCGTCCGGAGCGCGCTTTTTCAGCTCTACTGCGACCGACGAGAGCGCATCGCGACGGTCGTCCGCTTCGGCGGGGGCCGAGCCTTCTTGCAGACCTCGCGTGTCGAGCAGATGAAGCGTGCCGCCGTCGGC
>JAYUKI010000211.1:0-5257 GCA_043764595.1 Myxococcales bacterium | reverse complement strand
GTCCGGCAAAGTAGCCGTCGGCATGCGTTCGGTCGAAAAGTGCTCGTGCATTCGTGCTCGTGAGCAGTTGTTCGAGAATCACGACCGCTGATTTAGGCCTCGACATGGGTGAAATCAGGTACTCGATGTTGTTCTTCTGAGCCTTTCTCGTTGCGGGCAACTTTTCTTCGGGCGGTGTGACGGATTCGCCGAGAGGGCGACAAATGAGGGCCATGAAGCACTTTTGCCTCGTGGCCCTCTGCATTCTCCCTCTTTCTCTAGTGGCCTGTTCGAGCACTTTGCCCGATACGGGATCTTCGACGACGCTCGATGCTTCGTTTCCGACGCCCGCTCCGAACGCCCCCGATGCCCGTGTTCCCTCGGAGGAGACGCCCGTCTTGGACGGGGGAGCTCCGGATTCCGACTCTTCACCGGATGCGGCGTCGGTGGGACCTTGTCCGACGGCGCTCGCGAACGAATCCGTGTATTGCCAGTTCTTCGAGGGTCCAGCCACCCGCGTGGGCGCCTGGACGGTGCGGGGCGAGCCCGAAATCGACGACGCCGGCCGAACGTTCGAAGACAGTCTCCAGTTTTGGTCGGCCCCGCGGTCCCGTCGGATGGGGCGCCCTTCGGAGCTCTATGCCCGCGTTACGGGGCCACTCCCGGTCGCCCGCGTTTCGGTTCAATTTCGCTTTCGGCCCGAGTATGCGCCCTATGCCTCGAATGGCCACCATCTGGCGTTCGTGGTTCTTGGCGACAGCACCGCGGCCATCGTCTGGACCGACTACGGGAAGCTGGATCCGAGCCGCGCGGGAACGCGGGGATATGCGCTCGTGCACCACATCCTCGGTACCTCGACAGATTCCTTCGTACCCATACCCAACTTCGTGCCGTCCAAGGTGTGGTCGGCCCTCGAGCTCTCGCTCGACACCGCGGGCACGGCACGCCTTTTGTTCGATGGCGTGGAGGCCGCCAAGCTTGGGGCGCGGGTGGCTCCGTCGACCACGGCGTCTGCAGGCCTCGGGCCCTACTACACGTCGAGCTCGGGCAGTCCAGAGGCCCTCTCCGGGAACGTGGACGACTTCGTGGTGCGCGTCTCCCGATGAGCTGCGTGTTCCGTGGTATGGCTTTCGGTCATGGCTCGACCGATCGTCGAACGCCTGGCCGTCGGGGCCGCGCTCGCCACACTCGTCCTGCCCTTTGGCGCTTCGGCGGAGGAGCCCATTCGCGCGAGCCTTGTCTACACGGCGGACGATGCGACGGGGACTTGCCCCGGCGAAAATGTCCTTCGTGAGCGCGTGGTGACCCGCCTCGGATTCGATCCGTTCGTCCCTGGTGCGGCTCTTGGGCTTCGCGTGCACGTGGCCTCGCGCGGCGGCCGTTTCGTGGGCGAAATCGACGTTTCTGACCACGACGGGGCGCTCGGGAGGCGCACGCTCGCGGATGCCTCGTGCACGACTCTGACCGAGACTCTGGCGTCCACGTTGGCGCTCACCATCGATCCCATCGGCGGGGGGGCTCCGCCGCGAACGAACGAGCTGCCCGCTTTGCCTACCCCACAAGAGGCCGGAGCCGCGCCCGCGCCGACCCCACCCGCGCCGTCCTCCATGCCGCTTCCGCCCCACAAGAGCCCGCCTCGCGATGGGGCCGTGGTGCGGCCCTCGATCACGGTCGATGGCTTTGCGCACCTCGGTCTTGCTCCGTCGGCGACCTTCGGGGGGCGCTTGGGACTCGGCCTCGTGGTCCAAGGCCTTTCGCTCCACGTCGAAGGCTCCACCGAACGAACCGCGTCCGCCGCGGGCACCACGGACCAGCTCGTCGCGGCGGTGCATGCGGCCCACGTGGTGCCATGTGGCGGCATAGGCACCTATTTCCTTCTGTGCGGCGACGTCTCTTTGGGAATCATCGACGCACGTGCGGCCCTCCGTGCCGAGCCACCGAGCGGCGATGCCTTCGTCGCATTGGGACTTCGTGCCGGGGTGCGATACCCCATGACGAGAGCGTTTTCGGTTCGCGCCGCAGTGGAGAGCGGAGTCGTTCCCGTGCGTGTAGGATACATGCTCGACGGCGCCCGTGTTGCGACGACCGGCCCCGTGTACTTTGGACTCGCCCTTGGGCTCGAGGGTCGCGCCCCATGACGGACCTTAATGGCGAGGTGGCCCAAAAGGTCGCTTCCGAAGGGCCTCCCGACGCCCTTGGGCCGGGGTTTCGTGAGCTGTTCGAGTCGCAGGCGGCGTTCGTATGCCGCTCGCTCGAGCGTCTCGGCGTGCGTTCGGCCGACGTGGACGACGTAGCCCAAGAGCTCTTCGTGACCGTGCACGAATCTCTGGCCAAGTGGGATCGCGAAAGGCCCATTCGTCCTTGGCTCTTCGGATTTGCCACACGGTTTGCCGCGAACTACCGCAGGCTCGGATGGCATCGCGGGCGCGCCTACGAGGATGCCCCCGACAGTCCGAAGATCGTGCGAAAGCTCGACGCGAAATACCGAGTCCTCACGGCGCTCGAGGCGCTCGATGCCGACAAACGAGCCGTCCTCGTCATGCACGACCTGGAAGAGCTCTCCGCCCCCGAGATCGCCGAAGTGCTCTCGATACCTCTCAATACGGTCTATTCACGGCTGCGATTGGCGCGCGATGGATTCCGCGCGGCCCTCGAGCCCAAAGGAGGCGCCGGTGACTGAGCCCGCTCCGCTCGATGACGATTTGCGCGCACTCTTCGCGGAGGAGCGCGAGGCGTACACCCTGGAGGAGGCACGCAAGTCGCGCCTTTGCCGTCGTGTCGAGGCCCGTGTGGCTCTTGCGGCGATGGGCGGTATGGGGGGATCGGCGGCTCCGTCGCCCGATGGGGGAGCCAACACTGGCGCGCCTACGCAAGCGGCTTCTTGGCTTGGCAAAGGCCTTTTTGCGCTTCTCGCCGCGTTCGGACTTGGTCTTTTGGCAGGAGAGGGACATCGGCTTTTGGATTCTCCAAAGCCTTTGGAGCAAAGCCCCCTCGTTCGAACGGAATCGAGCGCCACGGCCGTTCCAGACGGCGCGTCGAGTGGTGCAACAAAAACCATCGAGGCTTCCGTCGAGCCCGTGGCGTTCCCTTCGGTGACCGCGTCCGCAGCTCCAGCGGTCCCCGAGCCCGCGGCAAGCGGCGCCCAAGCCAAACGGCCCGCATCGACCCTGGCCGAAGAACAAGCGCTCGTGGACCGCGCGCGCGCGGCGCTCTCGCGAGGCCGAGCGGCAGACGCCAAGGCTGCAACCGACGAACATGCGCGGCGATTTCCTCGTGGCAGCTTGAGCGAAGAGCGCGAGGTATTGGCCATTCAGGCTTTGCTTGGTGAGGGAAATCGCGAAGGGGCCAAGGCCCGCGCCGACCGCTTCCGAAAGGCGTATCCGCGGAGTGTGTTCATGCCCAGCGTGGAAAGGCTGGTCGGCGCACCATGACCGCCCGAGGGTTTTCCGTAGTGGCCAGTTTGCTCTTGAGCGCGTGTGTGGTGGAGCGCGATTTGGGCTCTTTGCCGGACGCGGGACCAAGCGTGGCCGACGCGCGCTCTGGAAGCTTGGTCTTCGTGACGGACGGACGCTTCACGGGCGATCTCGCAAGGGAAGGGGGCGAGTCCAGCGGGCCACTCGGGGCGGACGCGCTCTGCGCCCTCGAAGCGCGCGCGGCAGGCCTCGAAGGGCCGTTTCGCGCCTTCATCACCACCGAGCGCGAAGAAGCGGCGTCGCGTGTGGGGGCCTTGGGGCCCTACCGCAGAGTGGACGGAACAGTGGTTTTTCCAGGCAAAGGCGTGGTGGGTGCCCCGCTCACGAGCCTCGCCGTGACGGCGACGGGAAAGACCCTCGCTCCCTCGGACGACGCCGCCGTTTGGACCGGGACCGCCGATCCACGTCGCTGCAACGACTTCACGTCGAGCCGAGCCGAGGTAAGTGGCGCCATAGGATCGGCGCTCGCCGACGGCGCGAACTGGACGTCGGAGGGTCGTGCGGTTCGCCCTTGCGACGGTCGAGCCAGGCTTTATTGCTTTCAGCGCTAGTCCTAGACCGGCTGTTGTCATCCGAGACCCGCTCGCCCATCATGGTCATCCCACACGCCACCGTTGGCGCGTGGAAAGGAGCTCCGCATGGCGACGATGAAGGCCGTACAAGTCACGAAACCGGGAACGTTCCAGCTCGTGGAATGCGATGTTCCGGAAGCAGGACCCGGGCAGGTTCGCATCAAAGTGGCCGCGTGCGGCGTATGCCACAGCGACATGTTCGTGCAGTCGGGAGCCTTTCCTGGGCTCGTGCTTCCGCGCGTTCCTGGTCACGAAATTGCCGGCCAAATCGACTCCGTTGGTCCGGGCGTCACGGCTTGGAAAGTGGGCGATCGGGTCGGCGTGGGCTGGCACGGTGGGCACTGCTTCCAGTGCGACGCTTGCCGCCGAGGGCTCTTCATCAACTGCAAGTCGGGCAAAGTTACTGGGATTAGCCACGACGGCGGATATGCCGAATACGTCGTGGTGCCGCACGAGTCCGTGGCGCGAATGCCCGCGGGCATGGAAGCCGTGGACGCAGGTCCGCTCCTTTGTGCCGGGGTCACCACGTACAACGCGCTTCGCAACAGCGGCGCGCGCCCCGGGGACACGGTCGCCGTCCAGGGCATCGGCGGACTCGGTCACTTGGCCATTCAATATGCGGCGCGCATGGGCTTCCGTACGGTCGCCATTTCCCGCGGCGCCGACAAAGAAACCCTCGCACGCGAGCTCGGTGCGCACGAATACATCGACACGGACAAGGCTCCCGCGTCAGAGGGGCTTTCGGCGCTCGGTGGTGCGGACGTCGTGCTTGCTACCGCGCCCAACAGCGAAGCCATCGGCAGCACGGTGAATGGCCTGAAGGCTCGGGGCAAGTTGCTCATCGTCGCGGCTCCTTTCGAGCCGCTCTCGGTATCGGCGATGGGGCTGCTCAGTGGAAAGACCGTCGCGGGTTGGCCGAGCGGCAGTGCCATCGACTCCGAAGATACGATGGCCTTCTCGGCACTTACGGGCGTAAAGCCCAGGGTGGAGACCTTCAAGCTCGAGCAGGCCGAGGAGGCCTTTGCCAAGATGATGGAAAACCGCGTTCGCTTCCGCGCCGTGCTCACGCCCTGAGCCGAGGCCAACCCGCAATGGCGCGGCCAAAGGTGAAGGCCCTTTGGCCGCGTCGCTTGCTCCCGAGCGCTACGTGGCACTCTTCGGGAGCTCGTCTTCCTTGGCGACGTAGGGAAACGTCTCGGTGGCGTCCGTCGGAACGAGATCGTGGAAGCGACG
>JAYUKI010000210.1:0-5263 GCA_043764595.1 Myxococcales bacterium | reverse complement strand
GATAGCGGAGCTATCCCTGCGCGCGAAGTCCCCGAATCTACGCCCGAATTCGCTTCGATCTGTCGGCGGACCTCCGGCGGCAGAGCGAAATCCAGGCTCAGCCTGAATCCGGGCTCAGTCGGCGACTCCCAGATCGCGCCGAACGTCCGCGAGTGGACGTGCCATGTCCGGCCAAGGATCCCACCCTCGAGAGAGGTCGCGCTTCACGGCCATCCCTCTCCGCAGCGCCGGAAGCACGAGCTCGGGGTCGAAAAAGCCGCGTTCGCCAGCCGAATAGGGAGAAACCTGAATGCCGAGGTGGAACTGCAGTGCGATGGTGAAGAGCCAGAAAAAGGGGTCTTCGCGCACGTAACCGGCAATGAACGACACGACGCTCACTTCGCCCGCAGGCGAGGTGTCGTAGCCCGCGAGCACGTGGGTAAGGTCGTGCCACATTCCCTCTTCCGCCACGATTCCCTCTCCGGGAAAGCCGAGATCGTGGTCCACGATGAATCGGAAATAGCCGTGCCCCAGAGTGCCTTCGGGAAGCTCGCCCAAGGCAATGTACTTCCGCGCAAGCTCCGGATCTTTCGCGAGCCCAACCATGGGACCTACGATCTTCCACACGCCCAAGACACCCTTTTCCTTCAGCGTGTGCTCGAAAATGGGCCGCGCGAACGAGCGTCGTGCAAGGTCGAGCCAGAGCGTGCGAAGGCGTCCCTCGGACACGTGGCGAAGGTTCTGGACGCGAGGCTCGTCCACCTCGAGGGCCCTCGCGAACGATGCGATGAGCTCGGTCTCGGCACCGCTCACGTCGCCATCCATGAGCGCCATCAAGATCATCGCCTGAAGCACGCGTTCGCGCTTTTCGGGCTCGTGGAAGGCCGCCGCGAGCTCGTCCGTTCCTACGGATACGAGACTTCGCGGGTCCGCGAGCGGAACACCGAGGGTGCGCGCCGCCACGGACACGAGGGAAGCCTCGGAGTCCTTGATTTCCCCATCGGCGCGGGCACACGTGAGCATCGCGCGGAGGCCGACGAGGGACTCGGTTTCGGTCAGTGAGAAGGGCAACACGAAGCTTAGTCTATCGCCGCCGTGCGCCGACGCGCAGAATCGTGCGAGGCTTCTCCTTGCCGTGCGTGATCGTTCGATTCTTCCCAACGTCCTCGTACTCGTGCTGCTTTTCGCCCCACGCGTTGTTCTGGCGCAAGCGCCGGCCGCGAAAGGAGCGGGCCCGAGTCTCACGGCTTCGCTCGCGTGGGCGCGCGCCGACGGGGCCGAGGAGTGTATCGCGGCCCCGCAGCTCGCGAAGGACATCGAGGCGCGCCTTGGACGCGAAGTGTTCGTGTCCCCGGCCGTAGCCGAGGTCACCGTCGAAGGGTCGGTGGCGGCGCTTGTTCCGCCGCAGAAGGGGTTTCGCGCCAGCTTTCGGGTCCTCGACAAATCGGGGGCGGTGCTCGGCTCGCGCCAGGTCGAGTCGCACGAGGCGTCGTGCCGAGCGCTCGACGACCGCGCTTCGCTGATCGCGTCCATCCTGATCGACGATGCCGAGCGGGTGCGTCACCCCGAGCCGCCACCCCTAGCTCCCCCGTCGGCGCCAATCCCTCCAGTCGTTCCGCCAGCTTCGTCGCCCCAGCCCGAGCCCAAGAAGCCTCAAGCTCCGAAGTCCGAACCGGGCTGGGCCTTCGGGGTGGACGTCGGACTCGGAATGACGTCGGGCCTCCAACCGGGCGCCGGGCTTGGTGTCGCGGCGACATTCGTAGTCCGCCCACCACGTTTCGGCGCATTCTTTTTCGGCGCAGGGCTCTTCCCCGAGACCCGGACGAGCACCGCGCGCGGCGCAGAGGTCGGGGCGGACGCGCAATACGGCACGATTGGCGTATGCCCACTTGTCGGAAGCGGAGGGCGATTGGATGGAATGCTCTGCGCCGGAATGCTTTTGGGGGCGCTGCGGGCGCAAGGGACGGGCTTCGACGAAAGTTATGGCGATCGCGTCGCGACCGTTTCCGCCCTTTTGGGAGCGCGTGGCGCCCTTCGTATCGTGGGGCCTCTAGCGCTGTCTTTGGGCCTTGGCGCGCACGTCGGGCTCGTGCGTGCCGAAGTGACGTACCGCGAGGCGAACGAATCGAGAGTGGCCTTTTCCACGGCTCCTGCCGGCATTCTCGGGGACGTCGGACTCGGACTCAGGTTTCCGTAGGGCGCCTCCGTGGCACTACACCAAGAGATGCCCTCAGCGCGCTCCATTCGCGGCGATACGGTCTACGCGCTCGCCGACGAGGTGGTCCATCCGGAGCGGAAGGAGGGCGGCCGAGCGTTCGCGCTGCGCTTCGTCGAAGGTGACCGGACCTGGAATCGTGACGAGATCGACCGTATGGCTCACGAACGTGGACGGACCCGGGGCCATCGCCGTCCGCGCCGAGGCGCCTTTGGGCGCTGGCAGCTGCTTCTCGTCGCCACTCACTTCGATCTGGATTCGGGAGATGGACGGAGCGTCTTTCGAGAGCGCCTCGATGCTCATGTGGAGCTCGGCGGGGGCGTCACCGCCGGCAGCCGTGACCGCCATGATGCGAAGGCTCGGAGGGACACCGACCGCGACGGCGCTCACGGGGCCGGTGTAGCCTCCGAGGCGCCGTACACGGAGCGTGAACGTGGTCTTGCGGCCAATGCGGAAAGGAACGAACGCCGGTCCTTCGATGTCTAGCCCCGGCGGGCCGTGGATGGTCGGAATTGCGGACGCGAGGGTGTCGATGTCGGTGGCGCGGAGCGTATTTACGGTGACTCGATTTTTGGGCGGATCGGGTGGGTCCGGCGTGTCGTTGAGGTTGGCGGGAGTCGTTGCGGGTGCGCAGGACAACGCACTCAACAACGAAGCGAGTAAGAGGCGGGTTGTCATGCACACTCAAAGGGAGGTTTTTGAAGCAATTCAAGGTGTATGGAGGCGTACTCTCGGGTGTGCTCCGCCCAAAAACGGGACTATTCCATGCTCGAATCCGATTCGTTCATAATCGCGCTCGCCATGACGCACTCAAGGATGAAACCAAGAGCGTTCGAACCGTACGAGACCGTGAACGGGCTTCGCACGGCAGGGCGCGAGCCTTTCCAAGACACCCGACACGAGGACGACGAACAGACGGGCCAGGAGCGACAAACATGATGACGGACCGAGGATTTTACACGGTTAGCAAGCTGAGCTAGACGCGACGACGACGGATAGTCTTCTATCCAAGGAGGAGCAACGACGCGCAGCGCCGCTAACCGTGCGAAATCCGAAGGGAGTCATCATGTTTGTCGCTCTAGCCCCGAAGAGGACGGTTGACCGCTCCTGAGACTCCCACGCTCGAGCTCGGCGCGCTCGTTCGCGAGCACGGTGGCTTCGTGGCGCGCGTGCTTCGCCGCATGGTGGCCGAGGCCGATGTGGACGACGCGTGGCAAGAGGTTTTTGTCGTGGTCCACGCAAAGCTCGGCGACTTCGAAGGACGTTCGTCCGTGCGGACGTGGCTTTATGGAATCTGTTTCAGAACCGCCGCTGGGTTTCGTCGAAAGGCGCCCGCGCGGCGTGAAATACCCACGGAGGATCTTCCCGAGGTTCCCGTTCTCGCGACACCCGAAAAGGAACTGGGGGACCGTGAGGCTCTCTCGCTTTTGGACCAAGCGGTCATGACCCTCGACGACGACAAAAAACACGTGTTCGTGCTCTACGAAGTCGAAGAGCTCACCATGTCCGAAGTGGCTGAAATCGTGGGCTGTCCTCTGCAAACGGCCTATTCGCGCCACAAGGCGGCTCGAGAAATCGTGATGGCCTACTTTCGCCGCCACGGAGGCACCCCGTGACCGATCCCGTCGACCCTCCTCGTCTCGACGTCTCCACCGACGCCCCCGAGCTCGCCCAACGAGCGCTTCGGGTCGCACGCGCCGACATCCCGTCGGCCGCGAAGCTCGCGTCCGCCGAAGCCGCTCTTTTTGCGAGGCTCGGGCTCCCGCCTCCAACCGGCGGTGGGGGCGGGAACCCGAGCGGCGGAGAGCCCTCAGGAAGCCCTTCGCCGAACCCCGTGGCGCAAGCGGCCCCTACAGGCGCCGCGACCGGAATGGGGGTGGGAATCGTCGGAGTCGTGGCCGTCTCGTTGGCTGTCGTGATGACCTTCGCCGTGTCCCGGCCCGAAGATCCCATGGCCGACAAACACGTGTCACCCATCGTCGCGTCGGCGAAAGCGGCCGTTTCGGCGCCTCTCGTGCCGCCCAGCGTGGCTTTTGCGCCCGCGGCCAGCGTGCCCACCGTGTCGCTCGAAGACCTCCCGAAGGCCAGCGCCCAAGTCGCTTTCCCGCCCGTTCCTCGGGCCTCCGCTCCGGTGGCCGAAGACGAATCGCTCGAGGTCGAGCTCGTGTCGCGTGCCCAGAAGTCCGTGAAATCGACCCCCGCCGAAGCGCTTCGTCTCTGCGACGAGCACGCACGCCGCTTCCCCCGTGGCTCACTCTCGCAGGAGCGCGAGTCGCTCGCGATCGAGGCGCTTTTCCAGCTCGGGCGGCGCGACGAAGCGAAGGCGCGCGCCGCACGTTTCAAGCAGGCGTATCCGGCCTCGGGTCACCTTCGCAAGCTCGAGGCACTCGGGCTTCTGCCCTGAGGGCCGAGCCGCTTGCGCGTCCGGCTTTTTCGCATGTACGAATAGAGGATGAAGCGCGCCGAGATCCCCATTCCGCTGCCGTGCCACGAAGACTGGGACACGATGACCGTCGAGGGGCGCGCGCGTTTCTGTGGAGTCTGCAAAAAGCACGTTCACGATCTGTCGCGCATGAGCGAGCTCGAGGGACGAGCTCTCCTCGCCCACAGCCCCCAAGGCTCGCTGTGCGTTCGGTACCTGGCCGACCAGCACGAAGAAATTCTCTTCGGTTTGGTGGAAGCGGGCTTCGTTCCGATCGCGAACCTGCGAGCCTCGAAGGCGAAGCGCGCTTCGCTGGTGTTCGGCGCGAGTGTCGCCGCGGCTGGGCTTTCCACGCTCATGGCGTGCGGTGGGCATCAAGCCACGGCTGGGGCGCCTATGCCCTCTCCCCATGCTGGCGCCCCCATGATGATCGAGCCCGCCGCCTCGGGCTCTGCCGTGCCGCCGACTCCGCCCACCCCGAGTCCTGCGCCCTCGTCGGCTCCCGCCCCCGCCGTCTCCGTCCCGAAGCCGGGTTAGAGCGACAAACGGGTTGAATCCCGTCGGCTTTCGCCGGTTTAGCGTCGCCTCGCGTTGTCGCTCCTCCTCGGATACGAGAGCCCCCCGTCGGGGACTTCCAAGGGTCGTAT